>NC_020504.1:1200000-1520805 GCF_000349325.1 Streptomyces davaonensis JCM 4913
GACCCGCCACGTCCAGGATCCGCCGGGCCCGTCCCCAGGAGTCCACCACCGCACCCCGCCCTTCCCTCCGAAATCCATTAGCCCCTCAAGGAACATCCCGCCTACCATTAGCCGGAAACCTAGGAACCCTAGTTTCCATGATGTCGACAGCACGCACCCCCAGGAGGTCCCCCCATGAGAGCACTCACCGAGCCGGAAATCCGCGACTCCTTCGTCAACTGCTCCAAGGGCGAGGCCAAGCGGCTGCACGTGCCCCGCGATCTCGACCAACTCCCCTGGGACGACCTGGACTTCCTGGGCTGGCGAGATCCGGGGGCGCCAGACCGCAGTGCTCTGGTCACCGAGCGGGACGGGCGGCCGGTCGGGATCACCCTCCGGTTCCCGTCCTCGCAGCGCGGCTTTCTGCACCGCAGCATGTGCTCGCTGTGCCTGACGACCCACCGGGGCGGCGGGGTCTCCCTGATGACCGCGCGCAAGGCGGGCCCGGCGGGCCGCGAGGGCAATTCGGTCGGCCTGTACATGTGCACCGACCTCGCCTGTTCTCTGTATGTCCGGGGCAAGAGGGTGCCGGACTCGGGCGCCCGCATGGAGGAGAGCCTCACGGTGCAGGAGCAGATCGCGCGGACGGAGGGCAATCTGCGGGCCTTCGTGGACAAGCTGTACGCCTGAGCGCTCGGGGGGCCCGCCAGGAGGACGGGCGCCGTCGGGCCGAGGATGATGGAACAGGGTCGGGGCGCTCTCCCACCGCTTGCCAGGTGGCGCCCTCCCGCCTCTTGCCAGGTGACCCGCCATTCGATCAGTCTTGGCTTCCTTGCGGACAAGTACGGTCCGCAAGAGAGGGGAACAGCCCAGGAATGCGAGACGTACGGCGCTGGCGGGTTGACCGGGAGCGGCTGACGAGGCTGCGCCGGGACCCCGTGGTCGTCCAGACCCTGCGGTCGACCGCCGCGGCGACGGTCGCCTACATCATCGCGCTGCAACTGAGCCCCGAGCAGGCCCCGCTCACCGCTCCCCTGACCGCGCTGCTGGTCGTCCAGGTCACCCTCTACGCGACGCTCACCAATGGCGTGCGCCGGGTGAACTCCGTGGTGGCCGGGGTCCTCGTCGCCATCGCCTTCAGTCTGCTGGTGGGGCTGACCTGGTGGAGCCTGGCGCTGGTGATCCTGGCCTCGCTGGCCGTGGGCCATCTGGTCCGGGTGGACGAGTACGTCCCCGAGGTGGCGATCAGCGCCATGCTGGTGCTCGGGGTGACGACCGTCGGGGACACCGCGTGGGCGCGGGTGCTGGAGACGCTGATCGGCGCGATCGTCGGGCTCGGCTGCAATCTGCTGCTCGCGCCACCGGTGTGGGTGGGCGAGGCGGGCGAGTCCATCGAGGGACTGGCCCGCCGGGTGCGGCAGTTGATGCTGAGCATGGGCGAGGAGGCGGCGGGCCGTACGCCGGTGGAGCGGGCGGCCGCCCGGCTGCACGAGGCGCGCCGGCTCGACCACGACATCGTCGAGGTGGACGCGGCGCTGCGGCAGGCCGAGGACAGTCTGCGGCTCAATCCACGGGTGCGTGAGGGCCTGCTGCACCGGGTGGTGCTGCGGACCGGCCTGGACACACTGGAGATCTGCACGGTCGTCCTGCGGGTGATCGCCCGTACCCTCACCGACCTGGCCAAGGAACGCGACCCCGAGCCGTTGTTCGCACCGCAGATCGGTGCCGCGGTGGAACAGCTGCTGTCCGAGATCGCCGACGCGCTGGTGAGCTTCGCGGTGCTGGTCACCTCCCAGGTCAGCGAAAACGCCGAGTCCGCGGAGGAGCGGCTCACCCACGAGCTGCGCCAGGCCGCCGCGACCCGGGACAAGCTCGCCCAGCTGCTGCTGGAGGAGGTCCAGCGCGACGCCCGCCAGTGGCAGCTGCACGGCGCGGTGCTGACCGAGGTCAACCGCATCCTCGACGAGCTGGACACCGAGCACCGCTCGCGCCGGCTGCTGGAGGAGCTGGACCGGGTCTCCAGCGAGCAGCGTGAGCGGATGCCGCGGCTGACCCGGTTCAGGGAGAGCGTGCGGACGGGCCGGAACCGACTCGCCGCTGCCCGTCGCTCCAAGTGACGCGGTCGGCCGAGGGGACGTCCTCGGTTGCACCGGCCGGGTGATCCACGCGAGGGTGGCTGTCGCGAGGGCAGCGGACGAGCTGAGGGTGTGGACATGGGCAGTGGTGGCGTGAGCAGGCGCCGGTTCGTCGGCGCGCTCGCGGGAACCGCGGCCGCGGTGGCGCTCCCTGGCTGCGAGGAGAAGCCGGCACCGGCCGAGAAGCCGGCACAGCCCGAGCGGTCATCGGCACCCGAGGCCACACCGGGCGTCTCCCGCGAGGCCGCCCCGGGTCCGCGCGCGCTGTACCTCGGCACGTACACCTCGGCGGACGGCGGCGGCCGGGGCATCGGTGTCGCCTCGTACGACGTAGGGACGGGCCGGATCACCGGCGCGGGCACGATCGAGGACGTCGCCGACCCGTCGTATCTCGCGGTCCACCCGGACGGGAACACGCTGTACGCGGTGAACGAGCGCGAGGACGGTGCCGTGACCGCGGTCCGGCTGTCCGACCGCAAGGTCCTGGGCAGCCGGGGCAGCGGCGGGTCGGCGCCGTGTCATCTGTCGGTACATCCGGGTGGCCGCTGGCTGTTCAGCGCGAACTACGGCACCGGCAGTGTGGCCGTACACCCGATCGAGCCCTCCGGCGCGCTCGGCGAGCGCACCGACCTGGTCACGCACTCCCGTCCGGCACCGGGCCCGGGCCAGGACGGCCCGCACGCCCACCAGATCCTCACCAGCCCCGACGGCGGCCATGTCCTCGCCGTCGACCTCGGCACGGACACGGTGTACACCTACCGCCTCGACGGGGCGAGGGGCACGCTCGCCGAGCTCTCCCGCGCGCGGACCCGCCCGGGCGCGGGGCCCCGCCATCTGACGTTCCATCCCGGCGGGCGGTACGCCTATCTCGCCAACGAGGTCGACAACACCGTCGCGGTCTGCGCCTACTCCCCCGGCAGCGGCCGTGTCACCGTCGGCGCCGCGCAGTCCACGGGCACCGGGTCGGGCACCAGCTACCCGGCGCAGCTGGCCGTAACACCGAACGGCCGGTACGCCTTTCTCGCCAACCGGGGCCACAACAGCCTCTCCCGGTACGCGGTGGAGGCGGACGGGGCCCGGCTCAGGCTGCTCGGCACGGTCCCGGTGGGCGGTGACTTCCCGCGCCAGATCGCCCTCTCCCCGGACGGCGGGCTGCTCTTCGCGGCGAACCAGCGGTCGAGCACCGTGAGCGTCTTCCACGTCGACGCGGACAGCGGTGAACTGCGGCTCGCGGGCGAGCCGTTCGCATCACCCGTCGCCGTCTGCGCGCTGCCGCTGTAGGGGCCGGGGCCGCGGGCACGAGGCCGCGCTCGCCTGCCCGAGCAGCACATGCATGCGCTCGGTGAGCTGCGCGACGTCGTCGGCCGGGCGGTGGAAAGGCAGTCGTACGTCGCCGTGGGCGCGGGCGCGTTCGATGCGCAGGGTCAGTCCGTGCCGGTCGACGGCGAGCGGCTGGACGCGGACGGCGCCGTGCAGGCTGTCGGGCTCGACGAGCCGGGTGAGCCGTTCGACCGCGTCCGGATGGCAGTCGGCGAGATGGGTGAGCAGCCGGGCCTCGGCCGTGACCAGCGGGTCGGGCCGGGCGGCGGCGAACTCGTCGAGGTCGACGACGACGGCACCGCTGGGCCTGCGCAGCACTACACGCGTGGCCTGGAAGGCGAGCTGACCCTCCTGCGCGGCGAACCAGCCGGCGAGCCAGAGCCGGGCCCGGATACGGTTGCGTACGGGGACGGGCGCGACGTCGGCGAACTCCAGCACGGCGGACGGCTCTCCGCGCGGCGCGCAGATCGCGGCGGTGACCAGGGCGCTGTCCTCGGGCACCTGGAGCAGCACCCGGCCGTCGTCGGTCACGGAGTGCGTGCCGACGAACTCCTCCCGGCCGCCCTCCGCGGTCACCGCGCAGGACCATGCAGTGGCGAGCATCGACCGGGCCTGTTCCGCCGCGGCAGGTGTGGCCGTCCAGCTCTGGCTGTCACCCATTTCCCGAACCTCCTTAGGTAAGCCTTGCCTAACCTATCGAAGATCGAGGCGCACGCCAACCACGCCACGCGATCGTGCGCGGAGTCACGGGACGACTCGAGCGACGCTCAGGGTGCGATGACGCCCAACAAGGCACGCGCACACAGGTCCCGCACCTGGTCCCGGGTCAGCTCCGCCGAGCCTCTCAGCCACTCCAGGCAGACGGCCGTGGTGAACGCCAGCCACCCCCGCACGGCGAGCGGGACATCGGGTCGCGCCCGACAGACCGGGCCGAACTCCGGGTCCTCGGCCATCGCCGCGAGAATCTGCCTCTCCTGGGCGGCGATGGCCCGCCGGTAGACCTTGCGTACGGCCCGGTCGCCGGAGGCTTCGGCGCGATGGAAGGCGCGGAAGCCGTGGGCGTGCTCCTCGACGTAGGCCAGGTAGGTGTCGAGGTTGGCGGTGAGCTGTTCGCGCACCGGGACGCCGGGGACCGCGGCCGTCATCCGCAGCATGCGCGCGCTCTCGCGGTCCACCACGGCGGCGAAGAAGTCCCGCTTGGTCGGGAAGTAGTGGTAGAGCAGCCCGCGCGAGACACCGGCGATCTCGGCCACCTGCTCGATCCACACCTCGTCGTACGGACTCTCCGAGAAGAGTCGCGCCCCGACGGCCAGAAGCTGCTCCCTGCGCTCCTCGGTACTGAGCCGACGCCGGGTCCGCTCACCCTGGTTGGCACTCATGTCCGCACCTTACTTGACGTCGGTTCAACAACCGGACCAGACTGAGGCCGCGCTATTGAACTGACGTACAACACGCGTCGCTGCCTTCTCAAGGTGCCGCAGGATCAAGGGAGATCGCGTCATGGCGGAGACGACGAACGGGTCCGCGCTGTCGTCCGAGCCGCCGTCCGCGCTGCCCAAGGGGTTCCGCAGTGCCGAGCAGGGCTGGCCCGAGCTGCACCGCATACCGCACCCGCCCCGCCGGCTCCCGCTGCTCGGCGATGTGCTGGGCGCGAGCAGGACCAAACCGCTCCAGGACTCCGTACGCCACGCCCGCCGACTGGGCCCGATCTTCCGGCGCAAGGCGTTCAACAAGGAGTTCGTGTTCGTCTGGGGCGGGGCGCTCAGCGCCGATCTCGCGGACGAGACACGGTTCGCCAAGCATGTCGGCCTCGGGATCGCCAATCTGCGGCCGGTCGTGGGGGACGCGCTGTTCACGGCGTACAACCACGAGCCCAACTGGCAGCTCGCGCACGACGTCCTGGCGCCCGGGTTCAGCCGGGAGGCCATGGAGGGCTACCACGGCATGATGCTGGACGTGGCCGGACGGCTGACGGACCACTGGGACCGGGCGGCCATGGCCGGGCGGACGGTGGACGTGCCCGGCGACATGACCAAGCTGACCCTGGAGACCATCGCGCGCACCGGGTTCGGACACGACTTCGGCTCCTTCGAGCGGTCCCGGCCGCATCCCTTCGTGACGGCGATGGTGGGCACGCTGGCCCACGCCCAGCGGCTGAACACGGTCCCCGCGGCGTTCCTGCTGCGCGCGTCCGCGCGGCGCAACGAGGCGGACATCGCCTACCTCAACCGCACGGTCGACGACCTGGTCCGGGAGCGCCGCCGAGGTTCTGGCGGAACAGGCGACCTGCTGGACCGGATGCTGCAAACGGCCCACCCGGAGACCGGGGAGCGACTGTCGCCCGAGAACGTCCGCCGCCAGGTCATCACCTTCCTGGTGGCGGGGCACGAGACGACGTCCGGCGCGCTGTCCTTCGCCCTGTACTACCTCGCCCGGCACCCGGACGTCGCCGCCCGCGCCCGGGCCGAGGTGGACCGCGTATGGGGCGACGCGGAACTGCCCGCCTACGACCAGGTGGCCAAGCTGCGCTACGTACGCCGGGTCCTGGACGAATCGCTCCGCCTGTGGCCGACCGCGCCCGCCTTCGCCCGGGAGGCTCGCGAGGACACGGTGCTGGCCGGGGAGCACCCGATGCGGCGGGGCGCCTGGGCCCTGGTGCTCACTCCGATGCTCCACCGCGACCCCGAGGTCTGGGGCGCGGACGCCGAGCGGTTCGACCCCGACCGTTTCGACCCGAAGGCGGTACGGTCCCGTCCCCCGCACACCTTCAAGCCTTTCGGCACCGGGGCGCGCGCCTGCATCGGCCGCCAATTCGCCCTGCACGAGGCCACCTTGATCCTCGGTCTCCTCCTACGCCGCTACGCCCTCCGCCCGGACCCGGACTACCGCCTGCGGGTGACGGAACGCCTGACCCTGATGCCGGACGGCCTGCGCCTGGGCGTGGACCGCCGCACCGAAGCGATCAGCGACGACCTCCGAGCGGCCGCCGCCCCGTCCTGATCAGGCGGACGCCCAATGGGCCGGCCGCGTCAGTGACCCCGGCAGCTTGGTGCCCGCGTTGCCCCTGGCCGCGTTCAGCTGGGGCTGGGTGACGAAGAGAGCGTCGGTCAGGTCGGCGTCGGTCAGATCGGTGTCGCGAAGGTCCGCGCCGAGGAGATCGGCGCCCCGCAGATCCGCGCCGGTCAGGTCGGCGGCGATGAGGTAGGCACCGCGAAGACTGACGCCCCGCAGGTCGGCGCCCTTCAGCCGGGCGCCCATGAGGTCGGCGCCCCGCCGGTCCTTCCTACGTCCGCGCAGGCCCGCCCGCGTCAGCTCACTGGCCCGCAGCAGCAACTCCCCCACCTCCTGGCGGTGCGCCCCCACCTCCAGCCGGGCCAGCTCCTCGGCAGTGCCCCCGGCCAACTCCTCGGTCCGGTCGAGCAGCCGCCGCAGATCGGCGTGGACGGGCCGGGCGGCGGGCAGCGTCAGGGCCTCGGTGAGATACCAGAGCAGCTCATGCAGCTGGCGCACGACCGGGAACACGTCGAACATCCGCCGCGCTTCCTGCGCGGGCCCGGCCCGCCAGTCCCGCCCACCAAACGTGACCTGCGAGACCCGCTGCCCGGCGCCGAAGCAGTCGTAGACCGTGCAGCCGGTGAACCCCTCCTGCCGCAGCCGCGCGTGAATACCGCAGCGGTGGTCGTCCTGGAGATTGCGACAGGGCGTCCCGGCCCGCTTGTCGACCGGGAAATCCGCGGACGCTGCAAAGGGCAGGGCGACACAGCACAACCCGAAACAGTTCGCGCAGTCACCGCGCAGGCCGGCCGGCTCGAGGGAGAGATCTCGCATACCGACCAGCCTACGGGCGCCCGCGCCTCCTCATCCGTCCAGGTCAGGCAGGTCCAGTCGGGCCAGCCTCGCGGGGTCGGCCAGGATGTACATGGCGGTGATACGGCCGTCGGCGATGGTGAGGCCGGTGATGGACATCAGGTTGCCGTCGGGGGCGTTGAGCATGCCCAGCTCGCCGTTGATCAGCGCGAAGCGCGCGTACTGCGCGAACTCGCGGAACAGCATGGCCTGTTCGGCCACCGCTCGCGCCCCGCGCACCAGCTTCGACGCCGCCGCGCCGCCGACCAGCGGGCCGGAGTCGGCCCGTAGCACGATCTCGGGGTCGAGGAGTTCCAGCAGGGCGTCGAAGTCGCCGGCCCGGCAGGCCGCCATGAACGCGTCGAGGACCTTGCGCTGCCGTCCGAGGTCGGGCTCGGTGGACGGGGTGGCGCCCTTGACCCGGCGCCGGGCCCGGCTGGCGAGTTGACGGGTGGCGGCAGGGCTGCGCTCCACGATCCGCGCGATGTCGTCGAAGGGCACGGCGAACATGTCGTGCAGGACGAACGCCAGCCGCTCGGCGGGCTCCAGGGTCTCCAGCACCACCAGCAGGGCGAGCCCGACCTCGTCGGCCCGGAGCACCTCCTGTTCCGGGTCGACCCGCGACAGCGGCCGGATCACGGGGTCGGGGACGAAGGTGTCGTCGAGGGGGTCCTCGCGGCGTGTGGTGCGCGAGCGCAGCAGGTCCAGGCAGATCCGGCCCACCACCGTGGTCAGCCAGCCGCCGAGGTTGCGGATCTCCTCGGCGTCGCTGCGGCTCAGCCTCAGCCAGGTCTCCTGCACCGCGTCCTCCGCCTCGGCGAGCGAGCCGAGCATGCGGTAGGCGACCGCGTTCAGACGATCGCGGTGCTCCTCGAACTGCGCGGCCAGTATCGGTCCCGCGCCCGTCACCGCCCGAACACCTCGAACGCCACCGCGGGCCGCCCTCCGAACCGCTCCCCGGTCGCCGTGGTGGTTCGGGTCAGGAAGTCGCGCGCGTACGTCTCCGGGGCCTCCTCCGTCAACGCCTCGATGTAGGTGCGGTGTTCGAGCAGTGAGCGCACCGCGCGGTCCAGACCGGCCGTGGCGTCCACGGCGTGCGTGGGACGGCTCGATCCGGCGATGGCGACCCAGCGGACGCCGTTCCAGGACTCAAGGCCCTGCTCGGTCAGCTCGGGGAAGATCCACCGGTTCCCGGCGTCGGCGGCCGCGTCCAGGGTGGCGCGTCCCACGGCCACATGGTCGGGGGTGTTCCAGGCGACCCCGCCCCAGGTGTCCCGGTGGTTGAGGGTGATGACCAGCTCGGGCCGGTGCCGCCGGATCGCCGCCGCGATGTCCCGGCGCAGGGCGGTGCCGTACTCGATCACACCGTCCTTGTGATCGAGGAACTCCACGACCGACACCCCGACCACCGCGGCGCTGGCCCGCTGTTCCCGCTCCCGCAGCGCGGCGCACCGCTCGGGGTCCAGGGTGTCGATGCCGGCCTCGCCCCGAGTGGCCAGGACATAGGCGATCTCCCGGCCCTGGTCGGTCCACGCGGCGACGGCCGCCGAGCAGCCGTACTCCAGATCGTCCGGGTGGGCCACCACGGCGAGGGCGCGTCGCCAGTCCTCGGGCATGGGTCGCAGCTGCGTGATCAACGGATCGGTCATGTCGGCAGATTAGCCGCGGCCACGTCCCGATCGCCCACGCCACGGCCGTAGTTGTCGCCGTTACCCACCCGCGGCCCGGGGTGTGCGGCGATACTGGCGGGAAGCGCCGGATCCGAGGGGAGCCATGGCGGGGTCGGGACGTCGGGGAAGCTCGCGCGGTGAGCTGATACGGCAGCGCGCGCAGGCGCAGTTCGTCGGGCGCCGGGCGCAGCTCGCGCTGTTCGCGGAGAACCTGGAGAAGGACCCGGCGGCGGACGACGATCCGGCGGAGTTCCTCTTCCATGTGCGCGGGCTCGGCGGGGTGGGCAAGTCGACGCTGCTGCGCCAGTGGCAGGAGACGGCCCGCCGGGCGGGCGCGGTGACCGCGGCGGTGGACGAGACCGACGTCCACGGCGTCGCGCAGGCGCTGCTGGAGCTGGCCCGCCAACTGGCCGAACAGGACGGTCCGCTCAAGGACTTCGACCGGGCCGCGGAGCAGTACCGGCGGGAGCAGGAGACGGCCACGGGGCCGCTTCCCGCGGACGGCCCGGCCGACGCCGAGACCTCCATGTCGAGCCGACTGGTGACCCAGGCGGCGCTCGGGGCCGCCTCGCTCATCCCGGGGGCCGGGGTGGTGACGGCGATGACGAACCCGGACGCCGCGGCACAGGGTCTCGACCGGCTGCGGGCGGGCGCACGAGGGCGGGGCCGCAAGGGCCGTACCGGCGACACGGCCGAGCTGTGCCAGTCCTTCGTCACCGAACTGGGCCGACTGTGCGAGCGGCACAAGTGGGTGGTGCTGTTCCTGGACACCTGGGAACTGACGGGCCGCTATCTGGGCGGCTGGCTCAGGGATCTGCTGGCGGACGTGTTCGGGCCGCTGCCGCAGAACGTGCTGGTGGTGCTGGCGGGGCGGGACGAACTCGCCGAGCGGGACTGGGCGTTGCTGCGGACGCAGGTCGCGGAGGTGCCGCTGGAGGTGTTCACCGAGGCGGAGACGCGGACGCTGCTCGCCGCGCGGGGTGTCACGGAGCCGGACGTCGTGGACGCGGTGCTCCAGCTGTCCATGGGGCTGCCGCTGCTGGTGCAGCTCCTGGCACGCACCCGGCCCGAGAGCGCCGAGGAGCTCTCGGACGGCGACGAGGTGGACCGGGCGGTCGAACGGTTCGTGCAGTGGGTGCAGGATCCGCGGCGGCGCGAGACGGTCCTGGCCTGCGCACTGGTGCCGCACCTGAACGAGGACGTCTTCGCCGCCGCCGTACCGGAGGAGTCGCGGGACCTGTGGGAGTGGCTGTGCCGACAGCCGTTCGTCAGCGGCCGGGGCGACTTCAAGCAGTACCACGCGGTGGTACGGGCGAGCATCGTGCGCCAGCGCCGCATCCGCTCCCCGCAGAGCTGGACCACGGCACACCTGAGGCTCGCCGAGACCCATGCCGGCTGGCGGACCGAGGCGGAGCGGGAGCTGCCCGAGCTGAAGCGCTGGGGCGACCCAGCCTGGCGTCGCCTGCGCATGGACGAGACCTATCACCTGCTGTGTGCCCGTCCCGCCCGGCATCTGACGACCGCGCTGGAGGACACGGTCCAGGCCACGGCTCAGGGCGCGGCCGTGCTGCGGCAGTGGACCGACTCCCTGGGCCAGGCGGCCCGCGACAGCGCCGACCCCGCGCTCCTGGCCTGGGCGGAGCGCTTACAGCTCTGCTTCTCGGCCGACGAGCCCGAGATCGCCCACTTCACCGCGCTGCTCGCGCACGGCGCCCTGGGCACACTGCCGCGGGCCTGTGCGCACAACTACCGCGGCTGGTACCTCTACCGCGCGGGCCGGGACGAGGAGGGCATGGCCGATCTGGAGCGGGCCGTCGCCCTCGCCCCGGACGACGCGCGCGCCCGCGCGGACCGCGGCGGCGGCCATCTGCGGGCGGGCCGCCGCGACGAGGCGGTCGCCGACTTCACCGCCGCCCTCGAACTGGACCCCGACCGGGCGTCGGTCCTCGCCCAGCGCGCGGAGGCTCACCGGCAGTCGCGCCGCTACGACGACGCCGTCGCCGACTTCACCGCCGCCCTCGACCGTCATCACGATCGCGTCTACGTCCTCAGCAGCCGAGGCCAGGCGCACCGCCAGGCGGGGCGCTACGACGACGCCGTCACCGATCTCACCGCCGCCCTCGACCTCAGGCCCGAGTACGCCTGGGCGCTCGCGCAGCGGGGAGAGGCGCACCGCGAGGCCGAGCGCTACGACGAGGCCGTCACCGACTTCACCGCGGCCCTCGGCCACGACCCCGACTTCGCCTGGGCCTTGAGTTCACGCGGAGCGGCGCACCGCCAGGCCGGCCGGCACGATGAGGCCATCGCCGACCAGACCGCCGCGCTGCGTCTCGACTCCGCCTATTTCTGGGCGCTCGCGGAGCGCGGCGAGGTGCACCGCGAGGCCGGCCGCTACGACGAGGCCGTCGCCGACCTCACGGCCGCACTCGCCCTCAGTCCCCGCTATGCCTGGGCGCTCGGATCCCGCGGCCAGGCCCATCACGGGGCCGGCCGCTACGACGAAGCCGTCGCCGACCTCACGGCCGCACTCGAACTCGACGCGACGCTCGACTGGGCCCGGTCGCACCGGGTTGAGGCCCACTACCTGGCCGGCCGCTCCCAGGAGGCCTTGGAAGACCTCTCGACGGTGATGGAACTCCAGCCCTCCTCTCCCTGGCCGTTGGCCGTGCGTGGATTCATGCACCGGATGAACGGCGACTACGCCCAGGCCGCGGCGGACTACGCGAGTGCGCTGGAGCGCGCTCCCGACGACCGCGCCCGGTTGTGGGTCGTCCGGGACCGGGGCGAGTTCCACCGGCAGACGGGCCGACTGGCGCAGGCCGTGGAGGACTTCACCACCTGCCTGGATCTCAACCCGGACGACGTCTGGTCCCGGAAGCTTCGCGGAATCTCCCATAGGCAGGCGGGCCGCTCCACCGAGGCGCGCGAGGACCTGACGCAAGCCCTCGCGGCGAGCCCCGGTTCCCCGGACGTCACCTTCGAGAAGCTCATGCTGGACACGGTGACCTCCGGGCCCGCGGAATGCCTGGACCAGTGGACGAGACTGCTCACGACGCCGGTGACGGTCCAGGCCAGCAATGCCGTCCGCTACTTCGCCCTGTTCCGCGTCCTCATCCTCGAACCGCACCGCAACATGACCGAGGCCGCTGAGGCGTTCCTCGCAACCGTCCGGCACCACGACGCCGTGGTGGACGTGCTGCGCTGCCTCGACGAACTGTCCCGCCTGGACCACGAGTTGGCGCTCCGCGCCCGGGCGTGCCGTCGCGTCATCGCGGAGCGCACCCGGGCCGGGGACTGAGCGGCGTCACACCTCGTCGCGGGCCAGGGACAGGAGCCGGTCCAGCACCCGGGGACCGCTCGCGCGGACGCCGTCGTGCTCGAACTCGTCGGTGACCCAGGTGCGCAGGCCACGGATCGTCCGAGCCGTGGCGAGCGAGTGGGCGGTGTCGACGTACATGTCGTCGTGGTAGATCGCCGCCGCGGTGGGGACCTCGTTGGCGGCCAGGCGCGCGGGGTCGTACAGGGGCGCCCAGTCGGTACGGGCGGCAAGGAGTTCGGCGGTCTCGCGCAGCGGGCGCAGGGCCGGATCGCAGTCGAACATCCAGGGGTGGATCGTCTCGCCGGTGAAGAGCAGCGGCCCGTCCCCGGCCAGCGCCTTCGCCGCGTCGAACTGCGGGAACTCGGCGCGGACCCGCTCGGCCGACCAGGCGGTGGGGCGGCCGTCCTGGCCGTAGATCGCCTCGTGGACGAGGGCGTACAGCGGGTGTCCGGCGTACGAGAGCAGGCCCTGGACCTCCTCCTGGAAGGCGTCGGAGAGGGCCATGCCCTGGGCGGTGCGGACGAAGGCGTGCTCCAGGAGGAAGTGCAGCCGGTGGCTGCCCTCGCCGCCGCCGAGGACGATGCCGAGGGACTGGAAGGCCTCGGCGGTGAGCCGGTAGCCGTTCGGCAGGACGACCTCGTGGCTCAGCAGGTGGTCGGCGATCCGGCGGGCCCGCTCGACGTCCTGCGGGTAGCGGGCGTAGTGCGCGGTGACCTTGCGCTCGATGCGCGGGTAGGCGGCGCGGTAGACGTCGTCCGCGTGGGCGTCGAGGGAGGGCAGGCCGCCGGTGATGATCGCCGCGCTCAGGCCCTCGGGGGCGGTGGACAGGTAGTTCACGGTGCAGAAGCCGCCGAAGCTCTGCCCGAGGACGGTCCAGGGCGCGCCGCCGGTGACGGCCGGGCGGATCGCCTCGCAGTCCCGGACGATCGAGTCGGCGCGGAAGCGGGCGAGGTAGTCGGCCTGCTCGGCGGGGCCGCCGCGCAGTGGGAGCGTCTGGCGGTTGGCGGGCGTGGAGTGGCCGGTGCCGCGCTGGTCGAGCAGCAGGACGCGGTACTCCTTGAGCGCGCGGCCGAGCCAGGCCGGCCGGCCCACGAACCGGTTCGCCCCGAACCCCGGGCCGCCCTGGAGGTAGACCAGCCACGGCAGGTTCTGTTGCGCCCGGTCACCGGCGACGACCTCACGGGCGTAGAGCTCGATGGTCTCCCCGGCCGGGTCGTCGTGGTCGAGGGGCACGGTGAAGCGGCGGTCGGTGAGGACGACGCCGGGCTGGCGGTAGGTCGCGGTCAACACGGCTCCCGGGACGGACGGACAGGACATGCGCGCCCCAGTTCAGCACATGTCCGTCCGATATCCGATCCCCGGGATCATGAAATCGGACTGAACGCCGGATCAGCGCGCCGAGAGGCTGGAGCGCCGTACGACGAGTTCCGGCTGAAGCACCACCCGACGGTGCTCGTGGCCGCGGGTGCCGTCCTCGTCCTCGGTCTCCTCCAGGAGCAGCTCGGCGGCGAGGGCGCCCATGGTGACGGCGGGCTGCCGTACGGAGGTCAGGGGCACGGCCGCGGCGGCGGCGAACTCGATGTCGTCGTAGCCGACGATGGCGAGGTCGTCGGGGACGCTGACACCGGCCGCGTACATCGCCTGGAGCACGCCGAGGGCGAGCAGGTCGTTGGCGCAGAACACGGCGGTCGGGCGGTCGGCGAGGCCGAGCAGCCGGGCGCCCGCGTCCCGGCCCGCGGCCACGTCGAGCCGCTCGGTGGGCAGCTCGCGCAGCACCTCGGGGCCGAGGCCCGCCTCGGCGAGCGCGGACAGCGCGCCGGTACGGCGGTCCCGGACCTGGTTGAGGCTGGGCGGGCCGCTGACGTACGCGATGGAGCGGTGTCCGGCGTCGACGAGATGGCGCACGGCGAGCGCGCCGCCCGCGACGTCGTCGACGGAGACCGAGCACTCGGTGGTGCCCTCGGCGACCCGGTCGACGAGGACGAAGGGGATGTGGTGCCGCCGGAAGGACTCGATGTTGCGTCCGGTGGCGTCCGCCGGGGTCAGCAGCACCCCGCGCACCCGCTGTTCGGCGAAGAGCGACAGATAGTCGGCTTCCTCGGCCGCGTTCTGCGCGCTGTTGCAGACCATGACACCGAGTCCGGCCTCGCGCGCGGCCCGCTCGGCACCGCGTGCCACGTCGACGAAGAAGGGGTTGCCCATGTCGAGGACGAGCAGCCCCATGATGCGGCTGCGGCCCGCGCGCAGCTGACGCGCGGACTCGCTGCGGACATAGCCCAGCCGGTCGATCGCCGAGAGCACCCGGGCCCGGGTCTCGGTGGCGACGCTGTCCGGACGGTTGATGACGTTCGAGACCGTGCCGACCGATACTCCGGCGGCGCGGGCGACGTCCTTGATACCCACCGACTGGGCCATCGGGCAGGGACCTCCAGAGAGAGACAGTTCAGACGTGGGGCGGCGGGAAGACCTTCACATTACCGTCACGCCGCCCACAACGGCTGCGATCAGACAGGCAGGCGGAAGTTCAGATTGCGCAGCGCCGAGGGCGTCGTCCCGCTGGACTTCTCCTGGTACATGATCGACAGGAAGTGGTCCTGTCCGACCCGCGTCTCGTCGATCACGACCTCACCGAAGGCGTTCAGCCCGGCGCCGACCCCGTCGTACAGCATCGTCCAGTCCGTGTACCCGGAGGCCTTGGAGGCGGCGGCGATACGGCAGAACGGGAAGATGGCATACGCGTTGTCGTACTTGTCCAGGATCAGCTTGGTGCGCTGGCTGGAGTTGAGCGGGACCGGGATCTCGGTCTTCTGCCAGATGCCCGAGGCGTTCTTGCGGACGTGGAAGGCGCGTCCGGAGGCGGTGCGGTCGGCGACGTAGTTGGTGGTGCATTGCCCGAAGCGTCCGGGGACGTAGCTGATGATCGCGTGCGGCAGCCCGGCGGAGTCGGTGAACTGGCTCTCCTGGTTCATCAGGGAGTGGTCGGGGTTCAGCGGGTCCACGACCAGTCCGGCGTCGGTGACGGCGACCTTGTCGGAGCCGCCCGTGGTGCCGACCACCGTGCCCGCGTTGTTGCGCCAGGTGCGGCCGCGGTCGTCGGAGTAGACATAGCCGGTGTCGTGGTTGGTGATGCCGCCGCCGTTGCACATCACGGCGCCGTTCTGCTCGCGCCAGGTGAAGAAGGAGTGCAGTCGGCCGTTGCGGTCGTAGTCGATGCCGTGCAGGTACATGTTGCGGGCGGTCGAGGAGCCGTGCTCGCTGCTGTAGGTGCCGGTGGAGCTGCTCCACTCGCCGAGGTCGGTCCAGGTGGAACCGTCGTACTCGGCAAGGGCGTTGCGGCCGTTGCCGGAGACGGCGACGCGGTAGCTGAGCTGGAGCTTGCCCTCGGGGGTGGAGACGAACTGCGGGTAGGTGAACTGGGAGGTGAGGGCGAGCCCGTCGAGGGCGGACTGGGGCGCGCCGAACCGGCTCGCGGTCCAGCTCAGCCCCGCCGGGTTGTCCACCAGCCCGGCCACCGACTTGACGTAGGTGAAGCCGTCGCTGTGGGAGTCCATGTTGAGGTGCAGACGGCCGTCGACCTTCGAGATTCCCATCGAGATCACGTTGTGGGAATCGTTGTAGCGCAGGGTGTGGCCGACCTTGACCGTGGACCAGGTGCTGGAACCGAGCGCGCGACGGCCGACCATCGCATTTCGGTCGGCCGTGTACCAGACGGCGTACTGATAGCCCTTGTAGGTCAACAGGCCGTTCTTCTGGAAGGCGTTGTTGTTGACCAGGCCGTCGTAGGAGACGAAGAAGATGGCCTGGGAGTCGAGCGTGGTGGTGCCGGTCAGGGTGACGGAGGGTCCTGGGTCGGCGGCCCGCGCCGTGCCCGGGCCGGCCATGCCGGCGAGTAGTGCGGTCGCCAGCACAGTGCGTCTTTTCATGGATGCGACTCCGACTCAGGCTAGATGGAAGACTTCGGTGAGGGGTGTCATCGATTCGTCGGGTCGGGCGCCGTCCAGCGACTCGAAGAACGGCGCCATCTCCGCCTGCCAGCGGGCGTTGACCTCGGTGGCCTCCATGCCGGCCCGGGCGGCGGCGAAGTCCTCGGTCTCCAAGTAGCCGACCAGCAGGCCGTCTTCGCGCAGGAAGAGCGAGTAGTTGCGCCAGCCGGTGGCCTGGAGCGCCGCCAGCATCTCCGGGCATACGGCGGCATGCCGCTCGCGGTACTCGTCGAGGCGGTCCGCCCGGACCTTCAGCAGAAAGCACACGCGCTGCATCAACAGCCCCCTGGGGATCAGAAGTCGTACTGGTCGATGTTCTTGGCGTCGAACACGGTCGGCTTGCCGAGGCTGATCACCCCGTCCTTGCCGATCGTGTACTCGCCCATGTCGCCGGCGGTGAACGTCTCGCCCTCCTTGCCGGTGATCTGCCCCGACACCAGCGCCACGGAGGTACGGGCGGCCAGCTCGCCGAGCTTCGCCGGGTCCCACAGCTCGAACGCCTCGACGGTGCCGTTCTTGACGTACTTGCGCATGTCGTTGGGGGTGCCGAGGCCGGTCAGCTTGACCTTGCCCTTGTACTTGGACCCCGAGAGGTACTGGGCGGCGGCCTTGATGCCGACGGTGGTCGGGGAGATGATCCCCTTCAGGTCCGGGTACTCCTGGAGCAGACCCTGGGTCTGCTGGAAGGACTGCTGGGCGTCGTCGTTGCCGTAGGCGACCTTGACGAGCTTGATGTCCTTGTACTTGGCGTCCTTGAGTTCGTCCTTCATGAACTCGATCCAGGTGTTCTGGTTGGTCGCGGTCTGCGCGGCGGACAGGATCGCGATCTCGCCCTTGTAGCCGATCTGTTCGGCGAGCAGCTGCACCTCGGTGCGGCCGAGGTCCTCGGCGGAGGCCTGCGAGACGAAGGCGTTGCGGCAGTCGGCCTTGGTGTCGGAGTCGTAGGTGACGACCTTGATGTCGTTCTTCATGGCCTGCTTGAGCGCGGTGCACAGGGCGCCCGGGTCCTGGGCGGAGACGGCCATCGCGTCGACCTGCTGCTGGGTGAGCGTGTTGACGTAGCTCACCTGCCCGGCGGTGTCGGTGGCGCTGGACGGCCCGACCTCCTTGTAGCTGGAGCCCAACTCCTTGAGCGCGGCCTCGCCGCCCTTGTCGGCGGAGGTGAAGTAGGGGTTGTTGACCTGCTTCGGCAGGAACCCGACGGTCAGCCCCTTCTTCAGCTCGGCGTTGGGGTCGGCCTTGCCGCCGGTGGCGGCGGAGGCGTCCTCGTTGGCGACGTCCTCCTTGGTGGTGCCGCCACAGGCGGTGGCGGCGAGCGAGAGGGAGGTGACGAGGGCGAGGGCGACAGAGACACGCCGGAGGGAGGACTTACGCATCATGAGGTTCCTTTGAACGAAGTTGGGCAACGGCGATCTGCCGAGCCACCCGAGGCCCGAGCACGGAGAGAACAAGCAGCACACCGGTGACGAGAATCTGGGTCTGCGCGGAAACGTCCTGAAGGCTCATGACGTTCTGAAGCGCACCCAGCAGAAACACCCCGGCGATCGCACCGCCGAGCGTCCCCTTGCCACCGTCGAAGTCGATTCCGCCGAGCAGCACGGCGGCGACGACGGAGAGTTCGAGGCCCGTGGCGTTGTCATAGCGCGCGCTGGCGTAGTGCAGGGCCCAGAAGATACCGGTGAGGGAGGCCATGAGCCCGGTCACCGTGAACAGGATCAGCTTCTGCCGCTTCACCCGGACCCCCGCGAACCGCGCCGCCTCTTCGCTCGCCCCGACGGCGAACAACGACCGTCCGAAGGGCGTGGCGTGCAGAACGACCAAGGCGATCGCAAGCAACACCAGGAAGGGCACAAGCGCGTACGGGACGAACGTGTCGCCGATTCGACCGGAAGCGAAGTCCAGGTACGGCGTGGGGAAGTCGGTCACCGCATCGGAGCCGAGCACGATCTGCGCGATCCCCCGGTACGCGGCAAGCGTTCCGATGGTCACCGCGAGCGACGGCAGGCCCAGCTTGGTCACCAGCAGACCATTGATCAACCCGCACACCACACCGAGCAGCAGACAGATCGGAATGATCGTCTCGATCGTCATGCCCTGGTTCCACAGGGCGCCCATCACGGCACCCGAAAGCCCCGCCGTCGAAGCGACCGAAAGATCGATCTCACCGGAGACGACCAACAAGGTCATCGGCAGCGCGATCAGGGCGATCGGAAGCGTGTTCCCGATCAAGAACGACAAGTTGAGCGAGTTGCTGAAGCCGTCGACGAACCCGAAGGACAGCAGGAGCACGACGATCAGGAGGGCACCGACCACCGTGTCCCAGCGGATCGCACGCGTCAGGGAGTCAGGCATGGCGGGCGTTCCTCTTCTTCAGGGCCGAGGCCACGCGCAGCGCGACGATCCGGTCGACCGCGATGGCGAGGATGAGCAGGACGCCGTTGATGGCGAGAACCCAGACGGAGCTGACGCCGAGGGCGGGCAGCACACTGTTGATGGAGGTCAGCAGCATCGCGCCGAGCGCGGCGCCGTAGACGCTGCCGGAGCCGCCGGTGAACACGACACCGCCGACCACCACCGCGCTGACGACGGTGAGTTCGTAGCCGTTGCCGGTACCGGAGTCGACGTTGCCGAACCGGGCCAGGTACATCGCGCCGGCAAGTCCGGTCAGCGCCCCGCAGACGGTGTACGCGGCGAGGATCCGCTTGCGGACCGGGATGCCGGCGAGGCGGGCGGCCTCCGGATTCGAGCCGAGCGCGTACAGCTCACGCCCGCTGCCGAAGTGCCTGAGGTAGTACGCGGTGGCGACCAGCACCGCCAGCGCGATCAGCGCGAGATACGGCACCGCGGAGATGCCGCCGGAGCCGAAGTCGACGAAGCTGTCCGGGAGGTCGGCCGCCGTGATCTGCCGGGAGCCGACCCAGATGGAGTCGATGCCGCGGATGATGTACAGCGTGCCGAGGGTGACGACGAGGGCGGGCACCTGGCCGAGGCTGACGAGCAGGCCGTTGAGCAGGCCGAAGCCGATGCCCAGGAGCACCGCGAGGAGCACGGCGAGGACCGGGTTGCCGTCGCCCTGGAGGTACGTACCGGCGGCGAAGGCCGTGATGCCGAGGGTCGAGCCGACGGAAAGGTCGACGTTGCGGGTGATGACGACCAGGGACTGACCGACCGCGATGAGCACCAGGATGGTCGCGTTGAGCAGCAGGTCCTTGATGCCCTGTTCGGTGAGGAACTCGCTGTTCCCGGCCTGGGTGACGCCGATCATCACCAGGAAGACGAGCAGGATGGCCAGTTCGCGCATCTTGAAGACACGGTCGACGAGCCGGGTCGCGCCCGCCTTGGGCACCTCGGCGACGGGGGCTTTCTCGGGAGTGGTCACCGTCATGCGGCGGCCCTCCCGGTGGCTGCGGCCATCACGGTTTCCTCGGTGGCTTCGGAGCGGGGGATCTCGGCGGTCAGCCGACCCTCGTGCATCACCAGCACGCGGTCGGCCATGCCGAGGACCTCGGGCAGGTCGGAGGAGATCATCAGGACGGCGACGCCGTCGGCGGCGAGCTCGGACAGCAGCCGGTGGACCTCGGCCTTCGTACCGACGTCGATACCGCGGGTGGGCTCGTCGACGATGAGCACCTCGGGCCGCGTCGCCAGCCATTTGGCGAGGACCACCTTCTGCTGGTTGCCGCCGGAGAGGGTGGAGACGGCGTCGGCGATCCGCGCGTACTTCACCTGGAGCTTGACCGCCCAGTCGAGGGAGCGGCTGCGTTCGGCGTCGCGGTCCATCAGCCCGGCCTTCACGGTCGTACGCAGTCCGGTGAGGCCGATGTTGCGTTCGATGGACATGTCCATCACCAGGCCCTGGGCGCGCCGGTCCTCCGGCACCAGCGCCAGACCGGCCGCCATGGCGGTGGAGGGGGCGCCGTTGACCAGGGCCTTTCCGCCCACGCTCACTTCACCGGCGTCCCAGCGGTCGATGCCGAAGACCGCTCGTGCGACCTCGGTACGGCCCGCGCCGACCAGTCCGGCCAGGCCGACGATCTCGCCGCGCCGGACCTCGAAGGAGACGTCGGTGAAGACGCCCTCGCGGGTCAGCCGGCGCACGCTCAGTGCGACCTCGCCCGGTTCGACGTCCTGCTTGGGGTACAGCTCCTCCAGGTCGCGGCCGACCATCCGGCGCACGAGGTCGTCCTCGGTCATGCCCTCCAGCGGCTCGCAGGCGATCCAGGAGCCGTCGCGCAGGGTCGTCACCCTTCGGCAGATCCGGAAGATCTCCTCCAGGCGGTGGGAGATGAACAGGACGGCGGCGCCCTGTTCGCGCAGGGTGCGGACGACGCCGAAGAGCCGGGCGACCTCGCTGCCGGTGAGGGCGGCGGTCGGCTCGTCCATGATCAGGACGCGGGCGTCGAAGGAGAGCGCCTTGGCGATCTCCACAATCTGCTGGTCGGCGATGGACAGGCCGCGCGCCGGGCGGTCGGGGTCGAGTTCGACGTCGAGGCGCTTCATCAGGGCGAGGGTGGCGGCGTGGGTGGCCTTGTGGTCGATCCGGCCGAGCGCGCGCCGCGGCTGGCGGCCCATGAAGATGTTCTCGGCGATCGACAGGTCCGGGAAGAGGGTCGGCTCCTGGTAGATCACGGCGATCCCGGCGTCCCGGGCGTCGCCGGGGCCGTGGAAGACGACGGGCGCGCCGTCGAGCAGCACCTGGCCGGAGTCCGGCCGGTGCACACCGGCGAGCGTCTTGATGAGGGTCGACTTGCCCGCGCCGTTCTCTCCGGCGAGGGCGTGCACCTCCCCGGGGAACAGCTCCAGGGAGACGTCCCGCAGGGCGCGGACCGCGCCGAAGGACTTCGAAACGTCCCTGAGCGCCAGTACCGGGGCCGGACCCGTGGTGGACGGGTGGGTCATGGGGGCTCCTCGACGACGTCGGCGGGACGGCCCTCGCGACGTCGTGAAAGGTTTCAACTTGGTTGCCGGGACGTTAGACACGCCGCGCATGTCACGTCAATGGGTGCGTGTCGAAAAACTTTCGATGAATCAAGGTCGCGGCGGAGTCACGGGCAACGGGCTATGACATGGGGGTTGACACCCCTTCGGGGGGCTCATAACTTCCCGTCTTGAATCGTTTCACAGCGATGCCTTTCTGAAGACTTTCAAACCGACGTCACAGGAGCCCGAAGTGACCGAGCTCGCCGCGGTGAAGGCCGCGCTCAGGACCCAGGCCGTCGAGACGCCGTCGTGGGCGTACGGGAACTCGGGGACCCGCTTCAAGGTGTTCGCCCAGCAAGGCGTGCCACGGACGCCGCGGGAGAAGCTGGAGGATGCGGGGCAGGTCCATGCCTTCACGGGAGTGGCGCCGACGGTCGCGCTGCACATCCCCTGGGACAAGGTCGAGGACTACACGGCGCTGGCGAAGTACGCCGAGGAGCGGGGCGTACGGCTCGGCGCGATCAACTCCAACACCTTCCAGGACGACGACTACAAGCTCGGGAGCATCTGCCACCCCGAGGCGGCGGTGCGCCGCAAGGCCGTCGATCATCTGCTGGAGTGCGTCGACATCATGGACGCGACCGGTTCCCGGGATCTGAAGCTGTGGTTCGCCGACGGGACGAACTATCCCGGGCAGGACGACATCCGCGGCCGGCAGGACCGGCTCGCCGAAGGTCTTGCCGAGGTGTACGAGCGGCTCGGGGACGGGCAGCGGATGCTGCTGGAGTACAAGTTCTTCGAGCCCGCCTTCTATACGACGGACGTCCCGGACTGGGGCACCGCCTATGCGCACTGTCTGAAGCTGGGGCCGAAGGCGCAGGTCGTCGTGGACACGGGGCATCACGCGCCGGGGACCAATATCGAGTTCATCGTGGCGACGCTGCTGCGGGAGGGGAAGCTCGGGGGGTTCGACTTCAACTCGCGGTTCTATGCGGACGATGACCTGATGGTGGGGGCCGCGGATCCGTTCCAGTTGTTCCGGATCATGTATGAGGTGGTGCGGGGTGGGGGGTTCACCTCGGATGTCGCGTTCATGCTCGATCAGTGCCACAACATCGAGGCGAAGATTCCGGCGATCATTCGGTCGGTCATGAATGTGCAGGAGGCTACGGCGAAGGCGTTGCTGGTCGACCGGGATGCGCTGTCTGTTGCGCAGGCTTCCGGGGACGTTCTCGCGGCCAACGCCGTGCTGATGGATGCGTACAACACGGATGTGCGGCCGTTGCTTCGTGAGGTGCGGGAGGAGATGGGGTTGGACCCCGAGCCCCTCGCTGCGTATGCCCGTTCCGGGTGGGCCGAGGAGATTGTGGCTTCTCGGGTTGGTGGGGAGCAGGCCGGTTGGGGGGCGTGACTCGTCTGCCTGGTTCTGGTTCGTCGCGGAGTGCGGGTTCGTCGTGGCTTGTCGCGCCCACGCGGCGGAGCCGCAAATCGATACAGCCCCGCGCCCCTGAGGGAAGTGCACGCCCCGTCTCTTGATCAGTGAGGAAACTCCATGTCCACCCATCCTGAAGCCGCCGCTCTTCTCGCCCGGTCCCATCGGCTCGGCTCCGATCCCCGTAACACCAACTACGCCGGTGGTAACGCGTCGGCGAAAGGTGTCGAAACCGATCCCGTGACGGGGGGTGACGTGGAGCTGATGTGGGTCAAGGGGTCCGGTGGGGATCTCGGGACGCTCACCGGGAGTGGGCTGGCCGTGTTGCGGCTGGATCGGATGCGGGCGCTCGTCGACGTCTACCCCGGCGTCGAGCGCGAGGACGAGATGGTTGCCGCCTTCGATTACTGCCTGCATGGGAAGGGGGGTGCCGCTCCGTCCATCGACACCGCCATGCACGGGCTGGTCGAGGCCGCTCATGTCGATCATCTGCATCCGGACTCCGGCATCGCGCTCGCCTGCGCCGCCGACGGGGAGAAGCTGACCGCCGAGTGCTTCGGCGACACCGTGGTGTGGGTGCCATGGCGGCGGCCCGGGTTTCAGCTCGGGCTGGACATCGCGGCGGTGAAGGCGGCCCATCCGCAGGCCATCGGGTGCGTCCTCGGCGGGCACGGGATCACCGCCTGGGGCGACAGCTCCGAGGAGTGCGAGCGGAACTCGCTGCACATCATCCGCACCGCCGAGGCGTTCCTGGCGGAGCAGGGCAGGGCCGAGCCGTTCGGGGCCGTCGTCGAGGGGTACGAGGCTCTCGGTGAGGGTGAGCGCAGGGCTCGGGCCGCCGCGCTCGCGCCGTATGTGCGTGCCCTCGCCTCCCAGGACCGGGCCCAGGTCGGTCACTTCACCGACTCCGATGTCGTGCTCGACTTCCTGTCCCGTGCCGAGCACCCCCGGCTCGCCGCGCTCGGCACCTCCTGCCCCGATCACTTCCTGCGGACGAAGGTGCGGCCGCTGGTCCTCGATCTGCCGCCGGCCGCTCCGCTGGAGGAGGCCGTCGCGCGGCTGAAGGAGCTGCACGCCGAGTACCGCGAGGAGTATGCCGCCTACTACCAGCGGCACGCCCTGCCCAACTCCCCCGCGATGCGTGGCGCCGACCCGGCGATCGTGCTCGTCCCCGGCGTCGGCATGTTCTCCTTCGGCAAGGACAAGCAGACCGCCCGGGTCGCCGGTGAGTTCTACGTCAACGCCATCAATGTGATGCGCGGCGCCGAGGCGGTGTCGACGTACGCGCCGATCGAGGAGTCCGAGAAGTTCCGGATCGAGTACTGGGCCCTTGAGGAGGCCAAGCTCCAGCGGATGCCGAAGCCCAAGGCGCTGGCCACGAGGGTCGCGTTGGTCACGGGGGCGGGCAGCGGGATCGGCAAGGCCATCGCCCGTCGGCTGGTCGACGAGGGCGCGTATGTGGTCGTCGCCGATCTGAACGGTGACAACGCCGCTGCCGTCGCCGAGGAGTTGGGCGGGGCGGACAAGGCCGTCGCCGTCACCGTCGATGTGACGGACGAGGAGCAGATCGCCGACGCGTTCCGGGCCGCGGTGCTCGCCTTCGGCGGGGTCGACCTGGTCGTGAACAACGCGGGGATCTCCATCTCCAAGCCGCTGCTGGAGACTTCGGCCAAGGACTGGGACCTCCAGCACGACATCATGGCCCGCGGTTCCTTCCTGGTCTCGCGGGAGGCGGCGCGGGTGATGATCGCGCAGGAGCTGGGCGGTGACATCGTGTACATCGCGTCCAAGAACGCCGTCTTCGCGGGCCCCAACAACATCGCCTACTCCGCCACCAAGGCCGACCAGGCCCACCAAGTGCGGCTGCTGGCAGCGGAGTTGGGCGAGCACGGGATCCGGGTCAACGGTGTCAACCCGGACGGTGTGGTGCGCGGCTCCGGGATCTTCGCCGGTGGCTGGGGTGCCCAGCGGGCCGCGGTGTACGGGGTGGAGGAGGAGAAGCTGGGCGAGTTCTACGCCCAGCGGACCATCCTCAAGCGCGAGGTACTGCCCGAGCATGTCGCGGCCGCCGTCTTCGCGCTCACGGGCGGCGACCTCACCCACACCACCGGGCTGCACATCCCCGTCGACGCCGGCGTCGCGGCCGCCTTCCTGCGGTGAGCGGCTCGGTGAAGGTGAGCGGCTCCGCGAAGGGGAGCGGCTCCGTGAAGTCGTACGCCGCGGTCGACCTCGGCGCGTCCAGTGGACGGGTCATGGTCGGCCGCGTCGGCCCGGACAGCCTGGAGCTGGCCGAGGCGCACCGGTTCCCCAACCGGCCGGTGCGGGTTCCGGAGGGGCTTCGGTGGGATGTCCTCGGGCTGTACGCCGGGGTGTTGGAGGGACTGCGGGCGGCCGGGCGGGTCGACTCCGTCGGCATCGACAGCTGGGCCGTGGACTACGGCCTGCTCGACGCGGACGGGGCGCTGCTCGGCAATCCCGTGCACTACCGCGACGCCCGTACGGAGGGCGTCGCGGAGAAGGTGTGGGCGAGCGTGCCCGCCGAGGAGCTGTATGGGGCGACGGGGCTTCAGTACGCGCCCTTCAACACCCTGTATCAGCTCAAGGCCGATCAACTCACCCGTGCGGACCGGCTGTTGTTGATTCCCGATCTGCTGACGTACTGGCTCACCGGCGAACAGGGCACCGAGCTGACCAACGCCTCGACCACGCAGCTCATCGATCCCCGGACCCGGACATGGGCGACCGTCGTCGCCCAACGCCTCGGCATCGACCTGGAGTTGTTCGCGCCGCTGAGACAACCCGGCGATCCGGCCGGGTTCCTGCGCCCCGAAGTGCTGGAGGAGACGGGACTTGCCGGGCCGGTGCCGGTGACGGCGGTCGGCTCGCACGACACCGCCTCGGCGGTGGCCGCGGTCCCGGCCGCCGACGGTGAGCGGTTCGCGTACATCTGCACCGGGACCTGGTCGCTGGCCGGTCTTGAGCTGGACGCGCCGGTGCTGACCGAGGAGAGCCGGGCCGCCAACTTCACCAATGAGCTGGGGCTCGACGGCACGGTCCGGTATCTGCGCAACATCATGGGCCTGTGGCTGCTCCAGGAGTGCCTGCGCGCCTGGGGCGAGCCGGACCTCGGCGCGCTGCTGCTCCAAGCGTCCAAGTCGCCGGCGCTGCGGTCGGTGGTGGACGCAGGCGACGCGGCATTTCTGGCGCCGGGCCGGATGCCGGAGCGGATCGCCGAGGCGTGCCGCGACTCGGGGCAGCCGGTGCCCGAGTCGCCCGCGCACATCACCCGGTGCATCCTCGACTCGCTCGCCCTCGCCCACCGGCGTGCCGTCGAGGACGCCCAGCGCCTCGCCGACCGGCCGGTGGACGTCGTGCACATCGTCGGTGGCGGGACCCGTAACGCCCTGCTGTGCCAGCTCACCGCCGACGCCTGCGGGCTGCCGGTGGTGGCGGGTCCGACTGAGGCCGCGGCGCTCGGCAACGTCCTGGTCCAGGCGCGACCGCACGGTCTCGTCCGGGACCTCGCGGACGGACGGCGACTGCTCACCCGTACCCAGCCGTTGACCCGCTACGAGCCGCGCGGGCAGTCCGCCCGGTGGCGGGAGGCGGAAGCCCGGCTCGCCGGGGCGTGAGCGGGGTCTCCCCCGGGGCTCGGCCCCGCATTACCCTGCACCCATCCGATGATCGAAGGCGAGAAGGAGCCGCGATGCGTGTCGCTCTGTTCCTGACCTGTGTCAACGACACGCTCTATCCGGACACCGGCCGCGCCGTGGTGAAGCTGCTGACCAGGCTGGGGGTCGAGGTCGACTTCCCGATGGCCCAGACCTGCTGCGGACAGGCGCACTACAACACCGGCTACCGCCATGGCGCGGAGCCGCTGGCCCGGCATTTCTCCGATGTCTTCGGGGAGTACGAGGCGATCGTCACGCCGTCCGGCAGTTGCGGGGCGATGGTGCGGGAGCTGTATCCGCGGATGGGCGAGCGGGCGCGGGCGGAGGGGCGCGGGGACGCGCTCGCCGCCACGCTCGCGCCCGTGGTGCCGAAGACGTACGAACTGACGGAGTTCCTGGTGGATGTGCTGGGGGTGACGGACGTCGGCGCGTACTACCCGCACAAGGTGACCTATCACCCGGCCTGTCACGGGCTGCGCGGGCTGGGTCTCGCGGACCGCCCGCAGCGGCTGCTCCGGGCCGTGAAGGGGATGGAACTGGTCGAACTCCCGGGCGCCGAGGAGTGCTGCGGCTTCGGCGGCACCTTCGCGGTGAAGAACTCCGATGTCTCGGCGGCGATGGGCGCGGACAAGGTGCGCAACGCGGAGTCGACGGGCGCGGACGTGCTGTGCGCGGCGGACAACTCCTGTCTGATGCACATCGGCGGGACGATGGCCCGGCTGCGGACCGGGATGCGGCCGGTGCACATCGCCGAGATCCTGGCGAGCACGGAGGAGGAACCGGCCGTATGAGCGGGACGTTCGTAGGGATGCCGGCCTTTCCGAAGGCGGCGCACGAGGCCGTGCACGACCAGACCCTGCGCGGAAATCTGCGCCACGCGACGCACACGATCCGCGGGAAGCGGGCCAAGGCCGTGGCGGAGGTGTCGGACTGGGACGCGCTGCGGGACGCGGGCGCGCGGATCAAGGACCATACGCTGCGTCATCTGGACCGCTATCTGGTCCAGTTGGAGGAGTCGGTCACCGCGGCGGGCGGTGTCGTGCACTGGGCGGCCGACGCCGACGAGGCGAACCGGATCGTGGCCGAACTGGTCAAGGCGACCGGTGAGTCGGAGGTCGTCAAGGTCAAGTCCATGGCCACCCAGGAGATCGGGCTCAACGAGGCCCTGGAGGCCGAGGGCATCCGTGCCTACGAGACCGATCTCGCCGAGCTGATCGTGCAGTTGGGCAAGGACCGGCCCTCGCACATCCTGGTCCCGGCGATCCACCGAAACCGCGGTGAGATCCGGGACATCTTCCGCAGGGAGATGAGCGAGTGGGGCCGCCCCGCGCCCGAGGGCCTCACCGACACGCCCGCCGAACTCGCCGAAGCGGCCCGGCTGCATCTGCGGGAGAAGTTCCTGCGCGCCAAGGTCGGCATCTCCGGCGCCAACTTCATGGTCGCCGACACCGGCACACTGGTCGTCGTGGAGTCCGAGGGCAACGGACGGATGTGCCTGACCCTCCCCGAGACGCTGATCTCGGTCGTCGGCATCGAGAAGGTCGTACCGACGTGGCAGGACCTGGAGGTGTATCTCCAGACCCTCCCCCGCTCCTCCACGGCCGAGCGCATGAACCCGTACACGAGCATGTGGACGGGCACGACGGACGGTGACGGCCCGCAGGTCTTCCATCTGGTCCTGCTCGACAACGGCCGCACCGACACCCTCGCGGACGAGGTCGGCCGCCAGGCCCTGCGCTGCATCCGCTGCTCGGCGTGCCTCAATGTCTGCCCGGTGTACGAGCGGGCGGGCGGCCATGCCTACGG
Organism: Streptomyces davaonensis JCM 4913; assembly: GCF_000349325.1. Classification (GTDB taxonomy): domain Bacteria; phylum Actinomycetota; class Actinomycetes; order Streptomycetales; family Streptomycetaceae; genus Streptomyces; species Streptomyces davaonensis. The sequence continues at coordinate 1,228,082 of NC_020504.1, forward strand.
CTCGGTCTACCCGGGCCCGATCGGCGCCATCCTCAGCCCCCAGCTCCGGGGCACGGCGAGCGAGATCGACGCCTCGTTGCCGTACGCCTCCTCGCTGTGCGGTGCCTGTTACGAGGTGTGCCCGGTGGCCATCGACATTCCCGAGGTGCTGGTGCATCTGCGGGAGCGGGTGGTGCAGGGCGGCCAGGTGATCAAGGGCGGCAACAAGGTCGTGCTCAAGCCTGCCAAGGGGCACGCGGCCGAACGGGCGGCCATGCGGGCGGCCGGCTGGGCGTTCGCCCGCCCCGGCGCCCTGCGCACCGGCCAGCGGCTCGCCTCCCGCACCCGGCGACTGCATCCGCGCAGCCTCCCCGGTCCCGGCAAGGCGTGGAGCGACACCCGGGATCTGCCCGCGGTACCGCCGGAGCCGTTCCGGGACTGGTGGAAGCGGACGAACGGCGGAAAGGACGGCGCCAAGTGAGCAGCAGGGAACGGATCCTGGGCCGAGTGCGGCGCGCGCTGGCGGACGTACCGGCGGGTGAGGACGCCGCGATCGAGCGCGCGTATCTACGGCAGCACGGTGACCTCGGTCCGGCGCAGACGGTGGATCTGCTGGCGGAGAACCTGGCGGACTACCGGGCGGTCGTGCACCGCACGGACACCGAGGAACTGCCTTACCTGATCATGCGGTTGCTCGCGCAGCGCGGACCGCAGTATGTGCTCGTGCCTCCAGGGCTGCCGCCGCAGTGGATGTCGGCCGCCGACCCCACGCGGGTACACGATCGCGCGGTCAGCACGCCGCAGGAGCTGGACAAGGTGGAGAGCGTGGTCACCGGCTGCGCCCTCGCCATCGCCGAGACCGGCACCCTCGTCCTCGACGGCTCCCCCGACCAGGGCCGCCGCCGCATCACTCTCGTGCCCGATCACCACATCTGTGTCGTACGGGTCCCGGACCAGGTCGTCTCCTCCGTACCGCAGGCCCTCGAACGCCTCGACCCGGCCCGTCCGCTGACCTGGATCTCCGGTCCTTCGGCGACCAGCGACATCGAGCTGGACCGGGTCGAGGGGGTGCATGGTCCGCGCATGCTGGAGGTGGTGCTGGTGAGCGATGAGGAGCGTGCGTAACGTCCGCCATTCGCCCGCCCGGGAGGCCGGGCTCCAGCGGGGCCGTTAGCGTGCGGACATGATCCGGTTCGAGCAGGTCAGCAAGCGGTATCCGGACGGGACGACCGCGGTGGACGGGCTCAGTTTCGAGGTGGGCGAGGGTGAGCTGGTGACCCTCGTGGGGCCGTCCGGCTGCGGCAAGACGACGACCATGATGATGGTCAACCGGCTGATCGAGCCGACCTCGGGGCGGATCCTGGTGGACGGCGAGGATGTCATGTCGGTCGATCCGGTGCGGCTGCGCCGCCGCATCGGGTACGTCATCCAGCAGGTGGGGCTGTTCCCGCACCGCACGATCCTCGACAACACCGCGACCGTGCCAACGCTGGTCGGCTGGAAGCGCGCCAAGGCCCGCGCCCGGGCGGCCGAGCTGCTCGATCTGGTGGGGCTCGATCCGACGACGTACGGGCCGCGCTATCCGGACCAGCTCTCCGGCGGGCAGCGGCAGCGGGTCGGCGTGGCGCGGGCGCTGGCCGCCGATCCTCCGGTGCTGTTGATGGACGAGCCCTTCGGCGCGGTGGACCCGGTGGTGCGCGAGCAGCTTCAGGACGAGTTCCTGCGGATGCAGGCCGCCGTCCGCAAGACGGTGCTGCTGGTCACGCACGACATCGAGGAGGCGGTACGGCTGGGCGACCGGATCGCGGTGTACGGGCAGGGGCGGATCGAGCAGTACGACACTCCGGGGGCCGTGCTCGGGACGCCGGCGACGCCGTACGTGGCGGAATTCGTGGGCGCGGACCGGGGATTGAAGCGGCTCTCGGTGACCGAGATCGAGGCCGACGACCTGGAACAGCCGCCGATCGCACGGCTGGACGAACCGGCGCCCGTCGTGGCCGAGCGGCTGCGCGCCGAGGGCGGCCGGTGGGTCGTGGTCCTCGACGACGCGGGCGAACTGCACGGCTGGGCCGGTCTCGACGATCTCGCCGGGGGCGGTGCCGTCGGCGACCACGCGCACCGGATGAACGCGTGGGTGCCGGTGGGGGCGCCGCTGAAGCAGGCGTTCGGGGTGATGCTCCAGCACGACGCCGGGTGGGTCGCCGTGCTGGAGGGTGCGCGCTTCCTGGGTGTCCTGACCCCGGCGAAGCTGCACGAGGCGCTGCGCCGCTCGGTGGACGCGGATGCGCGGGGCGTGGCCCGGGATCAGGTGCGGTTCGACTCCGTGGCGGACGCCTGAGCGTCAGGCACCCTTCGGCTTACGCGTCGACTCGCGGCCCAGGATGCCGAACGCCCACCGCTCGTTGAAGCCCGCGACGAACCCGATGGCGCACCAGAAGCCCCAGAAGTCCGTGCCCTTGGCGGCCGATCCGGGGCTCCCCGCGGACGGGCAGATCTCGGCGACGGTGGCCGGAACCTCGAAGACGGGCACCAGACCGCCGCTGAGCAGGAAATACACCGCGAGCGCGAGTATCCAGCCGACGAACACCCGGTACACGCCCTCGTGGCGCATGCTGCGGGCCATCTGACCGGGAACGATCAGCCCGTCCCTGGAGCTGTTCTGACGCTTTGTCAACTGCTCGGCGTTGCCCCGCAGCCGGACCAGCACACTGAGCACCGCGCCGAACGCGCCGACGCCGCCGCACACGAAAGCGCCCAGTAAATGCCAGCGGTTGGTGCAGTTGAGCGTGACGCCGAGCGCCTGAAGTATGCCGACACCCCACAGCAGCGGCACCACGAGCAGCACCAGGCTGGCGGCGGAGCCCAGCGTCAGACCGACGTTGAGGCCCCGGCTGACGGCGGTCGCACTGTCCTGCGCGAGCCGTCCCCGCAGATCCGCTATCTCCTCGTCGAGGTACTCGATGAGATGCTCGTTCGGCTTGACGTCGTCCATCCGCGGGTCGCTCAGCGCGTTCCCGAGGACGCGCTGCACAGTGACCCGCGCCGCAACCCGTGTGTTGCGCTCGAACGCGCGCTGCGAGGCGCCGTACAAGAGCTGTAGCTGAAGCTGCTGTTCGGGATACAGATCGCTGAACTTCGCGTACGCCGGGCCGAGTCCGGCCGGCACCGTATCGGTCAGTCCCTCGGGATGCAGCTCGGTGTCCGCCCCCTCGACCGACTCACGCATTCCCTGCCACCACGTGCTGTGGAGGCGTCCCCCGTCGACCGTCATGAGGTACCTGTACCGCCTTTGGGCAACGGCCGGGAAGGCGGCGCGCCGCACCAGTACGGTGACGGTTGTCACGGGCGCGTCACTTCAGCAGGCCCTTGTCCTGGAGATAGCTCCGGGCCACGTCGCTCGCCAACCGCCGCCAGCTGTCGACCTGTTGGTTGAGCGAGGCGAGATCGGAGGTGGTGAGGACGTCGTTGAGGCGGCCGAGCGCCTTGCTCACCCGCTCGCTGCCCGCACGGGCGTGGTTGACGACCGGGACGATGTAGTCGGCGTTCTGGAGACTCTTGTCGTCGCCGAGCAGGACCAGGCCGAACTCGTCCAAGGTGGCGTCGGTCGTGGTGGTCAGCACGAGCTGGTCCTCGCCGCTCTGAACGGCCCGCTTCGCCTGGGTGGTGCCGACGCCCTTGGGGTCGACGCCGGTGATGTCGATGCCGTAGGTCTTCTTCAACCCGGGTTCGCAGTAAGGGCGTTGGACACATTCGTCGCCCGCCGCGAGCTGTACCTCAAGGCCGGAGGCGCCCAGGTCGCTGAGCGTCTTGAGGTCGTGTTCGCGCGCGTAGGCGGCGGTCACGGCGAACGCGTTCTGGTCGACCGCCCGCCCGGGGTCCAGGACGGCGAGGCCCCGGGGTGCGGCCAGTTGCCGCAGCGCCGTCATCGTCTCGTCGAGGTCCGGTGAGCCGACGGGGGCGGCGTCGGCGCCGTGGGTCTTGGCGTTGAGCCAGTCCGCGAACGTGGCCGCGTACTCGGGCACGAGGTCGATCTGCCCCGACTCCAGGGCGGGTTCGTACAGTTCGCGGTTGGCGACGGTGAGCATGTCGGTGTCGTAGCCGGCCTGGTTCAGCAGCAACGCGTACATCTGGGCGAGCAGATCGCTCTCGGTGAATCCGGCCGAGCCGATGGTCAGGCTGCGGCTGTCGCCGGGCGATGCGGTGACCGCGCTCTGGTTCTCCAGGGAGGGGCCGGTGGAGCAGCCGGTGAGCAGCAGCAGGACCGCCAAGGCGCGAAGCCCTCTCATGAGGCCGCCTTCGCCCACCGCGGCGACATCCGCTCGGCGACGGCGAAGATGCCCTCCACGACCAGCGCGAAGGCGGCGACCAGCACCGCACCCGCCACCACCTGCGGTGTACTGGCCAGATTGAATCCGGCGGTGATGATCCGCCCGAGCCCGCCCCCGCCCGCCAGGGCGGCGATGGTGGCCGTCGCGACGAGTTGCACGGCGGCGATCCGGACCCCGGTCAGGAGCAGAGGGAGCGCGAGAGGCAGCTCCACGCGGAACATCACCTGCCGCCCCGTCATCCCCATGCCGCGCGCCGCCTGCACAACACTCCGGTCGACCTCGCGCATGCCGACGTAGGCATTGGTGAGCAGCGGCGGTACGGCGAACAGCACCAGGGCGACGACGGTCGGGCCCTCGCCCCAGTCCCCCACCGGGGTCAGGAGCAGGAGGACCAGGACGGCGAAGGTGGGGACGGCGCGGCCGATGTTGGAGATGTTGACGGCGAGTGCGCCGCCCTTGCCGAGATGGCCGAGCACCACGGCGACGGGCAGGGCGATCAGACAGCTGACCAGCAGACAGACCACGGTGAGGACGAGATGCTCCAGCAGCCGCTGCCAGATGCCGTCGTCCCCGGTCCAGTGGGCGGAGTCGGTGAGCCAGTCCCAGGCGCCGGTCAGGGTGTTCATGCGCGCACCGCTCTCGTCCAGGGGGTGAGCAGCCGCTGGACGCCGAGGAGCAGGATGTCGGCGACGACCGCGATCACCACGCACAGCACGGACGCGGTGAGCACCTGTGCCTTGAAGTAGGTGTTCATGCCCGCGTAGATGAGGTTGCCGAGCCCGCCGAAACCGACGATCGCGCCGACCGTGGCCAAAGAGACCGCAGAGACCGTGGCAATGCGCAGTCCGGCCATCGCGGCGGGCAGGGCGAGCGGCAGTTCGACGGTGAGGAGGAGGCGGACAGGGCCGTATCCCATGCCGCGCGCGGCCTGCCGGGTCTCCTCGGGCACCGCGCGCAGCCCGGCCAGGATGTTGCGCACCAGGAGGGTGAGCGAGTACAGGACGAGCCCCGCGACGACCAGGCTCTCAGAGAGGCCGTAGACGGGCAGGAGCAGGGAGAACATCGCCAGCGACGGGATCGTGTAGAGGATCGTCGTGACGGCGAGGACGGGTCCGGCGGCCAGTGCCCAGCGGCGGGCCAGCACGGACAGCGGCAGGGCGAGGACGAGCCCGAGGAGGACGGAGACCACAGTCAGCTGAAGGTGCTGGAGCACCGCGTCCCAGAGGATCTCGCGGCGGGTGCTCAGATAGTCGCCGCAGACCCATTCGTTGCGCGCGAGGCAGTCGTCGGGAGGCGCGGTCACCGCTCCATTGCATCGGGTGCGCCCATGGCTCTGCGCGTTGTGGTGACCCGTCTGGGGTGGGCCCGAGGACGCGGGTGTGCCTGAGTACACCCCTCGATACGGGTTCTGCGCCCAATGTGCCGCGTTCGCCGTCTCCGTAGCTTCGTGGTGGGGCGCAGGGAGTGCCTGATCGGGGAGTGATGACGATGTTTCGCACAAGCTCGCGCACGCATGACACGGGACCCGCCGCGGAGGCGCTGCGGCTGGTCAAGGTCACCAAGACCTACGGGTCCGACGACAGCGCGGTGGCCGCGCTGCGCGAGGTGACGCTGGGCCTCGGGAGCGGCACCTTCACCGCGGTGATGGGTCCTTCGGGCTCCGGCAAGACGACGCTGCTGCACTGCGCGGCGGGTCTGGAGCGGCCGGACAGCGGGATCGTCCGGGTGGACGGCGCCGAGCTGACCGGCGGTGACGAGACGGCGCTGACGAAGTTCCGGCGCGGCCGGATCGGGTTCGTGTTCCAGCAGTACAACCTGCTGGAGACGCTGACCGTCGCGCAGAACACGGTGCTGCCGCTGAAACTCGCCGGGCGGCGGGTGGACCGGCGGCGGACCCGGGAGGTGCTGGCCTCGGTCGGTCTCGGCGACCGGCTCGGGCACCGGCCGCATCAGCTCTCCGGCGGCCAGCGGCAGCGCGTCGCGATCGCCCGGGCGTTGGTCGCCGAACCCCGGGTGATCTTCGCGGACGAGCCGACGGGGGCGCTGGACATGCGCAGCGCCCGAGGCGTGCTCACGCTGCTTCAGCAGACGGTGCGGGTGCACGGGCGGACCGTGGTGATGGTGACGCACGACCCGGTCGCCGCCTCCTACGCCGACTCCGTGCTGTTCCTGGCGGACGGCCGGCTCGCGGGCCGGATGGACGCGCCGACGCCGGACGCGGTGGCCGAGCGCCTCGCGCACCTCGGCGACTCCGTGGCGAAGGAGGTGTGAGCGATGTTCCTGCTGGCAATGCGGTCGATCCGGCAGCGGCCCGGACGGTTCCTGGCGACGCTGCTGGCCGCATTCCTGGGCGCGGCGATCATCATGACGTTCAACTCGCTGCACGACACGGCGTCTCAGGACGGCGTCGACTCCACGAGCGCGGAGACGCTGACCACGGCGGCGAGCGTCGTGGGCGGCTACGGCACGCTGCTGGTGTTCTTCGCCGTGGCCTCGACGCTGACGGTCAACGTCCGTCAGCGGACGGCCGAGTTGGAGCTGCTGCGCTGCTCGGGGGCGACCCCGGCGCAGCTCAGGCGGATGGTCGTGGGTGAGGCGGTGGCAGTGGCGCTGATCGGAGCGTCTCTGGCGATCGGCCCGGCGATGCTCGGCGGGCAGTGGCTGCTCGACATCTTCCAGGACAGCGGACAGGTGGCCGATTCCGTCGACCACTCCTTCGGCACGGTCGCGTTCATGACGGGCTTCGACATCACCCTCCTCGCGTCGGCGGGCGCCGCGTTCCTCGCGGTGCGGCGGGCGACGCGCTGGGCGCGACGGCACGGCAGGGCGCGGACGTTCCTCACGTACGGGGCGCTCGCGGTCGGCGCCCTCGCGGTGTGCTCCACGTTCGCCTTCTCGGCGACGGACGAGGCGCTGATGGCTCCGCCGGCCTATGGGGCGATCCTGCTGTCGGTCGGGTTCGCACTGATGGCGCCGCGGCTGCTCGCGGGGGTGCTGGACCGGCTGGAGCTGAATGGTGCGAGTGGCTGGCTGGCGGTGCGGAATCTGCGGCAGCGGGTCGGCGAGCTGGCCGGGACCCTGATGTCGCTGATCCTCTTCACGGCCGTCTCCACGGCCACGCTCACCATGCAGGCGGTGGAGAGCGAGGCCCTCGAGGCCTCGGGCGCGGTGAAGTCCGTCGACGCCAAGAACCTGGAGACGCTCAACTTCACGGTCGTCGGCATCATCGTGGTCTTCGTCTGCGTGATGCTGGTCAATTCGCTCTACGCGGCCACCACTTACCGCTCCCGGGAGTTCGGCCAACAGCGGCTGGCGGGGGCGACACCCGGTCAGGTGCTGGGTGTGGTGGGCGCCGAGGGGCTGATCCTGACGCTGACCGGGGTGGCGTTCGGCGTGGTGGCGGCGCTGGCGGGCATCGTCCCGTTCACCGTCGTCCGCACCGACCAGGTGCTGCCGGGCGAGGTCTACGGCATCGGCGCGGCGATGGCTCTCATCGGCGCGGCGGCGACGCTGGGCACGAGCCTGGTGACGGCGCGGCGGGTGCTGCGGACTCCGGCGGTGGGGGCGGTTGCGGTGGCGTGACGCACCTCGCCCGGGGGGCGGTCGCTTCGGCGGCCGCCCCCTTGTCGCGTTCGGGCGGCTACTTCATCCCGGCCGCGTCCATCAGCGCCGTGACCGTCGCGGTAGTCAGTCCGTCCAGCGTCTCGATCCCGGCTCCGGCGCGGGCGCTGGCCCCGTCGAAGACCAGCATCAGCTGGCGGGCGAGCAGCTCCGGGTCGCGGGCGCCACCCTCCTCGACGCGCGTACGGAAGGTCTCCTGAAGGCGTTCCTTGACCGAGCGGGCGACCACGCTCGCCGGATGCTCGGGGTCCTTCAGCTCGACCAGCGCCGCCAGGAACGGGCAGCCGTGATAGCCGGGCTCGGTGGTGGCGCGCTCCATCTGCGCGAAGAGGCCCAGGATCCACGCGCGGGGCGTGCCGGCGTCCTCGGCGGCGGGCCGCAGCTGGGCGTCGTACACCGGAATCCGGCGCTCCAGGCTTGCCGCGAGGACCTCGTCCTTGCTCGCGAAGAGCTGGTACATCGACCGCTTGGAGACCCCGGCGGACCGGCACAGCGCCTCGACGCCGATGGAGACCCCGTCGCGGTAGAAGAGCTCGGCGGCCGCGTCGAGGAGCCGGTCCTTGGTGGACGCCTTGTCTGTGGCCATAGGGCGAGATTACAGCGACACGAGAAGAATCGGAAACCGATCGGTATCCGATCACGTCTAGGTCTGTTACTGGTCACTTTCCACGTGACATGAGCGGTGAACAAGCGCTTAGATAGGTGACAGCACCTGCCCCGGAGGCTGACCTGGAGGCCCCGTTGTTCACATCCGTCGACGACGTCGCCGCGCGTCTTGCCGAGACCGGCTACCTCGCCTCACCCGCGGTCGCCACGACCGTCTTCCTCGCCGACCGGCTGGGCAAGCCGCTGCTGGTCGAGGGCCCCGCCGGGGTCGGCAAGACGGAGCTGGCCAAGGCCGTCGCCGAGGTCGCCGGGGCCCGGCTGATCCGCCTCCAGTGCTACGAGGGTGTCGACGAGTCCCGCGCGCTGTACGAGTGGAACCACGCCAAGCAGCTGCTGCGGATCAGCGCGGGACGCGACGAGACCTGGGACGAGACCCGCACGGACATCTTCAGCGAGGAGTTCCTGCTCCCTCGCCCGCTGCTCACGGCGATCCGCGGCGACGACCCGAAGGTGCTGCTGATCGACGAGACGGACAAGGCGGACGTCGAGGTCGAGGGCCTGCTGCTGGAGGTGCTCAGCGACTTCCAGGTCACGGTCCCCGAACTGGGCACCGTCACGGCGACCCGCCGCCCCTTCGTCGTCCTCACCTCCAACGCCAGCCGCGAACTGTCGGAAGCGTTGCGCCGCCGCTGCCTCTTCCTGCACATCGGCTTCCCCGACGAGGAGTTGGAGCGTCGGATCGTCCGGCTCAAGGTGCCCGGGCTCGACGAGGCGCTGGCCCGCTCGGTGGTCCGGGTGGTGGGTGCGCTGCGCGCCATGGACCTGCGCAAGCTCCCGTCGGTCGCCGAGACCATCGACTGGGCGCGCACCCTGCTGGCGCTCGGCGCCGACACCCTGGACGAGACCGTCGTACGGGACAGTCTCGGCGTACTCCTCAAGCACCAGGAGGACGTCCTCAAGGCCACCTCCAAGCTCGATCTGGACGCTCTGTGACCACCCTCGCCGGGGTCGCCGAGCGGCTGACGTCGCTGGTCGCGGCGCTGCGCACGCACGGCATCCGGATCGGCACCGGTGAGACCGTGGACGCGGCCGAGGCGGTGGCGGCGCTCGGACTGACGGACCGGGAGCTGCTGCGGGAGGGTCTGGCGGCGACCCTGTTGCACGGTCCGGCTCAACGGCCGGTGTTCGACACGGTCTTCGACCTGTACTTCCCGCGCGGTGTCGGCGCGCCGGAGGGAGAGGCTGCGGGACGGGACGAGCTGCGGGACCGGCTGGCGTCGGCGCTCGCCGCGAACGACCGGGCGTTGCTCGGCAGGTTGGCGGTGGAGGCGGTCGACGGCTTCGGCGGCTACGGCTCCTCCCCCGGATCGGACGGCTGGTCGTCGCACCAGGCACTCGACCGGATCCGGCCGCAGACGCTGCTGGCCGGGGTCCGCGACGACATCCGTGCCCGGGGCGGAAGTTCAGGGTTCACCGACCGGCTGCTCGAGGACGAGATCCGGCAGCGCATCGAGGCGTTCCGGGCCCTGGTGAGCGCGGAGGCGCGGCGCCGGGTGGCGGAGCGGCGCGGCCGGGACGAGATCGCCCGGCGGGCGGTGGCCCCGACCGCCGACCGGGTCGACTTCCTGTTCGCCGGCAAGGCCCAACTCGCCGAGCTGCGCAGGGCGGTTCAGCCCCTCGCCCGCAAGCTGGCCACCCGCCTCGCGGCCCGCCGACGCCGCGCCGCGCGGGGCTCGATCGATCTACGGCGGACCCTGCGCGGTTCGTTGTCGACGGGCGGGGTGCCGATGAAGCCGGTGCTGCGACGGCGGCGGCCGGTCCGGCCCGAACTGGTGCTGCTGTGCGACGTGTCGGGCTCGGTGTCCGGCTTCTCGGACTTCACGATGCTGCTGGTGCAGGCGCTGCACGACCAGTTCAGCAAGGTGCGGGTGTTCGCCTTCGTCAACCGCATCGACGAGGTCACCGGCCTCCTCGTGCACGGCAGGGCCGACCCGCAGGGCCTGGGCGCCCATATCCAGGCGGAGGCCACCCTCACGGGCTGGCACGGCAGCAGCGACTACGGCGTGGCGCTGGGCGAGTTCGCCGAGCGGTACGGCGCCGCGGTCGGCCCGCGCACCACGGTGTTCGTGCTCGGCGACGCGCGGACCAATATGAGCGACCCGAACCTCGCGGCCGTCCGGCAGATCACCGAACGGGCGCGCCGCGTGTACTGGTTGAACCCCGAGCAGGCGTCCAGCTGGGGCACGGGCGACTCGGCCGCGCCCGAATACGCCGAGCTGGTCGAGATGCACGAGTGCCGCAACGCCCGCCAGCTCAGCGACCTGGTGGCCCGGCTGCTGCCCGTGTGAACAGCCGTGCTCCGCTGGTGTGATCAGGCGGCGAGCTGCGGGTAGAGCGCGGCGACGTCCGCGGCGAGTCCGGCCTTGACCTGCCGGGTGAGGTCGTCGGCGAGCACCTCGTAGGCGCCCGCTTCGATGCCGTCCAGGGCCTGGGCGGCGACGCTTTCGGGCGTGGACTTGGGCTGGTCGACGTGGGCCGCCATGTCGGTGTCGACGTAGCCGACATGAAGGCCGGTGACCTCGATGCCGCGCGGCTTCAGGTCCAGGCGCAGGGAGTTGGTCTGCGACCACAGGGCCGCCTTGGAGGCACTGTAGGAACCGGCGATGCCGACCCAGGACAGCACGGAGTGGACGTTGAGAATGTGGCCTCCGCCGTTGCGCTGGATGACCGGGACGAAGGCGCGGGTCATCAGGAGCGGTCCGTAGAAGTTGGTCTCGAACTCGCGGCGCACGTCGTCGACCGGGGAGTCGAGGAAGTTCGCGTTCACGCTGGCGCCCGCGTTGTTGATCAGCAGGGTGACGTCCTGCGCCTGCTCGGCGGCGGCCGCGACGGACGCCGGGTCGCCGACCTCCAGGGCCAGCGGCACGGCGTCGGGGTGGGTGACGGTCCGCGGGTCGCGGGCGGTGGCGTACACCTTCTTCGCACCTCGCTCGTACAGGGCGGCGACCAGCGCCCGGCCGATGCCGCGGCTGCCGCCGGTGACCAGGGCGACGGAACCTTCGATGGTGGTCATGGGATTCTCCCGGCTCGCTTCGAATGATGAAAACCGATCGGTTTCCTCTGCTCGGGCACCACCGTAAACCGATCGGTTTCCACCGTGCAAGGCCAGGGTCGCCCCCGACAGAAGTTCAGGGTTCGTCCCTGATGCCCTGGCCTGGCCGGATGCCTAGTCTCGAAAGCGGCGAAGCTCGGAGCGGGCTCGTCGGAGCGCGCTCGAAGGGGGAGGCAATGAAGGCAGTGATGCAGGACCGCTACGGCTCGGCGGACACGCTGGCGTTCCGGGACGTCCAGCGGCCGGAGCCGGGTCCCGGTGAGGTGCTGGTGCGGGTACATGCGGCGTCGGTGAACGCCTACGACTGGCATTTCCTGCACGGCGACCCGAAGGTGGCGCGCCCGGTGATGGGGTGGCGCGGCCCCAAGGCGCGGATCAGGGGGCGGGACTTCGCGGGCGTGGTGGAGGCGGTGGGCGGTGACGTCTCCGATCTGAAGCCCGGGGACGAGGTGTTCGGCGAGGCCGACGGCGCCTTCGCGGAGTATGTGTGCGCGCCGGACGGCTCGGTGGGCCCGAAGCCCGCCAACCTGACCTTCGAGCAGGCCGCCGCGATACCCCTGGCGGGGAACACCGCGCTGATCGGCGTGCGGGACGTCGCCGGGGTGCAGCCGGGGCAGACCCTCCTGATCAACGGCGCCTCGGGCGGCGTCGGCACCTTCGCGGTACAGCTCGGCACGGCGTACGGCGCCGAGGTGACCGCCGTGTGCAGCGCGCGCAACGCCGACCTGGCCCGCTCGCTCGGCGCGGACCAGGTCATCGACTACGCCCGTGAGGACTTCACCCGTGCGGGCCGGCGCTACGACGTCGTGCTGGATCTCGTCGGCAACCACTCACTGACGGCGTTCCGGCGCGCGCTCACCCCGTCCGGCACCCTGGTGCTGTCCGGCGGCGGGGTGTACGAGGGCGGCAGCCTCCTGGGACCCATGGGGCTGTTCCTGAAACGGCGGCTCGCGGCGCCTTTCACGCACCAACGCATGCTCGAACTCCCGGCTCACCAGAGCAAGAAGAACCTCGCGACCCTGCGGGAACTCGCCGAGTCCGGGCGCATATCCCCGGTGGTCGAGCGGACGTATCCCCTGAGTGAGGCGGCCGAGGCCATCCGGTACCTGGAGGTGGAGCACGCACGAGCGAAGATCGTCATCACCGTGTGACAGGTCAGACCGCGTGACGGACCGGGGCGGCCGAAACTAGTCGGCCTTCGCGTACTCCCTCGCCGTCTGCCCCTGGAAGTCGTACGCGATGACCTGCTCGTCGCCCACGACCCAGGCATCGTGACCGGGCGAGCAGACGAAGACGTCTCCCGGGCCTACTTCGGTCTCGCCGCCGTCGGCCATGGTGATGTGCATGCGGCCTTGGACGACATAGCCGTTGTGGTGCATCTGACAGGTCTCGGTGCCCGCTATCGGGCCCACGCTCTCGGACCAGCGCCAGCCGGGCTCAAAGGTCGCCACGGCGAAATCCAGATCCGTCATGTGAACGGCTTCCAGGTGGCCGCGGGGGAAATCACGCCGCTCGTCCGGCTTGTCGAGCGTCTTTACTTCCAGCACCATGACGCGCTCCCTTCCGGTCGCGGCGCACCGCGACCGGGGCCGGTCGCCCGGCGGCCCTGCACACCGCCGTCGCTGGCCGAGCCCCTACTACTCCATCGTCCGCCCGGCCACCCGGTGCCGCCATTCGACGGACGACCGTTCAGGCCGCCGTCCCGCAAAGCTCGGCGAACCGCCCGGCATCGACATTGCCTCCGGAGACGATCACTCCGACACGGGCCGGGAGATGCTCGACTCTGCCGCTCAGCAGGGCCGCCAGTGGGGTGGCGCCGCTCGGTTCGACGACGATCTTCAGCCGCTCGAACGCGAACCGCATCGCCTGCCGGATCTCGTCCTCGCCGACCAGGGCGACGGCGTCGACGAGCCGTCGGTTGACGGAGAAGGTGAGTTCGCCGGGGATGTGCAGGGCCTGGCCGTCGGCGATGGTCTTCGGCACCGGGATCTCGATGCGCCGCCCCGCCTGCAGGGACCGCTTGGTGTCGTCCCCGGCCTCGGGCTCGACGCCGATCAGCCGCAGCCCGGGGTACAGCCCCTTGGCGGCGGTGCCGCATCCGGCGATGAGCCCACCGCCGCCGACCGGCGTCAGCAGCGCGTCCAACTCGCCGACCTCTTCGAGGAGTTCCAGCGCGGCCGTGCCCTGTCCCGCCATGACATGAGGGTGTTCGTAGGGCGGGATGAGGGCGAGTCCCCGCTCCGCAGCAAGAGCCTTGGCAATGGCCTCGCGGTCACCCGTGTAGCGGTCGTAGGTGACAATCTCGGCTCCGTAGCCCTCGGTCGCGCGCCGCTTGGACGGCGGGGCGTCCTCGGGCATGACGATCACGGCGGTGGTGCCGAGTTCACGGGCGGCGAGGGCGACGGCCTGGGCGTGGTTGCCGGACGAGTAGGCGGCGATGCCCCGGGCGAGCTGCTCCGGGGTCAGCCGGGAGGCGGCGTTGTAGGCGCCGCGGAACTTGAAGGCGCCGACGCGCTGGAAGTTCTCGCACTTGAGGAAGACCTCGGCGCCGACGAGTGCGTCGAGCGTGCGGGAGCGCAGCACCGGGGTGCGGTGGGCGACGCCCTTGAGGCGGGCGGCCGCGTCGCGGATGTCGTCGAGGGTGATGAGGGGTGGGGTGGTCGTCACGCTTCTCCTCCGTCGGAGTCGGAAGTCGGGCCGGTGGTGGCGCGCGCCTGGGAGAGGTAGTTGTAGGCGGAGGCGCGGGAGATGCCGAGCCGGGCGGCGACCTGTTCGACCGCGCGCCGCACGGCGAACACGCCCCGCCCGTCCAGACCGCGGAACAGCGCCAGGCGCTGGGCGCGGTCCAGTTCCGCCCAGCCGCGGTTCTGGCGGAGCTGGTGGGCGTCGAGGATGGCGTCGACGACGGAGTCGATGTCATTGCCGAAGGCGGTGACCGGCGCCTCGACGGGGGCCGGGCCGACACCGGCGAGGGCGCCGAGCAGGGCGTGGGCTTCGTTGACGGCGGTGACGTCCAGGTTGACGCAGAGGGCGCCGAAGACCTCTCCGCGGGAATCCCGCAGGACCATGGTGGACGCCTTGACCAGTTTGCCGGTCCGGGTCCGGGTGACGTAGTTCAGATCGTCGCCCGCCTCGGCACCACGCGCCACGATCCGCATGCCGATCTCGCTCATCGCCCCGCCGACGGCCCGCCCGGTCACCGATCCGGCGACCGCGACGACGGACCGCTCCGGCTGCCGGTAGTCGTGCAGAACCACCTCGCACAACGGCCCGAAGGTCGCCACGAGCCCGTCGACGACCGGCGCCAGCGCCGCGATGATCGCGTCCTGCTCGGATTCCAGGGCCGATTGCTCATGCTCGACATTCACACGTCTAGACTACACGTCCAGATCCTGTACAGATAGTCCAGCCATCCAGGCCCCCGCCCCAAGCCCGAAAATCGCTGCTGCCACCGCTGACGACGGTGCGCACGGACTTCGCCGAGATCGGCACCCGGTCGCCCGTGGAACTCGTGGTGCGCAGGAGCAGCGGCCCGGCGCGCGTAGTGCCTCAGGGGCGCGAGGAGTGAACCCGTGAACCCTGCATGCGCCCCCGAGGGCGCGGGGAGAATGCGGTACGCGTTTGAACGGTGTCCATCGGGAAAGCAGGCCGCTCCGTGTTGTTGCATCTGCCCACATCCGTGTCCGAGGTACAACAGCACTCCGCCGAGGGGGCGTTGCCGATCGGCGGTGCGACGCTCGTGTGGGCGACCTTCCAGCGCGACGGCTTCCCCGAGCAGGCCATGTCGCTGCGCAACCTCCCGGAGGCCAATGTCCTCGGCCCGGAGACCCTGGGCTCGGCGGTGGTCCTGCACCGCATCGACGACCGCGTACCGGAGGTCCTGCGCCGGGCGGCCTCGACGATAGGCACCGGCGCGGTGCGCCGAGCCGCCACCGTCGGCGGCAACATAGTCGGCAGCACCCTGCGCTGCCTCCTCCCCGCCGCCCAGGTCCTGAACGCCCGCGCCACGGTCCTCGACGCGGCCGGCGTCTACGACACCGACCTCACCGAACTCCTGGCGAAGGGCCCCATCCTCCTCAGCCTCACCTGGCAAACCCCCCTGGCCAGCGGCTACTTCAAGGAGGACGCCGCACCCGGCGGCCCGCCGCCCTTCGTCGTCGCCACAGCGGTGCATGCCGACTCCGACGGCACGCGGCAGCTGCGCGTGTCGGTACGCGACGGCTACGAGTTCCTGACGGCGACCGCACCCTGCGACACGGACGTGGAGACGGTCCTGCACACCGTGGAGACCACGGACATCGGCGCGCTCCCCGCAGACGCGCGGAACGTGGTGCGCGCCCAGATCAGCGAGGTACTGACCCGCTGACACAGCGTCAAGTCAGCAGTACAGAACGCCCCGCGGCCCCTCCGGCCCGGGGCGTTCTGCATGCCCGGCGCAAGGCGTCCGCCACTGCGGCCAATTCCAGCCACTCGCAGCCCACTTGCTCGATTCTGCTCGTAACTCCATCTTTTCGAGCAGCTATTGACACGCGGCGCTTGCGTGGACAGAGTCGTGCGGCAGCAAGAGCAGCCGGCCGCCACGCATTAGGGAGCGATCCGCGCCATGCATGAAAACGCTGCTGTCTCACGCCGTACTGTCATGGGCGGGGCCCTGGCCTCCGGTGCTGTGGTCGCCGGGCTGGGTTCCGGGGCCTCCGCCGCGCCAACCCCCGCCGCCGCACCTGCCGTTGAGGGAACACCGTCGCGGCGGCCGGGGCAGAAGTCGATGATCGGGGTGCCGTTCGGCGCCTACCCCACGGTTCGCGTCGGGCTCGTCGGGCTCGGAAACCGGGGGCACGGTATGGCCTCGGGGTGGGCCGCCGTTCCGGGCTGTACCGTGACCGCCGTGTGCGACATCCGGGCCGACCGGGCCAGACGCACCGCCGACAAGCTCGTCGCCGAGGGGCGTCCGCGCCCGGTCGAGTACGGCGGCTCCGCCGACGCCTGTGCGCGCATGCTGCGCCGGGACGACATCGATCTCGTCTACATCGCCACGCCCTGGGAGTTCCACTACGAACAGGGGCGCGCGGCGCTGCTCGCCGGCAAGCACGTCCTCGTCGAACTGCCCATCGCCACCGGGCTGGAGGAGCTGTGGGATCTCGTCGACACCAGCGAGCGCACCCGCCGACATCTGATCCTCTCCGAGAACTGTTCCTACGGCCGCAACGAGCTGGCGATGCTGAAGATGGCCCACGACGGGCTGTTCGGCGAGGTCACCAACGGCCACGGCGGATACCTGCACGATCTGCGGGAGCTGCTGTTCTCGGACACGTACTACACCGACGCCTGGCGGAGGTTGTGGCACACCCGCAGCACCGCGTCCTTCTACCCCATGCACGGTCTGGCCCCGATCGCGGCGGCGATGGACATCAACCGCGGCGACCGGATGACGGCGCTGCGAGCGACCGCCACCGAGCCGCGCGGACTGGCCGACTATCGCGAGCGCTTCGTCGACAAGTCCCATCCGAGCTGGAAGGAGACGTACATCAACGGTGACCTGGTCACCTGTCTTATCGACACCGCGCGGGGCCGGGTGATCCGCGCCGAGCACGACGTCAGCTCGCCCCGGCCGTACAGCCGTATCAACTCGCTCGCGGGCAGTCGCGGGATCTTCGAGGACTACGCCGGAGTGACGTCCGCGGGCGGGGGCCGGATCTATCTGGAGCCCGACCACAGCGGTCACACCTGGCGGGCGTTCGACGCCTACCGCAAGGAGTTCGACCACTGGCTGTGGGTGAAGATCGGCGACGACGCGGCCAACAACGGCGGCCACGGTGGCATGGACTACGTGCTTCAGTGGCGCACGGTGCAGCAGATGCGCGCCGGCCTCGTCCCGGACATGGACGTCTACGACGGCGCGGTCTGGTGCGCTCCGATCCCGCTGAGCGTCAAGTCCCTTGCCGCGGGCGGCCGTCCGGTCTCCGTCCCGGACTTCACCCGCGGCTCCTGGGTCAACCACCGCACCGGCCTGGACTCCACGCCGAGCGAGATGCCGCCGGTCTGATCCCGCAGCCCGGCCGACATGCCGTCGGCGCAGGTCAGGCGTAGCGTCGTAGAAGAGGCTCGCAGGACGGAAAGGCTGAACGCCATGCCTGAACCGGCGGCATGCAAAGCACTGCGCAAGAGAGCCCGCGATCTCGCCACCGAACTTCAACAGGTCCTCGGCGACCTGCTCACGGAACCGTTCGGCGACCGTCGAGCACAGCTCCAGGAACGTGCGGAACTCCTGGAGCTCCGCATCGACGACGTACGGGCTCAGATGGAGGCGGCGGGCTGTGACGCACCACTGCCGCACGAGCCGCCGCCGACGCCCGTCCCCACGCTGGAGGAGTTCGGCCACGGCAGCATGCGGGTCGGCGGCCGCAAGGCCCTCGGGCCGCGGCCCCTGGTGGTCGTCCTCATGGAATGGGACGACGACGGACAGAACGGCTTCCTGAACCTGCTCTCCGAGCACCCGCTGGAGTACTACGAGAAGCTGGCCTTCGGTCATCCCACGCCGCCGTTCACGACCACACCGGTCAACCCCGCAAGCCTGACCGAATACGTTCAGGAGTGCTCCAACGGGCGTTTCTGGTTCACCCGGGCCGGTGTCCTGGGGCCTGTCCCCATGGGCGCGTTCGGCAACCCGGACGAGCTGACGCACGTGCAGAAGGTGGCCGAGCGCATCGCGGGCCGGTTCCCCTACGTGCTGTTCGGCATGGACGTGGACGCGAGTTCGGTGGTCACGGCCGACGAGCTGGTCGTCCTGGTAGTGGAGAACCACCGCTATCGCTGGCCGGCCAACCGCAGTACCCAGTCCGTGCCGTTCACCGTCAGGGTGTTCCCGGTGTCCGTCACCAAGACCATGGAGCTGAGCCTGGCGTTCGCCGGAGCCCTCACGCCCTTCTACCAGATCGGGCACGAGGTGACGCATTCCCTGGGCACCAGAGACATGTACAACCCGGGGAACATGAACCACCTGCTCACGCTGATGGGTGCCTACCCGTTCTTCAGCAACGACCAGGTCACCGTCCATCTGGACGCCTGGCACAAGCTCGCGCTCGGCTGGTGCGAGCCGGAGCGGGTGCAACTGACCGCGCACGGCAGCGCGTTGGTCCTGGAGATCTCCGCCGAGCGGCCGGACGGCGCCGTCATCCTCTGGCATCCGAGCCACGGCGCCTCGGAGTACTTCCTCCTCGAACGCCGCTCCCCCACCGGGGGCCGCAAGTACGACGCCGACTTCCCGGGCGACGGTGTTCTCATCTGGCACGTCGACCCGTCCCGCGCGCCCATGCACCGAGGCTCCCCCGACCTCGCTCTGGGCGGAAACGGCGTGTGGCGTACGGGGACCGAGACGCCACAACTGACCTGGACCGACGGCAGTGTCGCCGCGGACAGTCTGACCATCAAGGCCGGTCCCGTGCCGGAATCGGTGCTGGTCTCCTGGTGATGTGGGCGAAGGCTATCCTTCGACCCGATGAGCGGGCGGGGAGGGCAACCGATGACGGACGGGCCGATCGAGCTGGTGCGGCTGGAGGGGGACGGCAACAGCGTCGTGCTGAGGATCAGCGGTGCGGACGGCGATGTGCTGACCGGAGGCTTTGTCATCGACACGCCCTTCGTGAAGGGCGCTCTCCAGGTCTGGGTCTTCCCCGGTGAACTGCGGGAGTGGCAGGAGGCGCTGGACGCGCTCGACGCCGGGCAGGACGCCGTGTGGCGGGAGTTCTCGCGCGGGCCCTCGATGGTCATCGAGCGGGACGTGGCGGAGGAGCGGGCGCGGGTCACGGTCAAGGACCCCTCGATGTCGCTGACGTCGGTGACGGTGACCGTGCCGCTGGTCGACTCCTGGTTCGACGACGCCTATGAGCGGCTGGAGTCGGTCCGCAAGACCTGGCCGTCGGACGAGGGCTGACGCTAGCGCACGCCGCCCGGCTCCGTGACCGGTACCGGGCGGCGCAGCAGGTAGACGCCCGCCCCGGTCACCAGTAGCGCCATGCACGCGATGAACACCAGCCCGGCGCCCTCCAGACCGATCGGCGACACCAGCAGGCCCACGCCGATGACCGGCACCGAGATTCCCGCGTAGGCCACGACGAACAGCGCCGAGATCACCGCCGCCCGCTGGTCCTCCTCGGCGGCATCGGCCACCGCGGACAGCGCACCCCGGAACGACAGCCCCTGCCCGGCCCCGCCGACGATCGCGCTCAGCACCACCAGGGGCAGCAGATCCCACCGCAGCGCGCCCGCCAGCAGTGCGAGCCCGGCGAGCAGCGCGGTGCAGCCGAGCGGCAGCGACCGGGCCACGCCGACCCGGCCGACGGCGAGCTGACCGGCCGTCGAGGCGAAGAAGGCCAGCGCGACCACCAATCCGCTCACCGCCCGGTTGTGCACGTCCAGGGAGTGGGCGAGGAAGGACGGGCTGACCGAGGTGAACACCCCGAACAGGGCGAACCCCACGAAGGAGGCGACCGCCGCGGGTCCGAAGACCGGACGCACCCGCGGGGGCAGGCCGGGTTTCTGCGGCCGTACGGTGTTCAGCGGCCGCCGCTCCCGTACGGTCTCCGGCAGACCCAGCAGGACGGCGGCCGAGCAGGCCACCAGGGCGAGATGGACCACGAAGACCAGGTACAGCGGCCAGTCGGCGTACTGCGCGAGCACCCCGGCGAGCAGCGGGCCGCAGCCCAGGCCGCCCATGTTCGCGGCGGTCGCCACGAAGGTGCCCCGTGAGGAGCCGCGCGGGGCAAGTTCGATGACGTAGGCCGAGGCGGCCCCGGTGAACAGGCCCGCGGACAGGCCCGACAGCAGCCGTCCGACGTAGAGCCAGCCCAGGGCGGTGGCGAACAGGAAGCAGACGGCGCTCGCTGCGGCGAAGCCCAGGCCCCACCACAGCACCGGCCGTCTGCCCACGGCGTCCGAGGCGTTGCCCGCAAGCAGCAGTACGCCGATGACCCCCAAGGCGTAGACGGCGTAGACGACCGTGACGGTGAGTTCGGAGAAGTCGAACTTGTCCTGGTACAGGCCGTAGAGGGGGGTCGGGAGCGTCGTTCCGGCCATGCAGACCGCGAAGACCGCTCCGGCGAGCAGGCAGGGGCGCCAGCCACGCAGGTCACCGTCCATGGGCGGCGCTGAAGTCGGTCAGACGGTTCAGCCAGTTCTGGTGGGCGTTGAGCATCGGGTTGGGGAGCTGCGCGGCCAGGTCGGTGGCGATCCGGCCGATCTGCGTCTCCTGGGTGAGGACGCGGACCCGGCCGCCGGGCAGGTCCTCGACGAGCCAGCCGTGCAGGACTTCGAGCCGCTGCTCGGGCGTGCCGTCCTGTTCCGCGGTCCAGGACAGGCGGCCCGCGGCGCCCTCCGCGGGGGCCCGGCACTCGACGACCCGCGCGAACTGGGTGCTCACGGACGCGACACCGACGGGCTCGAAGGTGAAGTGGACGCCGTCCTTCAGTACGGGGCCGCCGCCCTCCGGGAAGGCGATGGCGGTGATGTGGTCCAGGTAGGAGGCCCAGGTGGCGGTGTCGGTCAGGGGGTGCCAGACCTGGGCGGCGGTGAGGCCTTGGACGATCACCTCGTTGGAGACGAAGTTGTCCCCCGTGCCGGGGAGGTACTTGTCGGGCCAGTTGATCGCGGGCTGCGTGGTCATGGGGCGTCCTTCCGTGTCGGATCACCCATACCCGCACAGACAGTCCCATATCAGAAGACATAGGGCGCTCGGGGCACGCAGAGTAAGAAGCATGACCGACCTCGACAGGCCGACGGCGGCAGCGGCAGCGGCAGTGCGGGGTCTCGACCCCCTGGTCTCGCTCGCCATGTGCGTGCACGCGGGGCCGGGCGTGTACGCCCTTCTCCTCGGCGCCGGCATGTCGCGGGACGCCGGGGTGCCCACGGGGTGGGAGATCGTCTCGGATCTGGTGCGCCGGGCGGCCGTCGCCCAGGGTGCCGACGAGGAGCTCGCCGTCGCCGATCCGGAGGGCTGGTGGGCCCGGCACGGGGACGGCGGGGCGCTCGGCTACTCGGGGCTGCTGGAGGCCCTCGGGGACACTCCGGCCGCCCGGCACAAGCTGTTGCGCGGCTATTTCGAGCCGGGCGAGGAGGGGCTCAGGCGGCCCGGGGCGGCGCATCACGCGGTGGCCCGGCTGGTGGCGCGGGGCTGGGTGCGGGTGGTGCTGACCACCAACTTCGACCGGCTCACCGAGCAGGCGCTGGCCGGCGCGGGCGTACAGCCGCAGGTCGTGCACAGCCCGGACAGTCTGCGCGGGATGACGCCGCTGGCGCACGCGCGGGCCACGGTGGTCAAGCTGCACGGGGATCTGGCCGACCTGGAGGCGCGCAACACCGAGCACGAGCTGAGCGAGTACCCGGCGGCCTGGGCCGGTCTGGTGGATCAGGTGCTGGACGAGTACGGGCTGATCGTCTGCGGCTGGTCGGCACAGTGGGACCACGCCCTGTCGGCCTGCTTCGAACGTCGCGCCACCCGCCGGTACCCCTTCTTCTGGGCCGCCTCGCACGGCGTGCACGGCCGGGCCGCCGAACTCCTCGCCCGGCACGGTGCCGTCGTGGTCCGGGGACTGACGGCGAAGGAGTTCTTCCCCGGACTGCTGGACCGGGTCGAGGCCCTGGACCACCTGACGGAGCCCGCGCCGACGCGCGAGCTGTCCGTGGCCCGCCTCAAGCGCGCGCTGCCCGACCCGGTGCGCCGGATCGCGCTGCACGAGCTGGTGGACGCCGAGGCGGCGCGGGTGGTGGAGCGCCTCTCGGACGGCGACCGGTATCCGCCCGGCGCACGGCCCGCGGAGCCCGATGCGCACCGGGATCTGCTGGCGCGGTACCGGAGCGACTGCGACACCCTGCTGCATCTGCTGGCCGTGGGCGTCTTCCACGACGAGGCCGAGGCGCATACGGCGGTGTGGGTGCGGGCGGTGCAGCGGCTGCTGAACGTGCCCGGGGACGGCGACGCACTGCGCCTGTACCCGGCGCTGCTCGCCCTGTCCGCGGCCGGGGGTGCCGCTGCCCTGGCGGGCCGGGACGAGCTGTTCGGCCGACTGCTGCTGGAGCCGGTGCTGACGGGTACGGCGGCGGCCGAGCCCCGGCCCGCGGTGCTGGCGCTGCGCACGGAGGACGTCCTCGGCGAAGGCGAGTCGCTCAACGCGCTGCTGGACCGGCCGTATCCGCCCGGCCTCGTGGGGACGGCGCACAGCACCTGGCTGCGCGGGCGGCTGCGGGACGTGCTGGCCGAACCTGCGGCGGACAGCGACCGGGCGGTCTCGGACGCCCTCGACTGCGCCGAGTACCTGATGGCACTGGTCCGGGCGGACCGCTCGGAATCCCCGGCGCCGCTCGGCGAATTCACCCTCGGGGACCGCTGGGACGGCTCGGGTCGGCTGCGGGTCGCCGCGCGGGTGCAGGCCCGGTTCTCCGAGGGCTGGCCCATGCTGCGCAGCGGGGCGTTCGACGGGGACCTCCAACGGGCCCATACGGCCGCCGCGGTGGTGGATGTGCTGTGCGCGGAGGAGGCGGCGCGGCGGGAGCCATTGCGGTGACGGTGCGTTTCGCTCCGGTGGCGAGGGGTGATCGGTCGGCCTAGCGTGGGCCGAAGAGCCGCCTGTTCAGGCGGACTTCATCCCCCACACGCAAGGAGAGTGGACCCATGACGACATCCGCGCAGAACGGCTTCTCGATCGACGCCGGAGGCGTCATCGTGACCCTGCCGCACCGGGACGACGGCAAGTGGACGGTCAAGGAGATCCTCGACCTCGGTCAACAACAGGCCGACTGGGCCGAGAAGAAGAAGTGTCCGTGCGGCGGCATCTGCATGCTGGTGCCCGAAGGGACCCTGATAGAGGTCCCCGAGGGCGGCGATCCCCTTCAGATGAAGGTGGTTTCACCGGTCGAGGTCGCCAAGCGCCAGGCGGAGAACCGCCTTTGGCTGGACGAGTCCGACTAGGCCGTCACACACGGGCGCCGCCCGGTCGGGTCAGGTCACCGACCGCGGTGGCGCCCGAGACGATCCGGTCCTTGAACTCGGCGTGGCAGAACTGGTAGACGGGCCCGACCCGCCGCAACACGCTGAGCAGCCGAGCGTCCTCCATGAACGACAACGGGTGCTGCGGCAACCGCTTCGCGGCGGCCAGCCGCAGCCCCGACTCGCGGTAGGTGAACCACGCGGTGCTCGACACCGCCAGCAGTCCCACCGCGAGCCCCATCGCCAGGTTGGCCTCCAGGGTCTCCAGCCAGCGGCCGACGCCCTGCACGGCGAGGTTCTCGCTGCTCGCCAGATGCCCTTCGGTCGTGATGATCCACTTGATCAGCGGGGGCAGCAGCGCGAGCACCATCAGGGCGCCGGCCACCGTGCGGTCCCCGTGCAGCGTCGACTGCGGGGTCTCCTGTTCGAGGTCGGCCGGCATCCGGGCCCACCGCAGCACGGCGAGGCCCATGCCGAACAGCACGCCGAAGAAGGCACCGAAGGCGAAGGCGGCCGCGAGCCGCTCCCACCAGGAGATGGTCGGTGACGCCGGCGTCACGACGGCGAGCAGGAAGGCAGGTCCGACGCCGAACAGCAACCCTCGGCCGAGACAGGCGGGGAGCATCGCCCCCAGCACGCGCAGCGGGGCGGAGAACTCCAGGCGGGCGGGGCGCGACGAGCCGCCCGGCAGGTCGAGTCCCGCCATGATCCCGGCGATCAGCAGGAAGACACAGGCACGGAAGGCCGCCCGCCGGTTGACGAAGGCGACGGTCTCGGCCGGGTTCAGGATCGAGACGTCCGTGATCGACTGCCCGATCACCTGACGGATCGACAGATACCCGAGGAAGCCCGCCATTTCGGCGCCCAGCCAGAACAGCACGAAGAAGACCAGGATCCGCTGGAGTTGGGCCCGGCGGTGGCCCGGGGCGCGCGGGCGCGTCGACGCGCTGCGGCGCAACAGCGCCCAGCACAGCACGCCGAGGGCCAGCAGCGCCATGAACAGCATCCAAGCGGCACCCGCCTTGACCCCTGTATAGGCGGCCACGCCCATGTCCAGGCCCATGTCCGTGCCGGCGGCCGTCCTCGCCCAGTGCTCGATCACCGCTCCCACCGCGACGGCGAGCGGCAGCAACACGGCGACCGCGACGCCGAGTCGGCGCGGGATCTCCACGGAGACGGGACGCCGGGCGCGCAGCGCCGGTCGGGTGCCGCCGCCGACGTAGGCGATTCTGATCATGACCGTGGCGGCTACGGCCGTGGCGAGCGTGATGACGAGGAAGCCGACGAAGCGCTCGAACGGCGAGAGCGCCCAGTGGAAGTAGTCACCCACCATGCAGCCCGCGCCGAGCCCGACGACGGATCCGGCGACCGGTCCGGACAGGGGGCCGGCCGGCGAGGGGCGCAGTGCCCGGTGCAGTTCCCACCAGGCGATGTCGTCGGTGCCCTGCCGTTTGATGTGGGCGGCGAGGAAGCTCAGTGAGGTCCGGGCGTCCTCGGGCCGCCACCGGGTGGCGGCGGTACGGCGCACGTCGGGCACCGAGGGGTCCCCGGCCGTCGGTTCCGCGGAGAACACCGCCGGGACCAGCGCGTCCAGCAGATGGTGCTGGAGGCTGTCGGCGTCGGTGGAGCGGATGAGTTCGGCCGGGTCGCTGCTCGGCGAGGCGTAGACGGTGCGGGCGAGCCAGACGTTCAGCGGCACCGACAGGGCCTGCGCGACGGGGCCTTCGGGCCGTCCGGTGAGTTCGTCGAGGACCGGCTGCCAGGCTGCGCTGCGCCGGGGCGGTACGGCGCTGCGCAGGTACTCGGCCACGTCCGCCGCCCCGACCCGCTCCGCGACCACCACGGCCGCGGCGGTGACCACGTCGGTGTCCGTCACCATGCGGTGGTACTCGGCCTGCCGCGAGGTCAGGATCAGCGGACCGTGTACGGCGATGGCGTGGTTGACGGCGGCCATCGCCCTCAGCCGCAGCTCGGCGGGGAGTTCGTCCAGCCCGTCCAGGACCGGCAGGACCCGTCCCTCGGCGACTAGTTTGCGGGCCGCGTCCCTGCCGTACGTCTCGTGGTTGCGCAGCGCCGGGTAGTCCTCGTGGATACGGCGCGCCATCCAGTCCAGCAGGGGTTCGCGGCGCGGGTTCCACGGGGCGAGGTCGAGCAGGACGGGGACCGGCTCGCCGGGTTCGGGGTCCCGCAGCAGCTCGCGTACGAGGAGGATCGCGAGCGCCGTCTTGCCCGCGCCCGGGTCGCCGAGGACCACGAGTCTTCGGCGGGGCAGGGCGCGGAAGGCGGCGGCGAAGGACGCGATGTCGTCGCTGCGGCCGGACACGGTGCGGCCGACCATCCGGACATGGTCCCCGGCCTCGGTCTGGCCGCTGCGCCAGCGCACCGCCAACGGGTGGGGATCCAGCAGCCCTTGGGCGGCGGCCTCCTCGGTCCACTGGCGGCGCACCATGGCGGCGAGCGCCTCGGCGGCCTGTTCCAGTTCGGTCCGGGTGGCCGGGGCGGCCGGCCGGGAACGGTGCCAGGACCAGCTGAACAGACCGGCCGTGGCCGAGATCAGGACGCTCAGCGAGGTCGCCGCCGCCTGCGCGCCCGCGCCGATCACGAGGGCCACCACCGTGACGAGCACCCCGGCGCCTGCCGCTCCGATCAGCCAGGGCCACCACGCTCTGTTGTGTCGCATGGCGTTACGGCCGGACGGCCGCTTCCTCGATGTCGTTGCGGAACAGGCAGAGTTTGGCGTCCTCGGCGAGGAAGTACTTGTCGACCTTGTAGGCGATGGTGGCGAAGTCGAGCCGGCCGTCGCCGTTGAAGTCGCCGATGGCGATGCGCGCGGCGCTGTCGGAGGACACCCGCCACTTGGCGAAGACGCCCGCCTCGACGTCCAGGCACTTGTAGTAGAAGACGCCCTGCCAGGGGTACGGCCCGCGCAGCGCGACCAGGAACTCGTCGTCGCCGTCGTTGTCGAAGTCGGCGCAGACGATCTGATGGCTCGGGCCCTCGCCGAGTTCGTTGGGGTCGCCGAAGACGTCCAGCACGATCCGGCGCCAGCTCGCCTCGGCGACCGGCGTGCCGGGCCGTTCCTTGACGTAGGCGGCCACGGTGTTGCCGTGGAAGGGCTCGGTGGCCACGACGTACGCGTGCGGGTCGTCGCCGATGCGTCCGGCGCCCACGTCGCCGCTGCCCTTGAACCCGGTGGCGTCGAACCGTTCGTGCTCGCCGTCGCCGATGTGCGTGGTGGTGAAGCGCTGCTGGGGCTCGTCGTAGTGGAGCCAGGTGACGCCCTCCTCGGAGGCGAGCAGGATCGAGTCGAGGTGCTCGCTGCCCGGGAGCGGGTTCTTCTGGATCTCCACGCCGTGGATCATGCGGTAGTGGGCATCGTCGATGATGCGCTTGTCCCAGGGCTGGCGTGGGTCGTTGTTGGGGCTGAACAGTACGACGGGCACGAGGGCGTGGACGTGGTGGGCGCCCACCGTGGGCAGGGCCATCAGCTCCGGTCTGCGGGTCTGGGTGAAGTGGCCGAGGCGCATCCGGTGCATGGCGGTGTGGCGGCCGATGAAGTGGCGCTTCCAGCGGGTCTCGGAGTCGAACTTGCCGGTGTTCTCGATCCAGTCGATCTTCCCGCCGTCGGGGTCGGGGTCGTCGATCCGGCCGCGGGCGCCGTACAGCTCGTAGCAGACGACGATGTCGGGGAAGCCGTTGCCGGAGATGTCTCCGTAGTGGGCGCCGATCGGCATGTGGAAGCCGTCGGCGACCAGGCGCTTCTGCCAGCCGGGGTTCTGGTACCAGTACAGCTCGCCGAGGTAGAGACCGTGGCCGACGAGGTCGGGGCGGGTGTCGCCGTCGATGTCGGGGGCCTCCAGCCAGTAGCCCTCGTTGAGGTCGTCCTCCAGGACCTCGCGGGTGAAGCGGGGGACGCGGAGGTTCAGGGGGGTGCTTGCGCCCATGGTGGGGTGCCTTCCGGTGTCTGTGGGTCAGGTGGGGGTGAGAGCCCGGGCCAGGTAGGCGTGGGCGGTCTGGGCGTAGTAGAGCGGCGGGTGGCCGCCCCGCGGGTCCTGCTCGGCCTCGACGACCAGCCAGCCCCGGTAGGACTCGCCGGGGCCGAGGACCTTCAGGACGGTGTCGAAGTCGATGTCGCCGTCGCTGTCGCCGGGCACGGTGAAGATGCCGGCCTCGATGTACTCGCGGAAGCTGCCGTCGGCCAGCGTTCGGTCGGCGCGGACGGCACCGCGGACGTTCTTCAGGTGCACATGCGCGATGCGGTCCCGGTGCCGTTCCATCAGCGCCGTCAGATCGGCGCCCGCCCAGGTGAGATGGCCGGTGTCGAGCAGCAGGCCGACATGGCGGGGGTCGGTGTCCCGCATCAGCCGGTCGACGTCCCGCTCGGTCTGGACGCCGGTGCCCATGTGGGGGTGGTAGGCGAGGGCGTAGCCCTGGCCCGCGACGATCTCGCCGATCTTGTCGAGGCCCTCGCAGAGGTCCGCCCACTGCTCGTCGGTGAACTCCGGTTTGTTGCTGCGCAGGCTGAGCTGCTGGAGATGGACGGAGCGGCCGAACTCGGCGACACCGATCGTGGTGGTCCGCACGGGCGGCCCGTCGGCGTTGAACCGGTTCAGGAACTCCAGCACCCGCAGCAGCTCGCGGGCGGTGCGCGCGGAGCCGTCGGGCACGGTGAAGTACGTGCTCACCCAGGGCTCGCTGACGCTGAGCCCACGCAGGTGCATGGCGGCGGTCAGCGCGTCGGAGTCGGTGGGGAAGGTGTGGCCGATGCTGCACCCCTCGAACCCGGCGAGCGCGATCTCGCTGAGGCACTGCTCCATGGGGATGTCGTCGCCGATGAGCGGGAAGTCGTCGTTGGTCCAGCAGGTGGGGGTGATGCCCAGGTGGATGCCGTCCGGGCGCGGGGTGGTGTGAACCGGCATGGTGGGGTCCGTAGGTCGGGTCGGGGGGTCAGTGTCCGGGGTGGCCCTTGACGATGGTGTCGACCGCGTGCAGCGCCATCGCGACGCTGGTGAGCGTGGGGTTTGAGGCGTTGCCGAAGGGGTGCAGGCCGTTGCCGCCGAGATAGAGGTTGTCGATGTGCCACACCTTGGAGTACTCGTCCACGACGCTGTCCAGCGCGCTGCGGCCCATCCGGGTGGTGCCCGCGATGTGCAGCGGCAGGCCCGGGGTGAGGAACACCGGTTCGGAGCCGGGCATGAACCCGCCGAGCGCGGCGGCGGTGCGCATCATGTGACGGCTCATCCGGTCGGTCTCCTTGCGTTCGGCCTCGTCGAGGCGGAAGGAGAAGGTGGGCTGCGGCAGGTCGAAGGTGTCGCGGAGCCGGCGGGAGAAGGTGACCTTGTTCTCCGGGCGGGGCCGGGAGATCCCGAACCAGCGCAGGTCCACGATGAGCCGGGGGTCCACATTGGGCGGTACCGCGCCGTAGGTGAAGGCGTCCCGGTGGATCTGGCAGTGCCAGGGGCGCGCCTCGGACACCAACAGGGCCAGGTTCGGGTCCCGTTCGCAGGGTGGGAAGGGCACCGGGTCGGCGGTCTTGTCACCGGCGTGGAGCTGCTTGAGCTGGGCGGCGCGGTAGCGGGCGACACGGTCGGCGGCGGCCCGGTCCGGGTCGTCGCCGCTGTGCAGGATCTCCTCGATGTGGTCCATGTGCTGCTGCTCCAGCACCACCTGGCAGAAGGACATGGGCTGTTCGGTGAGATAGCGGCCGAGCGCGGGCAGGGTGACGCCGGAGGTGAACAGCAACTGCGGTGTGGGTACGGCGCCACAGGCCACGACGTAGGTGTCGGCCCGCAGCCGGATCTCGTCGCGGACGTCACGCAGATTGCGCACCACGGCGTACTGGACCTTCTGGTGCTTGCCGGAACCCGTGATCTCCAGCCGGACGCACTGGTGCTCGGGCAGCAGCCGGAACGAACCCTGCGGGGGTGTGTGCGCGGGGTCGGCCAGTTCACCGAGGACGGTGTCGGCGGCCGACCAGGTCACCGCGGAGGTGTGCGCGGAGTCGGCACGGTCGCTGACCGCGAGGGGCAGTTCGGTGACATCGGCGAACTCCTCCCCCGCGCGCTGGAGTACGCGCTTGACCAGCAGGTGCCGGGCGGAGGCGGCGAAGACCGAGGTGCTGCGGGCGAGCAGTGACTCCGCCTCCTCGTAGAGCCGGTCCATCGCCTTGTCGTCGATGGGGTAGCCCTGGCCCGCGTACTGCCGTTCCACCTCGGGATGGAACCGGGGCACGGCGCAGGTCCAGTGCGTGGCCATGCCGCCCACCGCGTAAGTGGCCGCGGCGGCGGGCAGGTTGAGGTGCCCGCGCTGTTCCGGGTTCTGGTTGCGCATCGAGAAACCGGCGTACTTGTCCGGGTCGTAGGAGAACGCGGACGGGTCGAGCGTGAGCACGGGTTCCCGGTTGGTGGCGGTCGACAGCGGGAGCAGATTGCCCTTGATGACGGAGACGAACAGGTCGATGTTCCGCTGGAACAGATAGCTGTTCTTGAGGTGTTCGCCGTAGTGCCGGGAGAGCTGGGCCCCGGCGTCGATCATCAGGACGTGCTTGCCCGCGTCCACCAGTTTGCGGGCGAAGGTGCAGCCGACGGGGCCGCTGCCGATGACCAGTACGTCGGCCTCATGGGGGACGGGCACAGCGCTGTCGTTCATGGACATCCTTTCGGCGTGGCCGCGTCGGCGGCACAGGGGGCCGCCGAGCAGATCCGGCCGAAGAGCCGGTCCGGTGGGAGGTCGGTCAGCCGCCGCACATCCAGGACGGCGGTGCCGCACATACGAGGGCGGGGAAACCGCATGGACGGTCCGTGGATGCCTCATTCACGGTGGCACAGGGTGGACGCATGTGCGAGTTGTCATATGCCAGAGGCGTACTGGATCACTGGGGCCGCGGCGAGCGCTCGCTGACCTCCACGAAGTCCCTCCGCCGGGGCTCCCCGGCGTGCCGGACGGCCTGGGAGGAACGAGACTGGAGCTGTGAGGCCCGCACGCACGCGGCCCGGCCCCGTCGGAGTGAGGCGCCCATGAGTGCGGACGCAAGACGTGTCGCCGTCGTCGGTGACTGCCCGTTACTGCGCAACGGCGTGGCCCATGTCGTCGAGGACGCCGCCGATTTCACTCTCGCCCTCACCACCCGGTCGGTCGACGAGGCCGCCGCCGCACTCGTACCGGGTGACATCGCCCTGGTGGACCTCCAGCTGCCGCCGGCATGTCTGTCGGACGTGGTGGGACGGCTCACCGCTCAGGGCGTCGCCGTCCTGGTCTTCTCCTCCGGCCCGGACCGGCACGCCGTGCCCGCCATGCGCGCCGGCGCCCGCGGCTGCCTCAGCCGGCAGGCCGACGAACGCGAGCTGCTGGCGGCGATCCGGCTCGTGGCCGACGGCTGCTCCTACATCTCGGCGGATCTCGCCGTACGTGCGGACCCGGCGCCGTCCTGCCGGGTCACGGACCGTGAGCGCCAGATCCTGGACCTGGTGGCGCACGGGGAGACGGATCACGCCATCGCCGTCCGCCTGGGCATCAGCGAGCACACCGTGCACTCCCATCTGGACCGACTGCGAGACAAGATCGGCTCCCGGCGCCGGGCGGACCTGACCCGCTTCGCCATCACGCACGACATCATTCCCCCGGCTTCCTGGCCGGGGTAACGCTGCCCCTGCCGGGTGTAGGTGCTTCTCCCCTGTGCAGCCCCTCCCCTGGCCACCACACTGAGGGCAGCAGCCCAACATGGTGAGGCTCCGATGGATCGTAAGAAGCTCGAGGAACTCTTCTACGGAAACCGTCTCAGGCCCGTTCCCTGGGCGACGGACTGCCCGCTCCGGTTCGACGCCCTGCTGGCGCTCGCCCATCTTCCCGAGTCCGCGCCGGAGACCCGGGAGGACCTGATCCTCGCCATCAACGAGGACCACGGTGTCCAGCAGGTTCTCCAGCGCTTCAAGGACCGGAACATGCTGATCCCCTGCGAGCCGATCGCCTCCGGCAGTTTCGTCGCGGCGAAGCTGACGCTCAGCGAACTCGTCCAGGTCGTGCTGCCGTTGACCAATCTCTACCGGGTCATCCATGACGGGCAGCGCCTGGCGCTCGACATGGGCGGCCCCGGCATCGAGGACGCGTTGCGGGAAGACCTCCCGGCGGAGCCACGCAGCAGCGATGTTCCCGATCCCTCCATGTGGGGTCAGGAGCGGAGTCGGCACCTGAGGTGGTTCCTCAGACTCCTGGCGGCCGTCGTCACGGAGTCGACTCGTCCCGTCGTCGGTGCGCCGGCCACGCCGGTGAGCGCCCAGGTGGTCACGATGCTCACCGGAGTCCAGCTGACGCCGTCGGACACCAGGCTTCCCGAGCCGGCGGCGGGGGCCGTCATCGACCGCAGACAGCGGTACCCGATCCTCTCCGTGACCGTCAACCGACAGTCGTCCAGCGCGGTCGTGCGCTCTCGGGCCACCATCAAGGCCGACGCCGCCGAACAGGTCTTCTCGGTGGACTGCCGCTCGATCGGCTGGGCCGTGGTCGACAGCGGCATCGACGCACTGCACCCCGCCTTCCTGGACTGGGACACGCCCGTCGAGCCGGGACAGCCACAGCCGCAGCGCCAGTCACGCATCACTCGCGCCTTCAACTTCGTCGGCGTACGCAAAACCCTGTCCCTCGACCAGCTGGACGACGGACGCATCGACTGGCCCCGGGCCCTGCCGTATGTCGAGTTCGAGTTCCCCTGGGCGCCTGCCCCGGCTCAGCGTCCCGAGGGCCCGCGTCGCCCGCCGTACACCGCCCCGCTCGACCCGCACGGCACCCACATCGCGGGGATCATCGGTGCCCGGTGGCCCCGGCCTCTTCCCGAGGCCGAGTTCCGTGGCATCTGTCCCAGGATCAAGCTGTACGACTTCCGGGTCCTCGACGCCGACGGGACGGGGGACGAGTTCTCCATCGTCACGGCCCTTCAGGCCATCCGGTACATCAACGAACAGGCCGGACGGTTCGTCATCGCCGGGGTCAACCTCAGCCTCTCGGTGCCCCATGACGTGGCGAGCCACTCGACCGGGTGGACCCCGGTGTGCATCGAGTGCGACCGGCTGGTCCGCTCGGGTGTGGTGGTCGTCGCCGCGGCCGGGAACTCCGGATACGCGGGCGCCGTACGCACGTTGGGCAAGGACTACCACGGAGCCAGCATCTCGGATCCGGGGAACGCGGAGTCGGTCATCACGGTCGGCTCCACCCATCGCAGCAATCCCCACCGCCACGGCGTCAGTTACTTCTCCAGCCGGGGCCCCACCGGCGACGGCCGGCCGAAGCCCGATCTCCTGGCGCCGGGTGAGGACATCGACGGACCCGTCCTCGGCGAGAGCATCGCCGCACTGCACGGCACCAGTCAGGCGGCGGCGCATGTGAGCGGTGCCGCCGCGATGCTGCTGGCGCGCAACCGGGAGCTGATCGGGCGTCCGGAACGGGTGAAGCAGATCCTGTGCGGGACGGCGACGGATCTGGGCCGGGAACGGCATTTCCAGGGCTCCGGCCTGGTCGACGTGCTGCGTGCGATGCAGTCCATCTGAAGTGGCCGGGCTCGAAAGGAGCGCCATGTTCACATTCGACTTCCTCAACGCCCGCCACGGCGATGCCTTCCTGGTGCGGTGGGGGTCGCCGAAGGAAAAGGTCATGCTCGTCGACGGAGGGCCGCCTCAGGTCTTCGAGACGTCGCTGCGCGACCGCCTGTCCCAGCTGGCTCCGGACGCGCAGGGCAGCCCGAGGATCGACGTCGTGTGTCTGTCGCACGTCGACGACGACCACGCCGTCGGACTGCTCAAACTGCTCACGCAGATACAGCGCGCCCGGCGGGACGCGGAACCCGATCCCTTCGCCGTGAAGCGGGTCTGGTTCAACTCCGTCGACGAACTGGTGGACCGCAACTCACCGGGGCTCAGCGCCTCGACCCAGGAGATCGTGGACCGCGCGAGCGAGGACAGCAGCGCCGTCAGTTCCAGTTACAACCAGGGACGGGCCATCCGGGACGCCGCGGCGGCACTGGGGCTCGGCGGCAATCCCCTCTTCGACGGCCCCCTCCTCGTGGGCGAGGAGGCGACGCTCGACCAGCTGCACGTCAAGGTCGTGGCCCCGGACGACGTCGCCCTGGAGAAGCTGACGCAGCGCTGGCTCAAGGCGAAGCAAGCCAAGGACCCGCAGGTCATCACCTCGGCCTACACGGACGGTTCGATACCGAATCTCTCCAGCATCGTGCTGATGCTGACGCACAAGGGACGGACGGCCCTGCTCACCGGAGACGCCAGAGGCGACCGCATCCTGGCGGGGTTGCGTGCCACCGGGCTCCTCGACGACACCGGACCGCTCCATGTCGATCTGCTGAAACTCCCCCACCACGGCAGTGATCGCAACGTGGAGAGCGACTTCTTCGAGAACATCCACGCCGATCACTACGTGATCTCGGCCGACGGGGTGAAGCACCACCATCCCAACGAGGAGACCCTGCGCATGCTCGTCGAATCGCGGGAGCCCAACGCCGAGTACACCATCCACCTGACCAACCACATCGAGTTCGCCGACGCCACCCTCGACGACCTGAAGGACGGCCGGAAGTTCACGGTGGACGTCCGGTCGCCGGCGGACTTGGCACTCGTCATAGAGGTCGGTGAGGAGCAATGAACGACCGCACCAGGGACACCCGTTGGGCCGTCGACTCACCCGCCCTCGGCACCGGCCTTCAGGCCCGGCCCTGCGGCGACACCCTGCGCCCCGCCCAACCACCCACCACCACCGACCCGTTGGCCGTCGCCCTCTCCGGAGGCGGCTTCCGGGCGACCCTCTCCGCCCTCGGCTTCCTGCGTCTTGTCGCCGACGCGGGGCTGCTGTCCCAGCTGAGATACGCCTCGTCGGTGTCCGGAGGATCGCTGGCCAACGGCCTGCTCGCCACGCACTATCCAGCCCTGAAAGCACAGGGCTTCACGACCGCCGCGGTCGACGAAATCCTCATCGACCCGGCGATCGAGCAGATCAGCTCCCACTCCCTCAAGAAGGCGCTGCTACGGGGGCTGTGGCGCACCGTAGGCCCGATGACCCGCACCGAACTCCTCGCCCGGCGCCTCGACGAATGGTTCTTCGACGACACCGGTCTTGAGGACCTGGACCCGCAAGTCCGCTGGATCATCAACGCGGCCAACCTGACCACCGGAGTGCGGTTCACCTTCGAACGCGACGTGTACGGCGACTACACCATCGGGTTGGCTCCTACGGCCGGCACCGGGCTGAAACTGTGCACAGCGGTCGCCGCCTCGGCCGCGGTCCCGGGGGCCTTCCCACCGCTGGTCCTCAACCGCGCGAGCTTCCCCTGCGGCACCGACGCACCCGCCCTCCTGGACGGCGGCGCCTACGACAACACCGGCTCGGAGGCCCTCGACAGCGAGCGGTACCGCGATGTGTTCCTGCTCGTCCTCAACGCGGGAGGCCTGCTGCGCCCCGGAGCGTACGGCGGCATACCGATCGTCCGCGATCTCGCGCGCGCCAACTCGCTGCTGTACCGGCAGAGCACGGCACTGCGCACGCGGCTGATCGTCGAGCGCTTCCTGAGCGGCCATGCCGTGGGCCGCGAGGAACCCCTGCCTCCCGGCGCACGCCGGGGCGTCCTGGTGGCGCTGGCCACCGACTTCCCCAAGAGCGCCCCCGGGCAGTTGGACAAGTGGCGGGACGCCTTCCCCGAGCACCGCACGCACGAAGGCCGGGACCTGGCCCTCGTACCGACCGTCTTCGACCGGCTGGAGGAGTCCCTGTGCCGGGCGCTGGTGTACCGCGGCTGGTGGCTCGCGGGCGCGGGCCTGGCGGCGTACCACCCCCACCGCCTGCCGGACATCGCGTCGATCAAGGCACCGCCGCTGTGAACCGACGGGTCCGTCAGGCACCGTCGACGGCCGCGAGCAGCCGTCGTACGGCTTCGTCGACCGTGGCGCGCGGGCAGCCCAGGTTCACGCGCATGTAGCCGTGGCCCTCGATCCCGAACTTCTGCCCCTTGTCCAGCCAGAGGCGGGCCTTGGTGAGCATGAACTTGTCCAGGGACTCGGCGTCCATTCCCAGGCCGCGGCAGTCCATCCACGCCAGATAGAGCGCGTCGGCGGGCAGCACCCGCAGCTTGTCGGTGGCGCCATTGACCGCCTGTGCGAAGTGGGTGTGGTTGCGGCGCAGGTAGGTGAGCAGCGCCTCCAGCCAGGGCTCTCCATGCGTGTAGGCGGCCTCGGCGGCGGCCATGCCCAGCACGTTGACGAACGGGAAGGCGTTGCGCTCGTACTGGCGGGCCAGTTCCTCGCGGAGTCTCGGGTCGGGGACGAACACGTTGGCGCTCTGGAGGCCGGGGAGGTTGAACGTCTTGCTGGGTGCCGTGCAGGTGATGCTGTTCCGCGCGAACTCCGGGCCGAGCGAGGCGAACGGGACGTGCTTGCGGTCCGGGTTGACGATGAGGTCCTGGTGGATCTCGTCGGATATGACGAGGACGCCGTGCCGGGCGCAGATCTCCCCCATGGTCCTCAACTCGTCCTCCGTCCAGACGTTTCCGGTGGGATTGTGGGGATGGCTGAGGATGAACAGCTTCGTGCCGGGCCGGATGGCGGCTTCGAACACGCGGGCGTCGAAGCGGTAGCCGTCATCGGTGCGCTCAAGCGGAGCGTGGGCGAGGCGGCGGCCGTTGAGCAGGACGTCGTCGTGGAAGTGGGCGTAGACCGGCGGCTGGATCAGGACCGAGTCACCGGGGGCGGAGAACGCTTGCACGGCCGTCTTGAGCGTGGTGATGACGCCGGCCGTCTGAAGGACCCACTCCCGCGGCACCTCCCAGCCGAACCGTCTGGCCTGCCAGCCGGTCACGGCGTCCAGGTAACTGTCGGTCGCGCCGCCGGGATAGCCGAAGACGCCGTGGTCGACGGCCTCGTGCAGCGCGTCGATCACCGCTTGGGGAGCCCTGAAGTCGGTGTCGGCGACCCACATCGGCAGCGGGTCGGCGGCGGCCTCGTCGGGCGCCAACAGCTGCTGGCCGTGGGCCCACTTCAGGGAGTTGGAGTTCCTGCGGTCCACGACGGTGTCGAAGACCGCTCCCGAGTGAGCGGCGATGTCCCGTCGTGCCTGGTCACGGAATGC
Source organism: Streptomyces davaonensis JCM 4913 (assembly GCF_000349325.1). Taxonomy (GTDB): domain Bacteria; phylum Actinomycetota; class Actinomycetes; order Streptomycetales; family Streptomycetaceae; genus Streptomyces; species Streptomyces davaonensis. The sequence goes on from NC_020504.1 coordinate 1,264,821, forward strand.
GGTGTCATCGGGTCCCATGGCCGGATGCTAGCCACGAGGGGCGGCAATGAGTCCGGCTCACCTCGGCCAGGACTCGTTCACGGGGCCTGAAGCAGACCCGGCCCCACGTCCCTGACGGGCTGCGGAAGCGGCCACGCACCGGCCTCCAGGCCGGCCTTGAGTCCGGCCGCGGAGGCATCGGGGTGCTGCTGGGCGAGCAGGGCGACGACGCCCGCGGCGTGCGGTGCGGCCATGCTGGTGCCGCTCAGCACCTGGTATCCGCCGCCGGGGGCGGCCGAGCGCACGGACCTCCCCGGCGCGGCGATGTTGATCTCACCGCCGTCGCCGTTGATGCCTCCGTTGGAGAAGAACGCCGGCGACAGCGACGTGTCGAGGGCAGCCACCGCGAGGATGGAGGGGCAGTTGGCCGGTCGGCTGACGGGCGCAATGCGCTCGCGGCGGTCGCTGTCGTCCCCGGCGGCGGCGACGACCACGGCCCCGCTCTCGATGGCGCGCTGGGCCACCACCTCGTACGCCTGCGGGAAGAGCTCACCCGGCTGAACCCGGCCGCCGAGCGACAGGGAGATCACGCGCGCGCCGCGGGCAATGGCCCACTCCATACCCGCGAGAATCTGGCCCTCCGTGCCCTGGCCCGAGTCGCTGAGCACCTTTGCCGCGAGGATCCGCGCCTCGGAGGCCACGCTGTAGCGCGGGCCCTGCTGAGGGTCGGCCGGGCCGACGGCAATGCCGATGCAAGCGGTGCCGTGGCCGTTGCCGTCCTCCACCGTCTCGTGGAGTACGAAAGAGGCCGTCGCCTCGATCCTCCCGGCCAGGTCCGGGTGGTCGGTGTCCACGCCGGTGTCGAGTACGGCGATGTTCACGTCACGCCCGGTCAGGCTGGACAGGTTGACCCGGATCGCTTGCAGCCCCCAGGTCCAGCCCTCCTCGTCCCAGGCAGGGCCCTGGGCGGCGGCGATGTGGGCCGTGGTGTGCCGCGCCACCACTTCCTCGTCGGTGATCGGCATGAGGTACACCATGCGCTCCGGCTCGGCCGCCATGATCGAGGGCTCGCTCTCGGCCGTCGTCACCAGTAGGTGGCGCTGATCGGGGCGAACCTCGGCGACCACGACGCCGAGTGTCTCGAAGTGCACTGATACGTCGGGGCGTTCAAGGAGTTCGGCGACGTTGGCGGCGTCGGATCCTCGGACCCGCTCGACGGATCCGACACCGGGGATGGAACGCAGTGCGTTCAGCCCGCTTTCCTGGTCGCCGCGGTCCAGGACGATGACATATCGACCGGTGAAGGCACGCCTGTCCATAGGTCCGTTCGCCTTTGAATTGCCCGCTTTCGGTACTTCCCACGGTCACACTGGGTGCACGGGCTCGCAACTCAACCGCCCCCTCGCCCTGTGGAAGCTCAGGAGAAGCTCTGAAGTGCCGGTTCGGGGGATTGCGGGCCCGTCGCGCGGGTGACAACACCCCCACCAGGAGCGGGCTTCGGGAAGGGGGACGGTATGCGGACGGGGGCGCGCAGGACCGCGGTGGGGAACGGGGACACGGGACTTGGGATGTATGACATCGCCTTCCTCGCGGGGAGGGAGGAACGGGTGGTGGACAGCGCCGTGATCGCGCTGGCGGAGCGCGGGCTCGTGGTCGTGAGCGCCTCGCGCGTGCGGGCCGTGGGCGATGAGGCGCCCGAACATGCCGTTGAGCGTGCGGTGTTCACGTCGTGCCCGCACAGCAGAAGCATCGCGGCTGTCCGGCGGGCGCTGGAACACTCCTCCCCGGTCGAGGAGATAGGCCGTCGGCTCAGCTCACGGGGCCTGCTGAGCCGTTCCGGTCGTCGACTCACACGGCGTGGCCGACGGATGCTGAAGGCGGCCGCGCGGGACGACAGCGTGCCGGCCTTCGTGTTCGAGGGCCCCGCGGCCCTGGCGCCGGGGCCGGTCCGGCGCAATGTCATGGCCAGCCACACAATCCCCGCAGGCCTCGGCCGCTACCTGGCTCGCATGGGAAGAGCCCTGGACGACGAGGGCTCCGGCGTCGGCTCGGACACGACCACCGAATCCGGGGGCGGATTCAGCTGCGGAGGCGGAGGTGGCAGCGGGGATTGACGTCCACCCCCGCAATGAGGGCGTCGCTACAGCCCCAGGTCCAGGGCCAGGCACGAGAACGTGCGCCAGGCCCCCACATCCTGGTGCGAGGCGTTCGCGCCGCCGTTCGGGTCGGACTCCGTCACTTCCGTCATGTCCTCGAACCGGACGCGCTCGGGCAGCTTGCCGAAGCGTGCGTGCCGGGCCACCGTGGCGGTGTCCGTCGCGACTTCCTGGTTCATGACCGGCCTCCCCTTCGTGCTTCGTCCGTCGTGGACGGGCTACGTCAGCACGCATCCCCGATTCGTCACCTGTCAAGGCGGTGACGCACATCGCTCCGTCCCGCAACGCTCGGCCCGGTTCGAGATGTTCGTGACGCCGGAGCGGCTGAACGCCTGGTACATGGAGTCCGGCCTGTTGGACGCGATCACTCCCGGTACGGAGGACGACGTCCGGGAGGCCACGGCCGTACGCGAGGCCGTCTACCGGCTCGTCACCGACCGTCGGCTCGGCGAGGAGTTCGACCGGGAGGCACTCGCCGTGGTCAACGCCGGCGCGCGCAAGACACCCGTGATACCCCAGCTCACCCTGGGCGGCCGCCACGCCGAGGGAACAACCGGGCAGGCGCTGGCGACCGTCGCCCGACACGCCGTCGAGCTGCTCAGCGGCCCGGACGTCCCGTTGATGAAGGAGTGCGGCAACCCCGAGTGCACCCGGGTCCACATCGACCGCTCCCGGGGCATGCGGCGCCAGTGGTGCGGCATGGAGTCCTGCGGCAACAAGATCAAGGCCGCCGCGTACCGCGCCCGCAAGAAGACGGCCCCCACCGCGAGCGCGCACTGAGGTCCGCCCGACCGAACCGTCACCAGTCAAAACAGTGACGTCGCACCCCCAGAACGCGACTGGACCCGCCGGGCGCGCCCCCGGCGGGTCCAGTCGCGGTGCTGTATGCGGCGCCGACCGCGTCAGGCAGCGGGTACGGAGACCTCAGCGCCCCTTCCGGCCGGGGCAGTGGCCGCCCTCGGTTCCAGCACACGCTCGGCCAGGAAACCGAAGAGCAGGCCGAAGGCGGCCCAGAGCAGGGCCTGGACGCCGAGGGAGGCCATGCGGAACTCCCACAGATCCGTGGCCGGGAAGCCGTTGGGGACGTTGTCCCCGGCCGGCAGGAACACCATCGCGACCGTCACGGCCGCCACGAAGGCCAGCCCGGCGGCGATGGAGGCGTTCCAGTTGCCCCACGCGGGAGCGAGCCGACGGCCCAGCAGGACGGCCGTGATGCCGAGCAGGATGCTCAGCGCGATCATCAGGAAGTACAGAGCGGTCCGCTGATTGAGAGTGTCGGGGTCACCGACGGCGGGCGGGTTCGCCGGGTACTTCAGGGTGGGGACCAGGTAGACGGTGAGAAACGCGGCGAGTGCGGTCAGCGCGCCCGTGGCCCGGGCGCCGAACCGGCCGATCCGGCCCAGCGCGAAGCAGAAGGCGAGAGCGGCGATGCCGCCGACGGCCACGCCGAAGACGAGGACGCCGGTGGCAAGACCCGCGGTCGACTGCACCGACCGGCTCACCAACTCCTCCCCGCCTTCGGCGTGGTGGGAGTTCGACTCCTCGAACGCGATCGCCGCGTCGACCGACCCCTCGCCGACGAAGTACGCGAAGACGAAGGCCAGCACGCCGGCGCCGAGGCCCGCGAGCATGCCGCGCACCAACAGGGCACGCACAATGGCGGAGTTCATGTTGTCCGCTCCCCGTCAGTGGCAGGGGAAGCCGAGCAGATGACGGCCGTCGTGCACCCATTCATGGATGCCCTCGCCGGAGAAGACGGCGAAGGCGCCCTGCTCGGCGCCGACGAAGTAGAGCAGGACGAGCATCAAGAGGCCGAAGAACAGGGCCCAGGGCAGGATGGCGCGAACGGGCAGCGGGGCTGCGACGGGCAGAGCGGTGGGGGCGGGGGCGGCAGTGGACTGCGCCATGGCGAGACCTCCTTGGGAACACGCGTCCCATGTCATGTGGAGCACTCGACGACGGCTTCGGGTCTGACTCACCGCCATCCCCCGCACCCGGTAGGGGGCAGGAGTGTGCGGCACACAGTGGCGCGACCGTGCCGGGTTTGCACCGGACTTCCGAGGTGCGCCGTCGTCCTTGTCGCCCAGATCGTAGGGGCAAGCGGGCATTCGGCCAACATGGCGTGCGCCACCTACGATGAGCCGGCCGGAGCAGATCCGGCGAAGGGGGGCGCTCATGACGATCCGGCTCACGCTGTTGTGCGCCGCCGCACCGACGAGGCGCGAGGTGCGCTTCGCCGACGACACCCCGCTCGACGAACGGGCACAGCGCCAGACGCGCGCGACCGCCCCCACCCTCCCCGCGGCCACCGCCCACCGCACCGCACCCTCACAGCGCTGCCGTCAGACCGCCGAGGCCCTCGGCTGGGACCCCCTCATCACCGAACCGGCGCTGCGGGACATGGACATGGGCCACTGGTACGGCCGCACCCCGGAGGAACTCGCCACGGCGGACCCCTCCGCATTCGCCGCCTGGTTGAGCGACCCGGAGGCCGCCCCGCACGGCGGCGAGTCCGTGGCGGACGTGTGCCGGAGGGTCGCCGGCTGGCTCGACGCGCTGCCGGCCGACACCGGGCGGATGGTGGCCGTCGTCGAACAGTCGGTGGCCCGTGCCGCGGTGCTCTGCGCACTGTCCGCCCCACCCACGTCGTTCTGGCGCATCGACGTACCGCCCCTGGGCGCCGTGCAGCTCACCGGGCGGGCGGGACGGTGGAACCTGCGGATGGGTGCCGTCGGGGGAATGGCGGACGGCTGAAGGCGGGCTGCGCTCACCGGCTCTGCCGTGCGTCGAAGTGGGCCGTGGCCAGGACGGAGCCGTCGGCGTCCAGCAACTGGGCACCGGACAGTGTGTCCGAATCGACTCGGGCAGGGGCTCCCCAGTAGCCCCGGCCTGCGTTGTCGAGGGAGAAGTCCCCGATGTGGACCGCCGTGCCGTCCGTACGCTCCAGGCGGCAGCTGACCTTTCTGGCGTCCGGGTATCCGCCGTACGAGCCTGCGGCCTCTGACTCGTCGCCGAGGTGGACCGACATGTACACCCAGCCCGGAGAGTCGGTGTAGGCGAAGATCCGGCCCACCGGGCGGTGGTCGGGGGTCAGCAGTGACGCCGACAGCAGGCCTTGCTCCGATCCGGGGGGCTCCGCGCTCTGCGAAGGGGGCGTCGGCTCTCCGTCGACCGCCGTACCGACGGCCCAGCCGCCGAAGCCGAACCCGAGGGCGATCACGGCGGCGGCAGCGACCGCCACGCCGGTCCGTGGTCGCCGCCGTGGCGTCGGCCGGTTCAGGCGCAGCCGGTCCAGCACCCGCGTCTCGAAACCGGAGGGCGGCTCGCTGCCCGGCAGGAGCGAGAGCAGGCCGTCCGCGACGAGCGACAGCTGCTCGACGTGCTCCCGGCAGGCGGGGCAGCGGTCCAGGTGGGCGATCGCGTCGGCACGCTCCTGGCCGTGGAGGGCGCCCAGCGCCAGTTCGTCGGCGACGGCCCGCAGGCTCGCGCAGTCCCGGTCAGTCATGATCGGCTCGCTCGGGTCCCAGAACGGTCCGAAGCTTCCCCATCGCCGTCCTGATCCGTGTTTTCGCGGTGCCCAGGGGGATCCCCTCCGATTCGGAGATCTGCCGTGCGGTCATGCCGTAGATCCGGGCCATCACCACGGCCCGCGCCTGCTCACGCGGCAGCCCTGCCACCGCGGCCCGTATCCGCGACGCCGCGTCGTCGGCCAGCGCCCACTGTTCCGGCGTCCGGGTCACTGTGCCGAGCAGTTCGTCGAGGTCCTCGGGGGAGACCGGGGTCGCGTTGCGCGCGCGGACGGCGTCGATCGCCAGGTTGTGCGTGATCGTCGCGAGCCACGTCTTCACCGATCCGCGCCGGGAGTCGTAGACCTGCGCGTGCCGCCAGGCGCGTTCGAAGGCCTGCTGGGCGATGTCCTCGGCGAGCTGGGGGTCGTCGACCACGGCGACGGCGATACCGAAGACCATGCGCTGGAACCGGCGGACGAAAGCGAGGGCGATCTCCGGGGCGCCGGACGCCAGTCCCGCCAGCAGTGCCTCGTCCGAGAGCCGCCCGAGCGGCAGGCCCGTTCTCCGCATACCAGTGAATACGGCGAACCTCGCCGAACGGATTCCCCCGCTTCCACGTGGGATCACGGTCCCCATTCTCCCGCTTGCCGGAAATCTCCTGGCGCGGTCCGTCCGTACTCCTGGTCAGGAACGAATGGTCAGGAACGAATGGTCGGGAACGAATGGCCGGGAACGATTTCTCACGGAGGGCCGAGACATGGCGACGACGTTCATGACGTTCGGGCGCAGGTACGTCGGGCCCGGGCTGGCCGCCGGAGTACTGGCGGCCGGCCTCGTGGCGTGCGGAGGCGGAAACGGAGACGACAGCGATACCGGCTCGGCCTCGTCGGGCACCCGGGTGGACGTCACGATGACCGACTTCAGGCTGAAGCTGTCCCGAACGACGCTCACAGCGGGCGACTACACCTTCGTGGCCACGAATGACGGAAGCCACGACCACGCCCTGGAGATCGAGGGGGCCGGAACGGAGGACAGGACGAGGACGCTGGAGCCCGGAGAGTCGGCGAACCTCACCATCACGCTGAAGGACGGCACGTACGAGGTCTACTGCCCCGTCGACGATCACAAGGACATGGGCATGAAGTCCGAGCTCACTGTCGGCGGCACCTCTTCACCCAACACCGACACTGACACCGGCACGAACGGTGGCTATGGCTACTGAGTGCACGGCCGAGGGGGCCGCCCGTCACCGGTTCCCCGGCGCCGGACGGCCCTTCGATGGTTCGCTTGCCCTGCTGCGGAGTACGGGCATCGATCACCGCCCTTATACGGCGGCCTTGTCGCCCCGTGCCCCCGAAGCAACCGCGGCCTCCTCCGCCGCGGCCCTGTCGCCGCGCATCGCCAGCAGGGTGACGAGCCCGCCCACCGCGGCGATGGCGGCGGCCCAGGCGAACGCCGCACTGAAGCCCGCCGTCAGCGCGGGCAGGTTGCCCAGCCGGCCGGCGCCCTGCGACGTGGCCACCGCGGTCAGGGCCGCGAGGCCGAGTGCCGAGCCCACCTGGTAGGTGGTGTTGACGATGCCGGAGGCCAGGCCCGCCTGCGCCTGCGGTGCCCCGGACATCGCGGCCATCATCGCCGGGATGTAGGCGAGCGACATGCCCAGCGCGGCGACCAGCGACGCGGGCAGCACATCGACCACGAAGGTGCCGGTAGGCTCGACGGCGGACAGCCACAGCAGACCGGCGGCGAGCACGAGCAGTCCGGCGCCGATCAGCGCCTTGGCCCCGAACTTCGCGAGCAGCCTCGCGGTGATCGTGGTCATGAAGATCATCAGGAGGCCGGTCATCGGCAGCAGCGCGGCACCCGAGGCGAAGGCGCCGTAGCCGAGGACCTGCTGGAGGTAGAGGTTGAGGAAGTACCACATGGGGATCCACGCGGCGCCGAGCAGGGCCATCGCAAGGTTGGCCGAGCCGAGCCGCGGGACGCGCCAGATGCCGAGCGGCATCAACGGTTCGCGCACCGTCTTCTGGATCACGAGGAAGAGCACGAGCAGCGCGGCGGCGCCGGTCAGTTGAAGCACGGTGCCGGTGGCGGTCCAGCCTGCCTCCGGCGCGCGGACGACGGCGAACACGGCGAGCGCCAGGCCGCCGGTGACCGCGGCCGCTCCGAGCACGTCGACGGCACCGCGGCTGCTGCCGACGTCCGGCAGGAGCTTCGTGGCGGCGAGGGTGGCGACGCCGATCGGGACGTATATGACGAAGATCCACGGCCAGCTCAGCCACTCGGTGAACAGGCCCCCGAGGAACACACCGGCCGTGCCGCCCGCCGGAGCTGCGGCGCCGTAGAGCGCCATGGCCTTGCCGAGCTCCTTCGGGTCGTGTGCGAAGAGCATCATCAGCAACGTCATGGCCGACGGCGCGATCAGCGCACCGCCCACGCCCTGCACGGCCCGGCCGACGACCTCCACCCAGGCGGTCTGCGCGGCGGCCGCGACGATCGAGCCGACGATCAGCACGACCCATCCGGCGCTGAAGATCTTGCGCGCGCCGATGAGGTCGGAGAGACGGCCGCCGAGCAGCAGAAGCCCACCGAAGGCGATGACGTACGCGTTGAAGACCCATTGCAGCTCGCCCTGCGAGAAGCCGAGGTCCTTCTGCATCTCGGGGAGCGCCACCCCGATGATCGACGTGTCCATGATCACCATGAACTGCGCGGCGGCGAGCACGAGGAGCGCCCACCAGCGTCTGGGATTGATGGCTGACATGACTCCCACCCCTTCTCTTCATACCCCCAGGGGGTATCTGACGGCTGCACCGTAACATACCGGTGGGGGGTATGCGAGGGGCGTGGCCCGATGTAGATCATTCGTTTGGGCCGCGCAGCTTCCCGTGCGGCGGCCCCGCTTCTACATGCCAGGGGGATTCGATGACCGCTCGTGACGCGGTGCCGGGGCTGGCCGCCAATGCGTCCGCACCCGCAGACGTCCTGCTTCGCCTCGTGCCGCCCGAGCACGACTGGGACATCGTCACCCGGCTCGTCTATCGCAAGTCGCTGCCGGCCGAGGTCGGAGAGGCCCTGCTCACCCACCCCGACCGCCGAGTGCGCAGCGCGCTCGCCGAAGGCCCGCAGGTCGACCCCGAACTGCGGGCCAGACTCCTGGACGGCCCGGCCTCGGACGCCATCTGCGTCGCCGTCGGTCCGACCCCCTACCGTGCGACGGTCGCTCCCCTGCCGGCCTGGGCGTACGAGCGACTGCTGAGCCACGAGAGGCACATGGTCCGGCACGAAACGGCACTGTCCGCCCATGTCCCCGTCCACGTACTCGTGCCACTGGCCACTCACGAGGACTGGGTGTTGCGGAAGGCCGCGTGCCGCCGCGTCTGGTCCGAACTCCCCGACGACGTACGCACCGCGCTCCTCGACGACCCGGACCACGAAGTCCGCAAGACCGCCGCTCTGCACGTCATGCACGAGGACGCCGAACGCACCGCCTGGCTCGTAGACGCGCTCGACGAGTGGCAGCTCGGGGATGTGCTGGAATCCGGCCTGCTCACCCGGGATTTGGCCGAACGCATGATGGGCCGTGCCGACGACAGGCACCTGAACCGGCTCGCGCTCAATCCGACGTTCCCCGCCGACCTCGCGGCCCGGCTGGCCGATCACGAGGACCCGCGGGTGCGGCTCGCGGTCTCCGCACGACCCGAGCTGACGGAGGATCAGCGGGCCGCGATCGACTGGACGGTGGGACCCGAGGACCGGCTGGACCCCTTGACGTGGGTGTGGCGCTCACGCGGGGACGAGGACGTGCTGCGCCGCTGCGCGCACTCGGCACACACCTGGCTGCGGCGCTCCGCAGCGATCTGCGCGGAGTTGCCCGAGGACTGCGTGCAACTCCTCGCCGACGACGAGGACTTCGCCGTACGACTGCTGCTCGCCGAGTGGCATCCGAAGGCGCCGCCGGAGCTGCTGTACGACCTGTATCTGCACGGCACGCACCGGGCCGTGTACATGCTCACCTCCCGCCCGCAGTTCCCGTCGGCCGGACTGGCGGCGCGCTGCGCCGACGCGGAGGATCCGAGGGAACGCGCCCTCGCGCTGCGCGATCCGGACGCTTCACCGTCCCTGGTGGAGCGGCTCAGCCGGGACGTGAACGCGAGGGTGCGCGAGGCGGCGGCCTTCGACCCCAGGCTGCCGCTGCCCAGGCTGGTCGAGCTGCTCAACGACCCGCATGAGTGCAGCGCGGCAGCGGCGGCCAACCCCTCGTTGCCGGTGGCGGAGATGCGGGCTCTGCTCGACCGGGCGGGAGTGCCGGAACTGCCGACTACGTGCTCATGAAACGATGTTGATCGTGAGTCAGGACATACAGACCCGGGGAGAGGCGCTCGTCGCCGCAGCACGCGCCGACGACGCGAAGACCGCCCGTCGGCACACCGACTTCTTCGTGCTCGGCCATCGCGTGGACGAAGGCATCCCGTACTGGGAGCAGGCGGTGGCGGCGGGCGACGCGTTCTCGCACTACACCCTTGCCCGGTACCGGAAGATCCGAGGGAACCGGCCGGCGGCGGAGGCCCTATACCGCGCCGTAGCCGACCGCCACTCCGGATGCGCGTACGGACTCGGTGTACTGCTCAAGGAGAACGGCGATCCGGAGGCGGCCGAATGGTTCCGGCGCGGCTGGGAGAGCGGCCGCGACCTGAGCTGCAAGATCGAGCTCGGCAAGCTGCTCGCCGCAGAGGGCCGGCTCGACGAAGCGCCGAAGTTCCTGATGAGCGACATCGAGATCGGCGACATCGCGGTCTTCCGCTGGGTGCAGCTCTTCGAGTCGATCCGCAAGGAGTTCGACCGCGTGGCCGCGGACCTCGACGCCGCGGAGGCGGCGGAGGACGGGGACGCGGCGGCAGCGGCCCTACGACCGCTCTTCGACATGGAGAAGCACTTCCGCGACTACCCGGGCCTGACCGTGGAGGCCGCGGGCTACTACCGCCGAGCCTCCGCGCTCAGCGCGTCGGCCCGCGTGGACCACGCCGTATTCCTCACGGAGACAGAGACCGCCGACGACGTCTCCTGGTTCGAGGCGCGCGGCCTGCTGGTCCAGGCCCACGAGGACGGCTACGAAGGCGCCGCGTACGTGCTCGGGGCCGTCCACGAGCAGCGCGGCGAGCTCGCCGACGCCGAGCGCTGGTACGGCCTCGCGGCCGACGCCGGGCACCCGGCCGCCCAGTGGAACCTCGGGCTCCTCTGCCGACGGCAGCGGCGGTACGACGAGGCCGAACGCTGGTTCCGGCAGGTCGGTGAGGACGACGAGGACGTCGTCGCACAGCTTCAGCGGATCGCCGCGGCGCGGGAGGCGGGCGGCATCGCGCCCGGCAAGGACTTGCACAGGCTGCCCGGGCTGCGCGAGCGCGCGGAGGCGGGCGACGTCCAGGCCTCGTACGCGTACGGGAAGATCCTCCGCGACTGGGCCGGCGCGGCCGACCGCCACGTGGTCCGCTGGATCGAGCCCGCGGCGCAGGCCGGCGACCCGGAGGCGGCGTACGACCTCGCGGAGCTGTACCGCTCGATGCGCAGGCAGCCCGCCGTGCGCGATGACTGGTACCGCAGGTCCGCCGAGGCGGGACACCACGACGCGTGCAACGAGATGGGCTGGCTCTCCGAGCACCACCGCGACTACCAGGAGGCCGAGCGCTGGTACGTCCGCGCGGCCGAGGACGGCTCGTCGCTGAACGCCATGCTCGCGGGCAAGCTGAAGGCGCAGCGCGGCGCGCACGACGAGGCGGAGCCCTATCTCCGCAAGGTCTGGGAAGAGGACGGCGACGCCGCGCACCGGACTGAGGCGGCGGGGTACTACGGACTGGTCCTGCACCGGCTCGGTCGACTCACGGAAGCCGTGGAACCGCTGCGTATGGCTGCCGCGAAGTGGGACGAGGACGTGCGTGCTCGTTACAGCCCGGACGACCTTGTTGTCCTGGCCCGGACGGCCGACCCGGCGAAGGAACTCGCGGAGGTGGAGGTTGCGTTGGCGGCGGGACAGTCCTGATCGTCCGTATCAACGGGAACGGGGCTCTCGCCGCACCCACTGGGCGAGATAGGCGCCGAGCCCCTCCAGGTCCGCCCCCTCGGCGACGTAGCCGAGGTGCCCGTCGGGGCGTACGAGGCCATGGGCGACGCCGGGCGGCCAGGGGCTGCGGTCGCCGATCCGGTGCACCGTGACGAGGTCGGCCCGGCCCTCCAGAAGCGGGGCGAGCCGCTGGTCGGGCCAGAGGCTCGGCGGCCCGGCCAGGAGCAGGTGCCAGCCCGTTGTGGCGGTCAGGCTCTGTAGCCCCCGGGGCAGGTCGGGCAGCCGGTCCCCCGCTCGCGGCCCACGCCGCGGTGTGCGCGAGCCCCCAACGGACAGCGGGCTGCGACGGTAGTGGATGCCGAGCTCGGAGACGGTGCGGAAGAGCCGCCTGCGCAGCGGCCGCGCGCGCAGCACCAACGGGGCGACATACGGGGCCAGTTGGTTACGGGCGAAGCGGATGACCGGGTTGCCGCTGGTGCCGATCGTGAAGGCGCGATCGGTGAGACGCCGGACGAGTCGCCCGACAGGGGCGCGCTCGACCTCGTACGTCTCCAGCAGTTCCTCGGGTGCGGCACCCCGGCACACCAGGGCGAGCTTCCAGCCGAGGTTGAGCGCGTCCTGGATCCCGGTGTTCATCCCCTGCCCGCCGGCGGGACTGTGAATGTGGGCCGCGTCGCCGGCGAGGAAGCAGCGCCCGGCGCGGTAGTGGGCGGCGCCGCGATTGTGGAGCCGGAAGTCCGTCATCCAGGCCGGGTCCCGCAGCAGCAGGCCGTCGTCGGCATAGCGCCTGGTGATCTCCTGAAGCAGGGCCGGCGTCACCTCCGTATCCGGCAGATCGGGCGGCCGCATGGCGAGCAGACGCCAGGAGGCGGGCGACCCGAGGGGGAAGAAGAACAGCATCCCGCTCCCGCTCACGTACGAGTGCACGGCCCCTTTCGGCTCCAGGCCGTCGACCTCCAGGTCGGCGAGCAGAAACGTCTGCGGATAGGCGTACCCCTCGAAGCCGATGCCCGCCTGCTGACGAACGGTGCTGTGGGCACCGTCGCACCCCACGACGTACCGCGCCGCAACGGCCTCCTCCACCCCGTCACGCCCGCGCAACCAACACACAGTGTGCGAGCCGTTCACCTCTGTCCGAACCAGCTCAACGCCCCGCTCGACCGTCACGCCCCGCGCGCCAAGATGCTCGCTGAGAACCTGCTCGGTCTCGGCCTGCGAAAGGAACAGCAGGAAGGGATAGGCGGTGTCGGTCAGCCCGATGTCGAAGAGCCGCAACGACACGACCCGCCGAGGCACATGCATCCGCACCTGTATCGCGGTGTTGCCGCGAGCCACCAACTCATCCGCCACCCCGCCCCCGGCGAGTACCTCAAGCGTCCGAGGCTGCACGACCAGCGCCCGCGACTCCCGCACCCGATCAAGAGATCGGTCGACGACCCGAAACCGAGCCCCGTACTCCCTCAACTGCGCGGCAAGCGCAAGCCCGGTCGGACCTGCACCGACCACCAGCACGTCCAGTGGCGCTGTCATGAATCCACGGTAGCGACAGCCATCGCCACAAGCTCGGCCGGTCGTTGCGGACCATGTACGGGATCTTGAGGCGATGAGCAGCCCATGGCAGGCTCATGCCGCATGATCGATGAATTCGCGAAGGACAACCTGCACGGGAGACTTCGGCGGGACCGCGAGGCGTTGCTCTGGAAACTCGACGGCTTGTCCGAATACGACGCCCGCCGACCTTTGACAGCGACCGGGACCAATCTCCTCGGCCTGGTCAAACACGTGGCCACCGTCGAGGCCAGGTACTTCGGCGAGGTCTTCGACCGCCCTTCCCCGGAACCCCTGCCCCGGTGGCAGGACTACACCGGCGACGATCTGTGGGCGACCGAGGACGAGACCCGCGATCAGATCATCGGGTTCTACCGGCGCACGTGGGAACACTCGGACGCGACGATCAACGAGCTTCCCCTCGACGCCCCCGGCCACGTGCCGTGGTGGACGGAGCCCTGTCCGAACACGAACCTGTTCGCCGTCATGCTCCATGTCCTCAGCGAGTCCATCCGGCATGCCGGGCACGCCGATATCCTGCGCGAGGGCCTCGACGGCAGGACCGGGGTGCGCCCCGAATACGAGCAGCCGATCGACGAGGAAGCCCGTGCAGCCTACTGCGCGAAGATCGAGCAGGCCGCCAGGTCGGCCGTCCAGGGCCGGTCAGCCGTATCGCCGTAGCAGTCCGTCCACGTACGCCTCCAGCCGTGCTCCCAGTACCTCGGGCGTCAACGCACCCGACCCCGCGGCTTCAGCCGCGTCACCGGCAGCTCGGGAGCGGGCAGCGGAGCGCCGTCGTAGCCCTTCACCTCGCCGAAGCGGGTGCCTGACATCCAGTCCCGGCGGGCCTGTTCGATCTCCTCCTGGGACCGGGCGATCCAGTTCCAGAACATGATCAGTTCCTCCTCGAACGGCTCGCCGCCGAGGAGCATCAGGCCCGCGTCCGAGGTGGCGCGGAGGGGGAGTTCGGTGCGGCCGCAGCCGAGGTAGAGCATGGAACCGGGGAGGACGGGAACGCCGTCGACCTGAGCCTCGCCGGACATGGACAGGACGGCGTACTCGAAGTCCGGTTCCAGGGGGAGGCGTACGTCCGCGCCCTGGGCGAGGGTGAGGTCGGCGCCGACCAGAGGGGTGTACGTCGTTCCGGGGGAGGCCGCTCCGTCGAGGGCGCCGAGGATCAGGGTCGCCGTCAGACCCGGCGCGGTGACCGTCGGCAGTTCCGTGTGGTGCTCGAAGCGGGGCTCGGTGTGGCGGTCGGTATCGGGGAGGGCGACCCAGAGCTGGGCGCCGTGCAGGTAGCGGGCATGGACGCGCGGGCTCTCCTCGGAGTGGCTGATCGCCCGACCGGAGGTCATCAGGCCCAGTTCGCGCGGGCGGATCGTCTGGAGACTGCCCGTGGAGTCGCGGTGCAGCACCTCGCCCTGATGCAGCCAGCTCACCGTCTGGAGCCCCATGTGCGGGTGCGGCGGCACCTGCATCCCCGGCTCGTCGGCGATGTCGTCGGGGCCGTAGTGATCGACGAAGCACCAGGCGCCCACCATGCGGCGACCCAGGTTGGGCAGCAGTCGGCGCACTTCGGAGGACTCGCCGAGCTTGACCCGGCGCGGGCTGAGGAGTTCCCGTACGGGCTCCGCCACGACGAAGCCACGGCCACCGCACACCGCGGGCACGGCCTCGCGATCAAGATTGCTCATACCGCCCAACCTAGCCGCGCGGGAGCCGCCGCGTCAGGCCAACTCAGGTGGACTTCACGGCCTCACCCGAAAATAGTAGCCATGTACATAGTAGCCATGTACTCTATCGGTCATGAGTACGGCTGAAGCGGGCGCGACGCCCGGATTCCTGGTCTGGCGCCTGTCCATGAAGTGGCGGGTCGCGGTCGACCGCGCGGTGGCCCCACTGGGGCTGACGCACGCTCAGTACGCCCTGGTGGCATCGCTGTACGGCATGCACCGCGGCGGACTGCGCCCGAGCCAGCGACGGCTCGCCGACCACACCGGACTCGAACCGCTCTACGTCTCCAAGCTCGCCCGCTCCCTGGAGTCCGCGGGGCTCCTGGAGCGCACCCGTGACCCGAACGATCCGCGCGCGGTACAGCTCGCGCTCACCGAGCGGGGCCATGAGCAGACCCGGCAGGCGATCAAGGTCGTCCACGGGCTGCTTCAGCAGTTGCTGGCACCGCTGGGCGGCTTGGACAGCGCGCGCACCCAGGAGTTCACCCGGGACCTCGCCATCCTGCTCGACGCACCTCTCGACCCACTCGCCATCGATGGCGATTCCGACAAGTCCAACGCCGACAAGTCCAACGAGGAGCAGTCATGACCACCAACACCCCGACCACCACCCCCGCCAGCACTCCCCTGCTCAACCCCCAGGTCATCGGCCTCGCCCACTACGCCGGCCGGGCGGTTCTGGAGCGGGTACTGGCCCGCCACGGCATGACGTTCCAGCAGTCCATCGCCCTCCGGCGGGCCGCCGCCCAGGGACCGGTCGAGCGGGACGGCCTCGTCGGCGGTGTCGTCGACGCGCTGAAGGTCACCCCCGCGGAGGCCCACTCCGTGGTCGACGAGCTGATCACCGCGGACCTGCTGAGCCCCGAGGGCCCCTCGCAGGTCCGCATCACGGACACCGGCCGGGAACTCTTCGACCGGACCTCCGCCGAGACCGCCCCGATCAGCGCCCGGGTCTACGCCGGCATCCCGGAGGAGGACCTGGCCGCCGCGGGCCGGGTGCTGACCCTCATCACCGAGCGGGCCAACGCCGAACTGGCGGCGCTCAGCGACTAACCTCCGCGCGCCCGCGCCGGTGCGCGATCTCGCCGAGCACGATGTCCACGGCAAGGAAGGCCAGCAGCGTGATCCCGAGCAGCGGGATGAAGTAGCAGACCACGGCCGCCGCCACCGCCAGCGGTACCAGGATCTGCGGCGGCACCTGCTGCCAGGCGCCGCGCCGGATCGGCCGCCCGAAGGCGGAACCCCGGCCCCGCTGCCACCACATGCGGTAGCCCCAGACGATCAGCAGGATCAGGGAGAGCGTCAGCAGCATCAGGGCGATCTGACTGGCCAGGCCGAACAGCACACCGGTGTGCAGGTCGATGCCCCAGCGGGTGAGCTTGGCGAGCACCGGGTAGTCGGCGAACCGCAGTTCGTCGGTGACCTGGCCACTGGCGGGGTCGACGGCGACGGAGTCCGCCTTGGTCGGCCAGCTGCGCTGGACCTGCTTCACCACGTACGCCGACTCCGCGTCCGCGGGCGGCACGATCTCGACCGGGTCGCCGAGCCCCTTCGCACGGGCCGCCGCGAGCACCTTGTCGAGGCCGATGCCGTGCGCCGCGTCCCCGGCTGCGGCCGAGGCGCCGTGCCCGGAGTGGTCGCCGCCCGCGCTCGCCGAGATCGACGGGGTGGCCCCGCCGAGCGAGGTGCGCAGTTCGTCGATGTTGGCGCCGGTGTACTGCGACCAGGTCAGTCCGGTGGCCGACAGGAAGAGGAACCCGGCGGCGGCCCAGGCGCCGACCGTGCCGTGCAGGCCCAGGGTGCGGCGGCGGCCGCTGGTGCCGCGCAGCTTGCGGCGGGCCCGGCGCCGGGAGAACCACAGCACCAGACCGCCGAGGGCGATCACCCACAGCCAGCTCGCGGCGAGTTCGCTGTAGAGACGGCCGGTCTCACCGAGCCGCAGATCGCGGTGGAACTCGTCGATCCAGGTGCGCAGCGGAAGGGCACCGGTCGAGCCGTACTGTTCGAGCGAGCCGCGCACCTCGGCGGTGTACGGGTCGACGAACACGGCGAGGGTGCGCTCCTCGTTCACGCCCTCGACGCCGGAGAGCATCACCCTGGTGGTCGCGTCGTCCTCCGGGGAGGGCCGTACGGCCGCGACGGCACCCTCGGGGTGGGCCTTGCGGGCGGCGGCGACCTGCTCGGAGATCGGCAGCTTCTCGTCGCCTACGGGGACGGTCAGTTCGTGGGCGTACACGATCTTCTCGGCCGGGAAGGACGCGGCGTACAGGAAGCCCGTCGCGGCGGCGACGAGCAGGAACGGTGCGACGAGAACTCCGGCGTAGAAGTGCAGCCGCAGGACGAGCGGGCGCAGGGTTGCCCAGGTGCGGGGGCGGGCCGGCGCCGGGGCGACGTCGGATTGGGGAGCCTCGTCCGTGGTGGTCGAGGGAGCGGTGGACATCGGAGGGCCTCTTCGGGGCTGGGGACGCTTGGTGTGCTGTAGCGGTCCAGTAGTCGGGGCGCGCGGGCCCCGAGTTCCCGACACCGAAAGTGACCCGCGTCACACCAATGCGCCCCATGGCATCCTGACGCGATGGCATCACCCACTGATCACGCGCCCTTGGCCGAACTGGTCGAGCAACTCCTCTCCACGGACGGCCCGTTGCCGATCGTCGCGGCCGGCGACCCGGTGCTGCGGCGCGGAACCGAGCGCTACGACGGCCAGTTGGGCCCCGCCCTGCTGGCCCGCTTCATCGAGGCCCTGCGCCTCACCATGCACACGGCACCGGGCGTGGGCCTCGCTGCCCCGCAGGTCGGCGTCCCGCTGCGGATCGCGGTGATCGAGGACCCGGCACCGGTGACGGAAGAGGTACGGCTGGCGCGCGGCCGGGTGCCCCAGCCGTTCCGCGTCCTGGTGAACCCGTCGTACGAACCCCTCGGCACCGCCCGCGCCGCGTTCTTCGAGGGCTGCCTGAGTGTGCCGGGCTGGCAGGCGGTGGTGGCGCGGCCCGTCGAGGTGCGTCTGACGGGCGAGGACGAGAACGGCCGTACGGTGGATGAGGAGTTCAGCGGCTGGCCCGCCCGGATCGTCCAGCACGAGACGGACCACCTGGACGGCATGCTCTACCTCGACCGTGCAGAACTGCGCTCACTGTCCTCCAACGAGGCGATGACCGAGCGATGGACACAGGCGACACCGGAGGAGGCCGCGGCCGCGCTCGGCTTCGACGTCCCGGACTGAACCGACGGGCGCCCTACCCGGCCGAGACCTCGGTTGGCGCCGAGGGCACCGTGAATTCCTGTGACGGAGTCGGCGCCGCCGTGGGTTCACCGGTGGGGCGGGGCTCCTCGGGCCGCGGCGTCGGCGCTGCGGACGGGGTCGGAGTCGGAGTCGGGGTCGGGCTGCTCGCGGGTGGTGGGGCCAGGGGGACCGTCGGTGAGGCGGGCGTCTCGGGGGTCGCCAGTTGGAACGGCAGGGCGATGAGGAGGGCGACGGCGGAGGCGAGGCCGATGCCACCCGCTGTGCGGAGCGCCCGGCGGCGGGTCGCGGTGCGGCGGACGGTCTCGTAGCGGCCGGGGGGCGCAGCGAGGTAGTCGGGGGTGGGCCGGAGGATGACCGCCAGGGGGTCGTCGGGGTCGTGCTCCGGGTCGTGGTCAAAGCGTGTGGTCAAGGCTTCTCCTCAGGTGGGCGCGGAGCAGTTCGCGGGCCGCGTGGAGGTCGGCCTTGACGGTTCCTTCCTTGCGTCCGGTCAGCACGGACACCTCCCGGATCGGCATGTCAGCG
Source organism: Streptomyces davaonensis JCM 4913 (assembly GCF_000349325.1). Taxonomy (GTDB): domain Bacteria; phylum Actinomycetota; class Actinomycetes; order Streptomycetales; family Streptomycetaceae; genus Streptomyces; species Streptomyces davaonensis. The sequence continues at coordinate 1,283,567 of NC_020504.1, forward strand.
TAGTAGTGCAGGAGGATCGGGACGCGGAGTCGTTCCGGCAGTGACTGCACCAGCAGGCGCACCGACGGGTCGGCCTGTTCGGGGTGGGGGCGGACGGCGGCCTCGGACGTCACGCGGCGCATGGCCTTGCGCTCGCGCTCCAGCTTGCGCCAGTGGTCGCGGACGAGGTTGGCCGCCGTGACGTAGAGGAAGCCGCGGGGTTCGTCCACCTTCGTCCAGCGGGCCCAGAGCCGGGTGAACGCCTCCGAGGCGATCTCGTGGGCCGTCTCGTCGTCGTCGACGAGACGGCGGCACCAGCCGGCGAGGCGCGGGTAGAGGGCGGCGAACAGTTCGGACGCTGCCTTGTCGCGGGACCGTTTCAACGCTCTCCATGGTCGTGGGGGTCACCGGAGAAGAGGATGCCGGGCCGTCGGCGTACGTTCCTCGGGCCCGGAATCCGTTCTGCGGGTCAGGGGGATGCGGCCTTCAGTTCGGCGAAGACGATGACGTTGTCGCGGTAGTCGTCGCCGGTCCGGGGTCCGCCGCACGTGATCAGCCGCAACTCCGGGCGGTCCACGTCCCCGTAGACGTCGTCCGCCGGGAAGTCCGCCTTGGCGACCGTCCGCACGGCGCTGACGGCGAACACCGCCTCCGTGCCGTTTTCCAGGCGCGCCTCGATCCGGTCGCCCCGGCCCAGGCGCGAGAGGTGGCGGAAGACGCCGTCCCCGTACGTGCCGACCGTGACATGGCCGAGGATCACCGACGGGCCGACCTGACCCGGTGTCGGCGAGTGCTCGTACCAGCCCGCCCGGTCGTGCGCCGTGATCGGGGGCACTTGCACGCTGCCGTCCGGCGTCAGGCCCAGCCGGATGAGCGGGGTGTCGACGTCGATGGCCGGGATGCGCAGCCCGAGCGGCACCGAACGCCGCAGGGACTGGCCCGAGTTCGCGGAGCGCCGCTGCCGTCGCGAACCCCTGGATCCCGCGGCCGCGTCCGCACCATCACCCCCGTGAACGCCGCAACCCACGAGCGAGGCCAGCGCCGCCGTCGTGAACGCGCGCCTGGAAAGCGGGGTCATGCCCCGGTCGCCCGCCGGCGCCGTACGACGTAGAACGCCGCGCCACCCGCGACGAGCGCCGCGGCAGCGCCCCCGCCGATCAACGCGCCGTCGCCGCCGGACTCCGAGGACGCCTGCCCCACTCCGGTGTCGGGCGCGCCGCTCGGGACCACGGAGACCTGGCCCGGGGCCGGCTCCCGGGTCGGCTCGGTGCCGGGCTCCGAGGGGGCGGGCGTCGGCGCCTCGGTCGGATCGGCGCTCGGAGTCGGGGCAGCCGTGGCGCTCGGGCTGGGCGACGACTCGTCCGCGAACGCGGGCGCGCTGCCCGCCATTACGGCGGTGCAGACAAGTGGAAGGGCGGCAAGGACAGTTCGGCGCATCGAGACGCTCTCTCTTCTTCGGTCCGCCCGGTGCCGAAGCACGGGGCGGACTGACTGACAGATCGAGCGGAGAGACGACGCGCCGGCGAAGTGGGTTGTAAAGAGACGGCAAAGCCGTCGCTCAGTTGTCCCGGTACGTCTCCAGCAGCCGCAACCACACCTCACTGATCGTCGGATACGACGGAACCGCGTGCCACAGACGGCTGATGGGGACCTCGCCCGCCACGGCGATCGTCGCGGAGTGGATGAGTTCGCCGACGCCGGGGCCGACGAAGGTGACGCCGAGGAGGATCTCGCGTTCCAGGTCGACGATCATGCGGGCACGGCCGCGGTAGCCGTCGCCGTAGAGGGAGGCTCCGGAGACGTTGGCGAGGTCGTAGTCGACGGCTCGGACTCGGTGGCCCGCCTGTTCGGCTTCCGCCAAGGAGAGGCCGACCGCGGCTGCTTCGGGGTCGGTGAAGACGACCTGGGGGACTGCGGAGTGGTCGGCGGTGGCGGCGTGGGCGCCCCAGGGGTCCGTTTCCAGGAGCGGGACTCCAGAGGCTCGGGCCGCGATCGCGGCGCCCGCGATGCGGGCCTGGTACTTGCCCTGGTGGGTCAGGAGCGCGCGGTGGTTGACGTCGCCCACGGCGTAGAGCCAGTCGCTGCCGATGACGCGGAGGCTGTCGTCGACCGGGAGCCAGGAGCCGGGTTCCAGGCCGATGGTGTCCAGGCCGATGTCGTCGGTGTGCGGGGCACGGCCGGTGGCGAAGAGGATCTCGTCGGCCTCGATCCGCTCGCCGCTGTCGGTGACCACCACGACCGTGCCGTTCTCGCGGGTCACGGATGTCACTGACGTACCCGTGCGGACGTCGGCTCCCGCCTCCTTGAGCGCCTCGGCCACCAGCTCACCGGCGAACGGCTCCATGCGGTTCAGCAGACCCTTGCCGCGGACGAGCAGGGTGACCTGGGAGCCGAGGGCCTGCCAGGCGCAGGCCATCTCGGTGGCGACCACTCCCCCGCCCACCACGACCAGGCGCCCGGGGGCCTCCTTGGCACTGGTGGCCTCGCGGCTGGTCCAGGGCTTCACGTCGGCGAGTGCGGGCAGGTCGGGCAGGACGGCGCGGGTGCCGGTGGAGACGGCGACGGCGTGCCGGGCGGTCAGGACGCGCTCCGTGCCGTCGGCGCCGGTCACGGTGACCTGGCGGGCGCCGGTGATCCGGCCGTGGCCGCGGTAGAGGTCCGCGCCGATGCCCTCCAGCCAGCCGACCTGGCCGTCGTCCTTCCAGTGGGAGGTGAACGCGTCCCGTCGGGCCGTGATCTTCGCCGTGTCGAGGGGGCCCTGCACCGCGGCGGCGAGGCCGGGCAGGCGTCGGGCGTCGGCCTGGGCGATGACCGGGCGCAGCAGGGCCTTGCTGGGCATGCACGCCCAGTACGAGCATTCGCCGCCGACCAGTTCGCTCTCCACGACCGCGGTGGACAGACCGGCCGCACGGGTGCGGTCGGCCACGTTCTCCCCCACGGGCCCGGCTCCGAGCACTACGACGTCGTACGCGATGGATTCCGTTTCCGTCATGGGGTCAGTCTGGTGGGTGGTGTGCGCCGTGGCCACACGGGTACGTGCGCGGATACGTGACTGTCCGCGCACGGAATACCTGCCCGTCCGGCCGTGTTGTGCCGACGGCTTCGCCCCGACACAGGAAGAGGGAACACGCCATGAGCAGCACCGTGGAGCTCACCAAGGAGAACTTCGACCAGATGGTCACGGACAACGAGTTCGTCCTGATCGACTTCTGGGCGTCCTGGTGCGGTCCGTGCCGGCAGTTCGCCCCGGTCTACGAGAAGGCGGCGGAGGACAACCCGGACCTGGTGTTCGGCAAGGTGGACACCGAGGCGCAGCCGGAGCTGGCCGCGGCCTTCGGTATCCAGTCCATTCCGACCCTGATGATCGTCCGTGACCAGGTCGCCGTGTTCGCGCAGCCGGGCGCCCTGCCCGAGGCCGCCCTGACGGACGTCATCGGGCAGGCCCGCAAGCTCGACATGGACGAGGTCCGCAAGGCCGTGGCCGCCCAGCAGGCGCAGGCCGAGCAGAACGGCCAGTAGGACTCTGAGTAATTCCTAGAAGGGGTACGGCGCCACGTCGCCGCGCACCGTCGTCCAGCGCAGGTCGGTGAAGGCCTCCAGGTTGGCCTCGCCGCCGAAGCGGGCGCCGGTGCCGGAGGCCGCCGTACCGCCGAAGGGGGCGACCGCCTCGTCGTTCACGGTCTGGTCGTTGATGTGCACGATGCCGGTCGGGATGCGCTCGGCCAGCTCCAGACCGCGGGCGGCGTCGCCGGTGACGATGCCGAGGGACAGTCCGTAGGCGCTGGCGGCGGCGAGGTCGGCGGCCTCGTCGAGGGTGCTGAAGGACCGTACGGGCGCCACGGGGCCGAAAACCTCCTCCGCGTAGGCGGGGGTGTCGTCGGCGACGTCGGCGAGGACCGTGGGCCGGTAGAACAGCTGGTCGTGGGTGCCGCCCGCGGCCAGTTTGGCGCCCTGGGCGGCGCTGGCCTCGACCAGGCCGTGCACCTTGGCGAGCTGGCCGGCGTCGATGAGCGGGCCGAGGTGGACCTGGGCGCGGTGCGGATCGCCGACGGCGAGCGAGTCGGCCTTGGCGGCCAGCCGCTCCACGTATTCCGCGTACAGCGACCGGTGGACCAGATGGCGGCCGGTCGTCATGCAGATCTGGCCCTGGTGGAAGAAGGAGCCCCAGGCGGCGGTGGAGATCACCGCGTCGAGGTCGGCGTCCTCCAGCACGACCAGGGCGGAGTTGCCGCCCAGCTCCAGATGCGCGCGCTTGAGGTGGCGTCCGGCGGCCTCGCCGACGGCCCGGCCGGCGGCGGTGGATCCGGTGAAGGAGATCACCGGCACCCGCGGGTCGGTGACCAGGGCGGCGCCGGTCTCCGCGCCGCCGGGCAGGACGTGCAGCAGCCCCTCGGGCAGGCCCGCCTCGGCGAAGACCGCGGCGAGGGAGAGGCCGCCGCAGACCGCGGTGCGCGGGTCGGGCTTGAGGACGACGCCGTTGCCGAGGGCGAGCGCGGGGGCGACGGAGCGTATGGAGAGGATCAGCGGGGCGTTGAACGGGGCGATCACGCCCACCACGCCGACCGGGACCCGGCGGGTGTAGGACAGCCGGGGCGCCTCGCTGGGCAGGACCTGTCCGGCCGGACGGGAGGCGAGGGCGGCGGCCTCGTAGCACTCCTGGGCGGCGACATGCAGCTCGAAGTCGGCCTTGCCGGGGATGGAGCCGGACTCCCGGACCAGCCAGTCGCGCAGTTCGTCGGCGTGTGCGGTGAACAGGTCCCCGGCCCGGCGCAGGACCCCGGCGCGCACGAAGTGCGGCAGGCGTGCCCACTGAGCCTGTGCCGCGCGGGCGGCCTCGGCGGCCGGGGCGACGTCCTCGGCGGCGGCGAGATCGACCGTGCCGAGGGCCTCGCCGGTGGCGGGCTCGGTGACGGTGTGCTCACCGCCCTTGAGGGGGCGGGGCTGCCAGGACGTGGGGTCGAGCAACGCCATGAGGGCTCTCCGTTCGGTCACCGCGGGACCCACTCGGGGAGCGGAAGTCCCGTGTAGTTCGCCGCCAGTTCGGCGGCCGCGTGGCGGGATGCGGTGATCCGGCGCAGACGTGCGAGCTGCATCCGCTGGTCGAACGCATCCCCGTCTGGTTGAGCGTGCAACATCTTAGTCATGTCGTAGGAGAAACGGGTCGCCTGCCACACGCGGGAAAGACACAGTTCCGAGTATCTGTCGATCAGTTGTGTATCGCCTGTGGAGCACCAGGCGGTGAGGGCGCGGCCGAGGATGCGGACGTCGGAAACGGCGAGGTTGAGGCCCTTGGCCCCGGTCGGCGGGACGATGTGGGCGGCGTCCCCGGCGAGCAGGAGGCGGCCGTGGCGCATGGGCTCGTGGACGTAACTGCGCATCGGGGTGACGGATCTTGAGGTCACCGGCCCGCGTTCGAGGGTCCAGTCGGCGTCGATCGCGAAGCGTGCGGCGAGTTCGTCCCAGATGCGGTCGTCGGGCCACTCCTCCAGTTCGGTGCCGACCGGCACCTGGAGGTACAGCCGGGAGACGGACGGCGAGCGCATGCTGTGCAGGGCGAAGCCGCGCTCGCCACGCGCGTAGATCAACTCCTCGCAGGAGGGCGGCACTTCGGCGAGGATCCCGAGCCAGGCATACGGGTGGTCGTGGGCGTACGTCCGGCTCACGGCGGCCGGGATCGCCTCGCGCGCCACGCCGTGGAAGCCGTCGCAGCCGACCACCCAGTCGCAGGTCAGCGTCTCCTCCCGGCCCTCGCGCACGAACCGTACGACGGGCCGCTCGCTCTCGGCGTCCTCCACTCCCAGGGCCCGCGCCTCGAACAACAGCGGTGGCCCGTCGGCGAGTTGGAGGGCGACCAGGTCCTTCACGATCTCGGTCTGGGCGTAGATGGTGACGGTACGGCCGCCGGTCAGGGTCGGGAAGTCGATGCGGTGCCGCTCGCGGTCGAAGCGCAGCTCGATGCCGTGATGGACCAGCCCCTCGGCGTTCAGCCGGTCGGCGGCCCCGGCCTCCCGCAGGGCGTTGACGGTGCCCTGCTCCAGCATCCCGGCCCGCTGGCGGTGCTCGACGTACTCACGGGTCCGGATCTCCAGGACCACACAGCCGACCCCCGCGCGGTGCAGCAGCCGGGCCAGCAGCAGCCCGGCCGGGCCGCCGCCGATGATGCCGACGGTCGTACGCATGCGGTGCCTCCCGTGCGTCAGCTGGAGTCGCGGTGCACCACCGATGCTCCCAGGACCTTGTGCGTCGTGGGCACCGCGGCGGGGTCGCGCACCGCCCGGTCGACCAGTTCGGCCAGGTCACGGCCGGACGGCAGCTCGATGTGGACCGTGCTCAGGCGCGGTCTGAGGAGCCGCCCGAGCATCAGGTCGTCGGCGCCGATGACGGCGGTGTCCGCGGGGACGTCCAGGCCCTCGTCCTGGAGGGCCCTCATCAGCAGCATCGCGTATTCGTCGTTGTAGGCGAACACGGCGTCCAGTCCCCGCTCGCGCCAGCGCGCGGCGAGCCGGGCGGCGGCCTCCTCCTCGTAGGCGAGGGGCAGCTCCGTCACGGTGGCGTCGGTGCCGGCCAGGGCCCGGCGCACACCGTCGAGCCGGGGCCCGGAGAAGACCTCCAGGCCGCCCTCCGCGGGCACGACGACGCCGATCCGGCGCCTGCCGCGCTCGTAGAGATGGCGTGCCGCACTGAAACCGACCGCCGAATGGTCCATCTGGACGGCGTGGGCGCCCTCGACGCACTCGGGGCCGACGGTGACCACGGCCCGGGCACCCGAGCGCTTGAGCACGGTCACCCCCTGAGGGCCGAGTCCGGAGCCGGGCACCAGGACGGCGACCGGGCGCAGCTCGGCCCAGGCGCGGGCGGCCTCGTCGCCGTGCAGACCGACGCTGCCGTACTGGACGACCGTGTAGTCGAGGCGGCCGAGGGCCGACTGGAGGTCGCTGATGAACTGGCTGTAGAGGGGGCCGACGGGGACTGCCGGGGCGGGCATGAGGACCATACGGCTGTGTCCGGCGCGCAGGGAGCGGGCCGCCGCGTGCGGGACGTATCCCAGCTCCTTGGCGGCCTGGTGCACCCGGCGGCGGGTGGGTTCACTGATCCGTACGGCGCTGGTGTTGTTGAGCACGTAGGAGACGGTCGCGCGCGAGACTCCGGCCAGCCGGGCCACATCGGCGCTCGTGGGCACGGAACGCGGTGTATTCGGTATCTGCACCATGACGCACCGCATCCTTGCAGAAGCTGTGAACGGCCGTCCGGGCGGGGGCGTCCGGCCTAACTGGACGGCGCGGAACGGGTGATGCGGTCCACCAGGTCCAGCCAGCCGGCCTCGACGCGGCCGGGCGGCATCGCGCAGATCTCGGTGCGGTAGTGGATCGTCGCGGGGTCGAGATAGGCCATCAGCGTCAGCGCGAGCAGCTCGCAGTCCGCGTCGGGAACTATCTCGCGCAGCAGGATCAGTACATGGCCGCGCAGGAAGCGGCGGGGCGCGTTGGAGTAGCGGCGCTCGGGGCCGGGGTCGGCGGCGAGCTGGAGCTCCAGTTCGTCGGCGGAGCGGCGCAGCAGTGCCACGCCGAACTCCTTCAGCCGGTCCAGGGGCGGCGCGCCGGGTCCCAGGGGCGCGGGACCGGTGATGACCGCGGCCTGGAAGTTCTTCTCCGAGTGGTCGAGCAGGGCCGTGAGCAGGCCGGTGCGGTCGCCGAAGCGGCGGAAGACCGTGCCCTTGCCGACCTCGGCCGCCGCGGCCACCGCCTCCATCGTGACCCCGGCCGCGCCGTGCTGTGCCACCAGCCGGGCCGCGGCCTCCAGCAGCCGGGCCCGGTTGCGGGCGGCGTCGGCGCGCAGGCAGGGCTCGTCCTCCGGCGAGCCGAGCTGGAGCAGCGTGGGCTCGTCGAGGGGCTCCTGGGGCAGCGGGAAGGGGGGCAGGGACGCGGACATGAAGCCAGCGTAAAGCATCGGGAATGAAACTGGACCGCGGTCCGCTTAAGGTGCTAGAAACGAAACGGACCCTGGTCCGCTTGCTTCCTGCCCCTGTTTCGCATCTGGAGTTCCCATGTCTGTTCGCATCCTCGCGCTCGTCGGCAGCCTCCGTGCCGGTTCGCACAACCGCCAGCTCGCCGAGGCGGCCGTGAAGCTCGCGCCCGAGGGCACCGAGGTCGAGCTCTACGAGGGCCTGGCCGAGATCCCGTTCTACAACGAGGACATCGACGTCGAGGGCAGCGTCCCGGCCGCCGCCGCCAAGCTGCGCGCCGCCGCGCAGTCCTCGGACGCCTTCCTGCTGTTCTCCCCCGAGTACAACGGCACGATCCCGGCCGTGCTGAAGAACGCCATCGACTGGCTGTCGCGGCCGTACGGCGCCGGCGCCTTCGGCGGCAAGCCGGTCGCCGTGGTCGGTACCGCGTTCGGGCAGTACGGCGGCGTGTGGGCGCAGGACGAGGCCCGCAAGGCGGTGGGCATCGCCGGCGGCAAGGTGCTGGAGGACATCAAGCTCTCCATCCCTGGCTCCGTGACCCGCTTCGCCGACACACACCCGGCCGACGACACCGAGGTCGCGGCCCAGCTGACCGAGGTCATCGCGCGCGTGCACGGCCACGCGGACGAGACGGCCGCCGCGTAAGCAGCCACCAGGGCGGGGCGGGAACGCACGGTTCCCGCCCCGCTTCCGCATGTCAGGCCACCGCCGTAGGTGCCAGCTCACGCAGTTCCTCCAGCGCCGCCGCCACCGCCGGGCGGGTGCGGCAGCCATTGCGGGTGGCGCTGAGGATCGTCCGGTGCGGATTGCCGGCGCAGCGGACCCGGGTGATCGGCAGGTCGGGGGTCAGCTCGGCGAGGCGGGGGACCAGGGCGACACCCAGGCGGTGGGCCACCAGGTGGGCGGTGACCGTCCAGTCCTTGGCGTGATGGAGCACATCGGGGGTGAAGCCCGCCGCCCCGCAGGCCGACATCACATGCGGGCGACAGGGACTGTCCGGCACCGGCGCGATCCAGGCCTCCCGCGCCGCCTCCGCGAGGTCGACGCGGGCGTGGCCGGCCAGCCGGTGGTCGTCGGGGACGACGAGGTCGTACGGGTCGTCCAGCAGCGGCCGCTGGTCGAAGCGAGTGTCGCTCTGCGGCGGGTTGTGCGGGGTCACCTCCACCACGGCCAGATCGGTCTCCCCCTCGAAGAGCAGATCGAAGCACTCCGGCACCGCCGTCTCCCGGATCCGTACGGTCAGCCGCGGATGCCGCTCCCTCAGCCGGACGGCCATCGGCGCCAGCAGCACCGACACGGCCGTCGGAAAGCCGCTGACCCGCAATTGCCCGGCCGGAGCGCTGTATTCGGCGCGCAGATCGAGTTCGGCCTCCTCCCAGCGGGCCTGGATGGCATCGGCGTGGGCGAGCAGGCTCTCCGCGGCCGGGGTGAGCCGCACTCCCCGCCCCCGCGGTTCCAGCAGGTCGACACCCAGGTCACGGGCGAGTTGCCGAATCTGCTGGGAGGCGGCGGACGGGGTGAAGTGCAGGGCACGGGCGGCCGCGGTGACCGTGCCGTAGTAGGAGACCGCCCTCAGGACGTGCAGTCGGCGAAGGTCAATCATGAAGCCCACGCTTCAAGATGCCGTGCTGAAAGTCAACGTGGACGTACATGAACTCGGGGCCGCACCCTGGCAGTGAACCGACCACCGCTGTCCGAGGAGTTGCCATGACCAGCACCACCGACACCGTCTGCCCGCACTGCGGCTGGCCGGACGACGCCGAGCCCTTCCAGGTGGTGTCCCGGCACAGCACGGCGGCGGGCCGCACGCTGTGGACCCGGTGCGGCTGCGGTTCGCTCCAGGTCCGGGTCGTCGACGACAGCGGCGTGCGAATCGTCTCCCGCAGCAGGCCGCCGGTGCCCGCTCAGTCCAGCTCGGCCAGCCGCTGAACCGCCGGGGCGGCGAAGTTCTCGATGAACGCCGCCGCCTCCCCGGCGCTCGGGGCGAGGATCACCGTGTCGATGCCGAGCTTGGTGTAGCCGGTGATGTCGCGGGTGAAGGTGTCGAGGTCGCCCTCGTTCACGGCGTCCCCGACGTAGAGGATCGTCCGGCGGATCGCGGCGTCGTCCCGGCCCTCGGTGTCACAGTGCCGGCGCAGCACGTCGAGCTTGTGAGCGACCTCTTCCGGGCTGGACGCGAAGAGATTGCACGCGTCGGCGTGCCGGGCGACCAGACGGAGGGTCTTCTTCTCTCCCCCACCGCCGATCATGATCTCCGGGTGCGGGCTGCTGACCGGTGCCGGGACGCACAGGGTCTCGGCGAGCCGGTAGTGGCGGCCCTCGAAGGGGCCGTTGTCGGCCGGGTCCCACATCTGGCGGCAGATCCGCAGCGTCTCGTCGAGCCGCTCGAAGCGCTCGGCGACCGGCGGGAACTCGACGCCCAGGCCCAGGTGTTCGCGGTCGTACCAGGCCGCCCCGATCCCCAGGGTCGCCCGGCCCGCGGAGAGCACGTCCAGCGTGGTGACGATCTTGGCGAGCAGCCCGGGATGGCGGTAGGTCACGCCGGTGACCAGCGCGCCGAGCCGGACCGTGGAGGTGTGGCCCGCAAGGAAGCCGAGGGTTGTGTAGGCCTCCAGCATGGGCGCCTCGGCGCCGCCGTTGGTCTCCATCTGGAAGTAGTGGTCCATCACCGACAGCCAGCTCACGCCGGCCGCCTCGGCCGCGCGTCCCGCAGCGGCGAGCTCGGCACCCAGCGCGGGGCCGCCCCCGGGGTGCTCGAACCGGTTGATGTGCACGCCGACCCGCATGTCCGTCTCCGCTCGCCCCGACCGTCATCGACGCGGACGACGCTAGTTCTTCGAGCGCTCTCGAAGTCAAGGGACAACTCCGGTACGCCATCCGACCGTTGAAATGCGTTCAAACAGGGGACCGATTCCGGTCATCTCTGCCAGGGTGAGCGGATGCAGACCCTTTACCGCAGACTGCTCCAGCTGATGCCCCGTCTCGGCGTGCGGGTGACGGACCTGGCCCCGGGAACCGCGCTGGTCTCCCGGCGCGGCCGGTACTCGGTGAAACCCGCGGGCAAGGACGCCTGGCTCGTCTCGCGCGACGGCTCGGCGGGCGGCTGGACCAGCGTCCCGCTGGGCGAGAGCGGGGCCCGGCTCATCCTCGGCAAGGCGTCCGCGGCGGATGAGCGCAAGCTCCAGATGGCCGCGGCCGAATACCTGGGCACGCAGCACGTCGCCGCCATGCTCGACCTCTACGGCGTCAACTGCGTTCTGGACGTCGGCGCCAACCGCGGCCAGTACGCCAAGCGGCTGCGCAAGCACGGCTACCAGGGCCGGATCGTCTCGTTCGAACCCACCGAGGAGGCCTTCGCCCGGCTCAGCGAGGCCGCCGAGCGCGATCCGCAGTGGCAGGTGCACCACTGCGGACTGGGCCGCGAGGACACCACGGCCGAGATCCACGTCGGCTGGAACACCATGAACTCCCTGCTCCCGGCGAGCGATTACGGCCGCGACCGCTACAAGCGCTTCCACACCACCCGCACCGAGGAGATCCGCGTCCGGCGCCTGGACGCCGTACTGGACGAGGCCCTCGACGGCATCGAGGACCCGCGCCCCTTCCTGAAGATGGACACCCAGGGCTACGACCTGGAGGTGTTCGCCGGGGCCGGCGAGCGGATCGCCGACTTCGTGGGCCTTCAGTCGGAGGTCGCCGTGCTGCGGCTGTACGAGGGCAGCCCGCCGATGAGCGAGGCGGTGGCCACGTACGAGGACGGCGGATTCGAGATCACCGGCATGTACCCGGTGACCCGGGAAGCGGCCACCGGGCGGGTGGTGGAGTTCGACGTCGTGATGATGCGGTCCAAGGCGGTTCAGTGACGCGCTGGTCAGGTCTCGTCAGGGGTACAGGCCGGCCCGGAAGGTGAACGAGACGAGTTGCGCTCGATCACGTGCGCCGACCTTCGTCATGGCCCGCACCGCATGCGTCTTCACGGTGAACGGGGACACGGACATCTGGGCCGCGATCTCGTCGTTGCCAAGCCCGCTCGCGACGAGAATGACCACGTCCCGCTCCCTGGGCGTCAGGGCGTCGAAGCGGCGCAGCAGTTCCTGGTCGATCACCGGGGGCGGACTGTCGGTCATATGGCCGATGAGCGCGGCCGTCGCGGCGGCGGACAGCGCACCGCCACCGCCGACGACCTCGTTGATTCCGGCGACGAGTTCGGCCGGGCTCACGGTCTTGCTCAGGAAGCCGTTGGCACCCGCGCGCAGGGCGGCGAGAACGATGTCGTCCTGGTCGAAGGTGGTCAGCACGATCACCCGCAGCTTCTCGGGCGGGTGCTCCTTGCGGATGCGGCGGGTGGCCTCGACACCGTCGATGCCGGGCATCCGGATGTCCATCAGGACCAGGTCGACGGGGTTTTCCCGGAGGTAGGGCACGACCTGGAGGCCGTCGGAGAGATCGGCCGCGACCACGAGACCCGGATCGAGCCGGAGCATGGCCTTGATCCCGGCCCTGATCTCGGCCTGGTCGTCGACGATCAGAATCCGCGAGGTCATACGGCGGCTCCCAGGGGGCTGAACTCCGCGTGGACCCGGAATCGCCCGTGATCGCTGTCGATCGTCAGTCGCCCATGGGAGGACTCGACGCGTTCGCGCATCCCCACGAGTCCGAGTCCGCTGCCCGGGCCAGGAGGTGAGTCACCGACGCGGTTCTCGACGGTGACGCAGATCCTGCCGTCGTGCTCGCGCACCTCCACCGTTGCCGCCCCTTCGCCGTGCCGGTAGGCGTTCGTGAGCGCTTCCTGAACGACCCGGTAGACCGTCACGCCGACGCTGGGCTCCACGAAACCGGTGGGCAGGTCGAGGGCCGGCCGGACGTCGAGGCCGATGCTCTCGAAGGAGGCGATGAGGCCTTGCAGGCCGCTGAGCGCGGGGGTCGGCCGGAGCGCCTCGTCGTCGGTTCGCTTGTCCCCGAGGCGGAGGAGCGTGAGGATCCGTTGCGTTTCGACGACGACGGTGCGGGCGCTCGACCTGGCCGAGACGAGGGCCTGCCGGGCGGGCTCGGCGTCTTCGGGCAGCCCGATCTCGGCGGCGCCGAGATGCATGCTGAGCAGCGCGACCTGGTGGCCGATGACGTCGTGGAGGTCGCGGGCGATGCGGAGTCGTTCCTCGGTCACCCGGCGGGTGGCCTCGATCTCGCGGGTGGCGATGGCGCTCTCGGCCCGCTCCTCCAAGGTGAGCCAGTGCTCGCGGTGGATGCGCAGCGCGGCCCCCGTCGCACCGCCTGCCACGGCTGAGAAGAGTGCGGCGGCTCCCACGATCGCGCCGCCCCGGAATCCTCCGACCGTCATGAACGCCCCGAGGAAGGACGCCGCCACGATGCCGATTCCGGCCAGCGGCTGCTTGCCCCTGAGGGTGACGGAGAAGAGCACGAACACGGCCATCATCCACACCGACAGCGGGTCGTGGCCCACCTCGGTGACGGCGAAGGACGCCGCGCTCGCCACGACCAGTCCCGCCCACGGCCGCCACCAGGAGAGGGCGACACCGCCACCGGCGAGGAGCACGGAGAGGGCCGTGGGCCAGTCCGAACCTCGCACGATCACCGCCACGATCTGCCCGGTGAACACCAGCGCGGCCAGCGCATAGGCGACGAGGTGCAGCACCTCGGGGCGGCGGACCCACAGGGGTGCCACGGGACCGTCGTGATTGTTCTGCGCCTCGCCCATGGCCTGATTCTCATCCACATGGGCCGCGGCCGTGTACTTCGAATGATGTAGACGGAAATCAAAGGGCGGATCTACTTCGCTCGAAGTACGCGGCCCCTCCCGAAGCCGCTGAGACTCCTCATCGAGGCGACCGTCTCACACCATCACGATCACCGAACGGGACTCCCCGATGACTCAGACCACCGTGCCCTCGCGTACGACCACCACCACGACGACGTCCTCCGGGCTCCGCTCGCTCTACCTGATCCGAGTCGCCTTCTCCCTGATCTGGGTGGCACTCGTCTTCGCGACCTCCGCCTCCCTCGTGTCGGCGGACAAGCCCACCGCGATCGCGGCCGTGCTGCTCGTCGTCTACCCCCTGTGGGACGCCATCGCCACGCTCCTCGAACAGCGCATGACCGGCACCGGCTCCATGGACCGCGTCGGTGCCACCAACGTGGCCCTCGGCATCGCCACCGCCGCCGTGATGACAGCCGCCGTCTTCTCCACCATCGGGGCGGCACTGCTCGTGTTCGGCATCTGGGCCCTCCTCTCCGGAGCGATCCAGCTCGTCGTGGCGATCCGCCGCCGACGCACCGTCGGCGCCCAGTGGCCCATGATCATCAGCGGCGGCCTGTCCGTCCTCGCCGGCGCCTCCTTCGCCGCCATGTCCGCCTCGGACACGAGCGGCCTGTCCGGCATCGCCGGCTACTCGGCCTTCGGCGCCTTCTGGTTCCTGGTCTCCGTCGTCGCCCTGAGCGTCCGCGGCCGCCGCGAGGAGCGCCTGCGCTAGGCGAGGAAGTCCAGCACGCGGCGCCACGTCAGCTCCGCCGCGGCCGGGTCGTGGTCGGGGAGGTCGGGGTCGGTGTAGAAGTGGCCGACGCCCGGGTAGCGGAAGACCTCCAGGTCTACGTCGGCCTTCCGCGCCGCCCGCTGGAGAGCGGCCACGCGCTCGGGCGGCGCGAAGGCGTCCGGTTCGGCGGCATGCAACTGGACCCTGAGTCCCGGCCGGACGGAGGCGGGCAGGTCGGCGGTGGCGTGCAGGAGGAGGACCCCGGCGGCAGCCGGGCGCTCGGGCCAGAGGTCGGTGACGACGCCCACGCCCATAGAAACGCCGGCGAGCACGGTCTCCTCCGGCAGCCCCGTGAGGGCTTCGCGCGCCCGCTCGATCAGCACCGCCCAGCCCATCCGTTCGACCAACCGGAACCCCCGGTCGAGGGTGTCCGCGGTCTCACCCGCGTAGAGGTCGGGCGTCACGACCGTATGCCCGGCGCGGCGCAGTCGTTCGGCGGCGAGGAGTTCGGCGGGGCGCGGGCCGAGGACGGAGTGGAACAGTGCGACATGGGCCATGGCGTCATCGTGCTGGACTTCAACTCCCTTGCAGCACAAGGGTGAGGGTTCCGTGATCGGTGACATCGCGGACCCGGCACTGCATAGGCTGAGCACCGCCGAGTGGCCTGTGGGAGCGGGGGAGACAGCGGTGCAGGCGGAGTGGACGGGGTCGGTGCGGCCCGGGGAGCGGATCGGGCCGTACATCGTGCTCGCCGAGCTGGCCAGTGGCGGGATGGGGCGGGTGTATCTGGCGCGCTCCCCCGGCGGTCGTACGGTCGCCGTGAAGACGCTGCTGGCGGCGGCCGACGGCGGCACGGTCCCCGATGCGGACCTCCGCCGTTTCGCCCGTGAGGTGGCGCTGGCCCAGCGGGTGCGCGGGGTGTTCACCGCGAGCGTCGTCGACGCGGACGCGAAGGCCCGGGTGCCGTGGATGGCCACGGAATACGTTCCGGCGCCGTCCCTTCAGGCGCTGGTGGCGGGCCAGGGACCGCTGCCGTCGGACGGGCTGCACTGGGTGGCGGCCGGGATCGCCGAGGCGTTGGTCAACATCCATGCCGCCGGTCTGGTGCACCGAGACGTCAAGCCGTCCAACGTGCTGCTCCCCGAGGACGGGCCCCGGGTGATCGACTTCGGGATCTCGCAGGCCGCCGACATCACCCGTACCAGGGCGGCCCTCGGCACCATCGCGTTCGCCGCGCCCGAACAGGCCCGGGGCGAGCCGACGACGACCGCTTCCGACGTCTTCTCGCTGGGCGCCACGCTGTTCCACCTCGCCACGGGCCGCAGTCCGTACCGGGACATGGGCCAGGGCACCGCGCTGGAGCAGCTGGTCCGGGCCGCCGAGGGCGACCTCGACCTGACCGGCCTGCCCACCGAACTCGACGCCCTGATCCGGCCCTGTCTCGCCCTGGACCCCGCCGACCGCCCCGACCCGCGCGAGCTGCTGACGCGGGTCGGCGCCGTCATCGCCGCCCGTCCGCAGGCCGGCGGCGCCACCGACTGGCTGCCGCGGAGCTGGTCCACGGCGATCGAACAGCACCGTCGGCGCCGTACCGAGGAGGCCGACGCCGCCCAGCGGCGCATCGACCCCGAGGCGGACACCGAGCGCACCCCGCGCAGTCCCGCCGGCACCCGCCGTATGCCCCCGCGGCCCCCGACGGCCGGGCGGCACCCGCACACCGGGCGCTGGGCCGCGCTGACCCTTGTGGCGCTCCTCGCGGGAGGCGGTGTCGTCTACGCACTCCAGCCGGACGACGGCGGCGGGACCCCGGATCCCGTACGGCAGGATCTGCGGCTGGCCCTGGTGGAGCAGAGTCACCAGGGCGCCTGCACCGACGCACTGCCGCCGCCCACCTTCCAGGCGGCGGAGCCCAACTACTGCTACCAGATCTCCACCCAGGCCGCGGACCGGATGAGCGTCACCCAACTCAAGGATGTCCGCGCCGAGTTGGACCAGAATGCGGGTGGCTGGGTGATCCGGATGGCGTTCGAGGACGCCGACGCCAAGCGGTTCGCGACGCTCTCCGAGCGGGCGGCGCAGCGCACTCAGCCGCAGAACCAGATCGCCATCGTCCTCGGGGACCGGCTCATCAGCGCCCCCTCCGTCGGCGAATCCATCACCGGTGGCGAGGTCGACATCAGCGGCAACTTCACCGCGGACGAGGCGAAGGACCTGGCGAAGGAACTCGGGGCGCCCTAGGTCTGTGCCCCTCGGCCGACCTCTGTGCGGGACGCGCGAAAGGTGCGCCGGTAGCTGTCCGGGGGCACGCCCAGCGTGCGGTTGAAGTGGCGGCGCAGGGTCGTGGCGGTGCCCATGCCGGTGGCTGTCGCGATGGCGTCGACGCTGTTGTCGGAAGTCTCCAGCAACTCCTGGGCGCGGCGGATGCGTTGGTTGAGCAGCCATTGCAGTGGGGTGGTGCCGGTCGCCGCGCGGAAGTGCCGGCCCAGGGTGCGCGAGCTGGTCCGGGCCCGGCGGGCCAGATCCTCCACGGTCAGCGGCTCGTCGAGGCGTTCCATCACCCAGGGCAGCAGCTCGGCCAGCGGGTGGTCGTCTCGGGCGGGCACCGGTGTGCTGACGAACTGGGCCTGGCCGCCTGCCCGATGGGGCGGCACGACCAGCCGACGGGCGACGGTGTTGGCGACGGAGGAGCCGCGGTCCAGTCGGACCAGGTGCAGGCACAGGTCCAGTGCGGCGGCCTTGCCCGCCGAGGTGAGCACCGTGCCGTTGTCGACGTAGAGGACGTCCGGGTCGACCTCGACCAGGGGATGGCGGGCGGCCAGCGCGTCGGTGTGTGCCCAGTGCGTGGTGGCGCGCAGGCCGTCGAGCAGGCCCGCGGCGGCCAGTACGAACGCGCCCGTGCACAGGGAGGCCACGCGGCTGCCTGCCTCGTGCGCCGCGCGTACCGCGTCGACCAGGTCGGCGGGCGGGTCGACGTCGATGTCCGCCCAGCCGGGGACGATCACCGTGTCGGCCTGCGCGAGCCGGTCGAGCCCGTGGTCGGGCTCCAGCAGGAACCGTCCGACCCGCACCGGGCCGGGCCCGCACACGCTCATGTCGTACCAGGGCCCGGGGATGGCATCGGGGGCGGACCCGAACACCTCCTGGGCCACGGAGAGTTCGAAGTGCAGCATCCCGTCGGTGAGGGCGAACGCCACGGTATCCATGTCCGGAATTGTATGGGCAGTGTCGTTCCGGACACTCACGCCGGGGCAATCCTTCCGGCCAGGATTGCCTCATCGGAACGCACGAGAGCGGGGAGAGGTCATGGGACCGGGTCAGAAGGTCGCGGTGTTCGGGGCGTACGGGCACACCGGGCGGTTCGTGGTGGCGGAGCTGCTGGCCCGGGGGTTCGTGCCGGTGCTCTCCGGCCGTGACGCCGAGAAGCTGCGGGCGTCGGCCGCGCCGGGCCTGGAGCTGCGTCCGGCGTCGGTGGACGACGCGGCCTCACTGGACCGCGCGCTGGCCGGCACGGCGGCCGTGATCAACGCCGCGGGGCCGTTCGCGACGACCGCGGGGCCGGTGATCGAGGCGGCGCTGCGCGCCGGGATCCCGTATGTGGACGTGGCGGCCGAGATCGAGGCGAACGACGACATGTTCACGCACTTCGACGAGCGGGCCCGTGCGGCGGGCGCGCTGGTCGTGCCCGCGATGGCCTTCTACGGCGGACTCGGCGACCTGCTGGTCACGGCCGCGATGGGCGACTGGACGAGCGCCGACGAGGTGCATGTCGCGTACGGGCTGAGCGGCTGGCACCCCACCGCCGGGACGCGGATCGCGGGCGACGTGTCGCGGGAGCGGCGGGGCGGCAAGCGGGTCCGGTACGCCAAGGGGCGGCTGGAGTACCACGACGACGCCCAGTCGATCGTGGAATGGCCGTTCCCGGAGCCACTCGGCACGCGGTCGGTGTACGCGGAGTTCACGATGGCCGACGTCGTCACCGTCCCCAGCCACCTGACGGTCCCCGAGGTACGGACGTACATGACGACCGAGGCCGCCGCGGAACTCTCGTCCCCGGACACCCCGGCCCCGGCCGCGTCCGACGAGCACGGCCGCTCCGACCAGACCTTCCTGGTCGACGTCCTCATCCGCTCCGCGGGCCGGGAACGCCGCGCGGTGGCACGCGGCCAGGACATCTACGCGGTGACGGCGCCGCTGGCGGTGGAGGCGGTGCGCCGCATCCTCGCGGGACAGACGACGGCGGTCGGCGCCGCGTCAGCGGGCGCGGCCTTCGACGCGGCTGACTTCCTGGCCGCTCTGTCGGCACACGTCTCGGTCGACCTCCCCCGCTAGGCAGGAGCCACCCGGCCTCACTCAGGGCTGAACGTCAGCACCTGTGACCAAGGGCTCCACCGGTATCCGGCGCCGGAGTAGGTGACGCGCATGCGCGCGGCGACGCCCCATTCGGCGTTGTCACCCGGATATCTCTCCGACCACAGACGGCCATTCACGCGACGGCTCTGCGGGGACGCGTGGATGCTGCCGGACTGGGCGGGGAACCACCGCGTCCAGTCTCCGTTCTGCAAGGTGCGGTACTGGATCTGATAGCGGACGGAGACGGGACTCGCGAAGTTTCCGTTCACGTATCCGTGCACATCCATGGTGACGATGTTGTTGCCGTCGAGGTCGTTGTCGATGCATGCGGCACCGCGCGCCTTGCCGATGCCTTTCGGACTCCCGCACGCCGCGATGTCCGCGTGCGCCGCGGGTGCCGGCCCGGCCAGCGCGGCTCCGGCGAGTGAGACGACGACACCGATGTATCCGAGCTTCTTCAAAGCCCCGCTCCCATCGTTGAGGACCGGTCGACATGCCTACCCGGCCCTCACACGAAACGCCGCAGGTCGGGGCCGTTTCACACGATGGGGCGACCGCCTAGGGCCGGAACTCGTGCACGACCTCGATGGTGCCGACGATGTGGGCGTTGAACTCGTCGAGGTCCTCGGCGGGTACCCACAGCTCCAGGATCGTCCTGCCGCCCGCCTGCTGGACGGGGTAGCGGCTGAGGAAGTCGGTCTCGACCTCGAAGCGGGTCACGAAGCCGGCGCCGCTGTGCTTGACGTTCCAGTCGAGGGCGATCTTCACCGCGTACTCCTCGTTGAGGACCGGGTAGAAGATCGGCTGCTCGGGCAGTCGCGGGGGCCAGGCGCGCCACCCCAGCTCGCGGACCAGGGCCAGCTCCTCGGGTCCGGTGGGGCGCCAGAGGGTCGTCGTCGCGGGCGGGCGGCTGGTCATCGCGGTGCGCATTCCGTGCGGGGCGCCGGTCGTCGGTGTCGGCCGGTCGAGGATCTTGACGCTAGCGGGAGCGCGCGGGGCGGCGCCAGCGAGTATCGCCAGATAATTGCAGACGGGCTATACTTGCGTACGACGACAATTTCACCGATGACATATCCTGGGTGACAGTCACACCGGACGGAGGAGACGGCCCCATGACCGCCACAGACCCCGCGCTCACCGCGCTCGCCCAGGGCTGGTGCGCCCTGTCCCTGCTGCACGGGCGGATCGAGGCCTACATCGAGCGCGCCCTCCAGTCCGGCCACGACCTCAGCGTGCGCGAGTACTCGCTGCTCGATGTCCTCAGCCGCCAGCACAGCGGTGAGGGCGGCCACCTCCAGATGAAGCAGGTCGCCGACGCGGTCGTGCTCAGTCAGAGCGCCACCACCCGTCTGGTGACCCGCCTGGAGGACCGGGGCCTGCTCTCCCGCTACCTCTGCCCCACCGACCGCCGCGGCATCTACACCGACGTCACCGAGGCAGGGCTGAAGCTCCTCGAAGAGGCCCGCCCCACCAACGAGTCCGCCCTCCGTGAGGCCCTCGACGAGGCGGCGCAGAACCCCGAACTGGCGCCCCTGGTCCGGGCCGTGGAGACCCTCCGCGTCCCCGTCTGAGCGACCGCGTCAGCCCGCCGGAGTCGATCGCGCCGCCGCCAGTGCCTGTTCCGCGTAGCCCCGGCCGAAGAGGACCGCGTGCACCAGGAGCGGGAAGAGCTGGTGCAGCGGGATGCGGGACGACCAACCCTCGCTGAGCGGGACCGTCTGCTGGTACGCCGCCAGCAGACGGTCCAGATGGGGCAGGCCGAAGAGGTGGAGCATGGCGAGGTCGGTCTCACGGTGACCGCCGTGCGCGGCCGGGTCGATCAGCCAGGCATGACCGTCGGCCGCCCACAGCACATTGCCGTTCCACAGATCGCCATGCAGCCGGGCCGGCGCTTCGGGCGCCCCCGCCAGTTCGGGCAGCCGGGCGCAGACGCGCTCGAAGACCACGGCCTCGGCCATGCTCAACGTGCCGCCGTCGACTGCCCCACGCACATACGGCAGCACCCGGTGCTCCGCGTACCAGCGAGGCCAGTCGGCGCCGTCCACATTCCGCATCGGCGCGAGTCCGATGTACGCGTCCCGTGGACCGTCGGGCGGCGGCGCGCCGAACGAGGGGGCGCCCGTGGCATGCAGCGCGGCCAGACCACGGCCGAGCCGCTCGGCGGCCTCGGGACTCGGGCGTCCGGCCGGAACCCGGTCGGTCACCAGCCACTCCTCATCATGCCCGTGAACGGCGGGCACCCGAACCGTGCCCGCCGCCCCCAGCCACGTCAGCCCCGCCGCCTCGGCCCGAGTCGCCCCGGGACCGCCGTCACCGCGCTTGACCATGACCACCCTGCCGCCGTCGAGGGTGACTTCGGCAAGCGTGCCGGACAGCCGCTGCACACCGACCACCGAACTGCCGGTGAACCGGGCCGCGGCGGCTGCCGCTCCCTGAGCTGAATCCCTCATGACGGCAGCGTAGGGCCGCGCCCCGGCACGAATCGCCGTACACGGTCCCCCGCCTGCGACTACCCGTTCGCCTTGACGCCGGTGGCGTCGCCGCCTCCAGGCCCGCCCGCCTCGATGGCGGTGTAGCGCCGCCGTCGAAGGTCTTCGCGTTCGGCGTCCGGGATCGTCATCGACTCGGCGAGCACGGCGGCAAGCGCGTCCACGTGAGTGTTGTCGATGTCAGCGTGGAAGAGCCAACGGGTGTTCTCGTCGCGCG
The DNA here is from genome assembly GCF_000349325.1 of Streptomyces davaonensis JCM 4913. Lineage (GTDB taxonomy): Bacteria > Actinomycetota > Actinomycetes > Streptomycetales > Streptomycetaceae > Streptomyces > Streptomyces davaonensis. The sequence goes on from NC_020504.1 coordinate 1,305,053, forward strand.
TGATGAGGTCGATCGCCAAGCGCCCGCCCCTCTCCGGTGAGGTGGCTGCTCGGACGTATCGGACCCGGTCGATCGGGATGTCCTGACGGATCTCACCTTGATCGAGGAACGCGTTCGTCTTGGCCGTGACAATGCGGCGATCCGTCACGGCGACCAGTGTCTTTGCCGCGACCTTGTCCCTCGCTGCCGCCAGCTTGTCCTTCGCTCCGCTGAAGATCGCAGAGATGGGACCGAGTGCGTCGAACTGATCAGGGAAGGCGAGGACACGTAGGGTCTCACCGTCCTCGAGGAACCATCGCAGGATGCGAAGGTACGGCTCGACATCCAGTGATTCGGGTGCGCAGACGACGCCCGGCGCCTGGAGCGCAGGGGGCGGCGGACGGAGAGCATCGGCAAGGGGCTCGATCGCCTCAAGAAGTCGCGCGGAGGTCTGGCGGGCCGCATGCGCGTCCCTCCGCTTCCCCGGCAGTGACAGTGCGTCGCGTCCGGGGAGTTCGGCGATGATGCGCAGCTCCCGCGCCAGCGAGTCGACGAGGCTCGTCGTCTCGGCCAGAGCGGCGTCGAGCTCCGTGCGGGTGTCGCGCGCGATGACGTCGACGAGACGCGCCTCGCCGGGGTCCTCGGGTCCAGCGGCTCTCGCCCGCGCGGCGTGGAGCGCCTGATATCCGGTCCATGCCTTGACGGACGACAGGAGGGCGTTCGCGTCGAAGACGACGGCATCGGCGTTCGTCTCGAGGTACTCACGGCGGTGACGTGCGTCGGGCCGATCGATCTGCCCGACGTGGCCGCGGACGTTGCGCCGGTACAGGTCGAGTTGCTTCCTCAGCGACGCTTCATTGCCCGCGACGCTGTTCCACAAGGACGTGGTGACCGATCCGACCTCTCGCGCCTGGTCGACTGCGCGATCGACGGTGGCAACGAGCCCCGTCAGCTCGGCCCACTGCCCGTGGCGGATCGTCGTGAGTACCTGGCTTGTCAGGGCGATGTTGGTCCTGACAAGGCCCGTTATCTCACTCAGCTGCATCTGAAGGGCGACCATGGCCAGCGCGGGCCCGATCGCGGCCACGGTCTGCGCCGCGCCCACCGCGGACGCCGGGATGAGGCGGGCCTGGTGGACTATCTTGCCGTTGAGGAACACGGCTCCGAGGTTCGCGCCGTCCTTGATGGCGAGCGTTCCGCCGGCGTTGAGTACGGCCTGTGTCGCGCTGCTGAACCTGTAGAGCCCCTGCGCGCCGGCGAACGCGCTTCCGAGGTTGCCGGCCACGGTCGCTGTGTTCCCGGTCGAAGCGAGGACCGTGGAGATCTGCCGGCGGTCGGCACTCGGTACGAGCCCGAAGTCGATCAGATCGGGCTTGAGTTCCGCCGGGACCTCACCGAAGACGACAGCAACCCCTGGAAGCACCTCCGCCAGGATCGTCGTTGCCGTCGTGAAGTCGATGTCCGAGTCGGGAATCGGATCGTCCGCAACAGCTGAGTCGGCGGTATTGCTCTGGCCGTTCTCCTCAGGCTCGACGGTCTCCATCGAGTCCGAAGGGTCCTGCATGCGATCTCCTCACCGCGGGGTGCGCAACGGCCAGTCTTCGTCGGCGTTCACTGCCGAATTCTAGGGCTCGACGCGTTGCCGCGCAGGCAGCCGTATGCGCCGGCCGGATACCGGCCGGACGCACACTCTTGAATCCGTCTTCTGCCTGGCGATTCAGCTCAGAGCAGCACTACGGCAGCTTCACGAACGGCGAGAGGAACGCCCGGGCGCCCGGGGTGTCCAGGCGGTACGTGACATTCGTGGCGTAGCACGGAGTGTCGCCGGTGATCGTGGTGGCCGCCAGGATCCTCTTTCCGCCCAGGGTCACGAAGTTGGGGCCGCCCGAATCGCCGTAGCAGGCACCGCCGTTGCCCTGGGGTGCGGTCATGGCGAGGCGGACCCAGGACTTGTTGAGGGCGTCGAAGGTGACGGGCGCCTTCATCCGGACGCCGCCACCCGGGTGGGTCTGGCCGCCCGGACCGCGCACGGCCTCCTGGGTGCCGTAACCGGCGACCGTCCAGTCGGCGGAGTTCAGGTCCTGCGTGCCGAGTTGGTTCGCGGTGGGCAGGGTGGCGGGGGTGAAGCTCCAGCGGGACGCCACCTTGGCCGCGGGCAGTTCGACCACGGAGATGTCGTGGGTGTCGGAGGCGGGGCCCGGGTAGTCGGGGTGGCTGTGGGCGGTGCCCTCGACGGCGACGGCGTTCGCCTGCGCGGCCGGATCGCCCGGGTACTTCGCGGCGGCTGCGTCGAGTGCGGACTGCACGTCCTGGTCCAGGGAGACGTAGAAGCGCACGTTGTCCGGCCAGTCGGTGGTGCAGTGCGCGGCGGTCAGGAAGGTGTCCGCGTCGATCATGGTTCCGGAGCAGACCCAGTCGACCCGGTCCGGGGTGGCTGGGTCGTTGTCGTTGTCCCAGGTCGCGACGAGCGCGCCGACCTCGGTGCGTTCGGGCGCTGGCGTCGCGTTGTAGGAGTTGATGGCCGAGGACGGCAGTGCCGTGGTGAGCACGGCCGCACAGGCCGCCGCGGTGACGGCGGTGGCACGGATCGCTGACAAAAGAACTACCCCTTCTGCATGGTGGGCTCGGGTGTTCTCCTGTGGGAGGTGCGGCCAAGTGAAACGCCTGGGTGGGGTGGTGGCAAGAGGGGCGCGGTCATCGGACCGCGGGGACCCGTGCCCTGGTGACCAGGCGGGCGAGCAGACGGGCGCGGCCCGCGGCGACGGGGCCGAGGACGGCGAGGACTAGACGAGTAGTTCCGATGTGGCTTAGTGGTCGTAAGCGATCAGTGACCTGGTGATGGGTGCGCCGATGGTCCGGTTGTGCCAGATCGCGCAGGTCATGGCGAGGATCCGCTGAGCCACGCGGACGCCGACGCCTTCGATGGTCCGGCCGCCGTGCTGTTCCAGGTCGAGTTGGCCCTTGAGGGTGTCGTTGACCGACTCGATCAGCTGACGGACCGTCTTGAGCAGGGGCTCCGCCGGGTGTGGGATGCCGCGGTTGCGGTAGGAGGGCCGCAGCAGACTGATGCCGCGGGCGGCGAGGAAGCGGTCGAGTTCGGCGGCGATGTAGCCCTTGTCCGCCAGGATCAGCAGGCCCGGCCGGGCGGCGGCCAGATGTGGTTCGTTGTCGATCAGGTCGGCCAGCACCTGCCGGTCGTCGATCTTGGGGTCGGCCAGGGCCCAGGTGACGGGCAGGCCGGCCGGGGTGCACACCAGGTGTAGTTTCAGGCCCCAGTAGAAGCGTGAGTGGGAGCGGCAATAGCCGTAGTTGGCCCAGCCGGCCAGGTCGGAGCGTTTGACGGTCTCACGCGAGCGGGCGCACTCGACGGGCGTCGAGTCCACGATCCACACATCGTCCAGCCACAGGTCACAGTCGGTGGCGAGGGAACGGATGGCCCGCTTGACCAGGCCCAGCGCGGCCCGCAGGCGCTTGTTGTAGGCCGGCCGCTGCGGCAGATACGGGAACATCCCGTGCAGGTGGGCGTGGGCGAAACGCAGCCAGCGGGCCTCGCAGTGGAAGCCCAGTACGGCCTGTGCCACCGCCAGGGTCACCAGCTCGGCATCAGACAGCCGCGGCGGACGCCCACGCCACCGCGGGGTCTTCAAACGGTCATCGACATGCACGTACAGTGCCGTCAAGAGGGTGTCTAAATCGGTCGTCACAACCCGATGTTGGACACCCTCCCTGCGTCCGTGAACCCCGCAATCGGAACTACTCGTCTAGTACGTACCCGGCGATGAACGGGGCGAACTCGCCGCGGGCGAGGAGGGTCGTGGCGATGTCGGCGGCAGGTCCGGGGCCGTAGCCGTACAGCCGGGCCACCCACAAGCCCGCGATCAGTTCGTCGTCGCGCACCTGGATCGCGCGCCCGACCAGCCGGGTACCGTAGCGGGCCACGGCGGCCGGCGCCAGGAGGAACCCGAAGGCCGGCCGCAACCATCGGGGCCGACCCCCATCTAGGCCGAGCAGCACTCCCCCGTGCCGGCGCTCGTGTCGAGGCGGCAGAAGCAGGACGACTCGATCGGTACGTCCGCCAACGCGGCGGCGACGCGGAGCTGTTGGGCGATGATGCCTGCCTCGCTCTCCTTGCCCTGGCGCATCAGGCACTCGTGGAATCCGTGCAGAGCCCACACGTTGCCGGGGTGCTGGCAGGCCCGGGGCAGGGTGCCGTCCAGACCGAGGTCGGCCCGGTAGACCGCCTCCGCCTCCGCGATGCGGCCCTGTTCCAGGAGGAGGGCTCCGTAGGCGTGGCGGGTGGGCTGCATCCACCCCCAGGGCTCGTCGTAGGGGAGGTTGTCGTCGAGGTCGATGGAGCGTTCCAGCGCGGCGAAGGCGGTCTCGAACCGGCCCTTGCGGTACTCCAGTTCACCCTCCAGCATCGCGGCGGCGATGGCGAGGATGTCGGCGCAGGTGTTGTTGAAGAGCATGCGGGTCTCGGGGACTTGGGCCGCCGCCTCCTGGAACAGGCGTTGTTCGGCCTCGGCCTCGGGGACGCGGCCGGTGGCGGAGAGGGCGACGCCACGGGCGTAGTGGATCATCGCGGTGGTCATGCTGTACAGGCCGGGGTCGGCGGGCAGAGGCAGTTGGAGGATCTCGGACCAGCGGCCGAAGCGGATCAGGACATGGACCCGCATGGCGAGGAACGCCTCCAGCCAGTCGGCCATGGGCGGGCTCTGCACCCGCAGCAGCTCCTCCGGTACGGCGGCCTCCAGTTGGTCGGCGGTCTCCAGTGCGACCTGGGACTGGCCGAGGAACATCGCGCCGTAGATCCGGAAGTGGTAATTGTGCGCGCGGTACAGGCTGTAGAAGTTCATCGCGCCGGAGCGCTTGCGGACCTGCTCGTCGGCGAGGATCGCGACGGTGTTGTCGGAGACCACCCGCCGGTAATCGCCGCAGAGCACCTCCAGATGCGAGGGCATGTGGTGCAGGTGTCCGGCGGCGGGCACGAGTCCGCGCAGCCGGTCGGCCGCGTTGAGGGCCACCTCAGGGGTCGGGGACATCTCCATCAGGTGGATGTACAGGTGCAGGACGCCGGGGTGCAGACGTCCGCCGGGCGCGTCGACGACCCGCTCCAGGACCTCCCTGGCCTCGACGGTCCGGGCGCCTTCGGCGGGCTGCCCGGTGCGCAGGTCCCACAGCTGCCAAGGAGTGAGGTTCATCAGCGCGTCGGCGTAGAGCGTCGCGATGTCCGGGTCGTCCGGGGCGAGTTGGTGGACGGCCCGCATGGCGTCTGCGTAGGGCGCGTTCCACACCGAGCAGTCCTCGACGGCCTTCGCCTGCGGATAGCGGGCGCGCAGGGCGCCGATCAGGGCCTGCTCGACCGGGGTGGAGCCGACGGCCTTGGCGTGGGCCGCCTCCACGGCGTCATGGGTGCGTTCGACGGTCCGCGCCAGGTCCCGCTCGTCGAAGAACTCCCAGGGCTTGTTGTAGTTCGGTCCGAGGGCGTAGGCGATGCCCCAGTGCGCCATGGCGCAGTCGGGGTCGGCCGCGGCGGCCTTCTGGAAGCACTCGACGGCCTCCTCGTGGTGGAAGGCGTACGTCCAGGTCAGTCCCCGGTCGAACCAGAGCTGTGCTTCCGGGGATGCGGTGGTGACGGTGCGGCCGTGCGGGCCGAGGTCGTAGTACTCCACGTGTGTCTCCTGACGGTGCCGCCGACTCGGAGATCGGTATTCTTCCGGAGCCCGCCTGGTCTGCCCCGGCTCTCACGATTTTGTCTCACTCGTACGAGGGGCTGGGCGCCGTTTCCCTGACTGATCCGAAGTGCGCGAGCAGCGCGGCGGCGATCAGGGCGCCGAGGGCGACGAGCGTGGTGCCACGCATGCCGATGCCGTCGATCAGCGGCCCCGCGAGGGCGGTGCCGAGGGCGCCGACGGCGAAGTACAGCACCAGGTACGCGCCGCTGAAACTGCCGGAGTTGGCGGGATCGATACCGATCACGACGCTCTGATTGGCGGCCTGCGCGACGAAGCAGCCCGCGTCGAACACCGCCAGCCCCACCGCGATGGCGAGCACGCTGTCCGGGGCAAGGGCGATCAGCAGGACGCCGCTCGCCGCGACGGCCACGGCGACGGTCATCACGGTGCGCGGCCCGCGACGGTCGACGAGGCGTCCGGTGAAGGGCAGTACGGCGAAGCCGAGCAGCCCGGCCAGGCCGAACAGGCCGATGGCGGTGGGATCCAGGGAGTGCGGCGGCCGGGCGAGGAAGAGCGCGAGGCCGACCCAGAGCAGCGTGAAGGCGAGGTACCACAGGCCCCCGGTGGCGACCGCGTGCCGCAGTCGCGCCTCGCGCAGCGGGAGGCGGGGCAGCGCGGCCAGGGCGGTGCGGTAGGGGTCGCGGGCCAGGGGGCGCTCGCCGGGCAGTCGGCTCATCGCCGTACCGGCGCACAGCAGGGCGAGGACGGCGCAGACCATGAGCATCGCGCGCCAGCCGATCAGGTCGGTGAGGGCGCCGCCGACCAGTCGGCTGAGCAGGATTCCGGCGGACAGTCCGGTCGCGACCAGCGCGACGGCGGCTCCGCGGCGGCCGGGCGCGGCCAGGCGTCCGGCGATCACGCTCGCCTGGGCGGCGACCGCGGCGGCGGCGCCGATGATCAGGTGGGCGGCGACCAGCACGGCCGCGTCGGTCGCGGTGGCGGCCAGTACGAGGCCCACGGCCAGGGCGGCGAAGTGGGCGGCGACCAGACGGGCCGGGGCGACGCGGTCGGCGAGGGGCAGCAGCAGGGCGAACCCGGCCATCGAGCCGGCGAGCGCGGCGGACGGGACGAGGCTGATCGCGGAGAGCGGGACGTCCAGGTCGGCGGCGACGACGGTGAGGGCGGGCTGGAGGGTGTAGTTGTCGGCTATCGCCGTACCGGCCATGGCGGCCAGGAGGGCGGTGGCGCCCTTGCGCGGGATGTGGGTCATGGCCGGTCGGTCCGGCTGAGGACTACCGCGTAACGGCAGGCGTCGGCACCGGTGTTGGCGAAGACGCGCGGGGCGGGCTCGCCGAGTTCGATGATGTCGCCCGGGCCAAGGTCGTGGACGGTGTCGCCGTCCTGGAAGGTGAGCCGTCCCTCCAGGACCCAGACGAGCTGGTGGAGGAAGGCGAAGGCGGCGGCCGGGTAGGGGACGCGGGCGCCCGGCGGGAGATGGATCTCGGCGATCTCCGCGGGGAAGCGCGGACCGGCGATCTGGCGGCGCCGGTAGCCGGTCTCGGGGTCGGTCCACTCGACGTCCTCCGCGAGCCGCCGCACGCCCGCCGGCACCTCGGCCTCCGGGGGCGCCTCGCCCTCCGCGAGCAGCGATGCGACGCTGAGCCGGAAGGCCGCGGACAGCTTGCCGAGCACGACGGCCGTGGGGTTGCTCTCGCCGCGCTCGATGCGGTTGATCATCGCGCGGGAGACCCCGGAGGCGTCGGCGAGCTGGGCGAGCGTCCACCGGCGCCGCTCCCGCTCGTCCCGGATGCGGGTGGCGATCCGCTCCACGAGAGGATCTATCATATTGGACATGATTCCAATATACGAGACGCAAGGGGGCGTGACGGTCCGGTCGGCCCGGCCGGAGGACACCGAGGCCGTCGTCGCGATCCGCAACCACGCCGTCGAGTACTCGACGGCCCTGTGGACGCAGGTTCCGCACACCCCCGCCGAGGGCCGGGCATGGTTCGGCGACCATCTCGACCGGGGCAGCGCGCTGGTGGCGGAGGTGGACGGCGAGATCGCCGGCTACGCGGCGTATGCCCCCTGGCGGGCCCTGGAGGGCTACCGCCACACGGTGGAGGACTCGGTCTACGTCCGCGCCGAACACCACGGCCTCGGCATCGGCGGAACCCTGCTCACCGCGCTGATCGCCCGGGCCCGCGCCACGGGCCAGCACAGCATGATCGCCGCCATCGAGTCGGGCAACGAGACGTCGATCCGGCTCCATGAGCGGCGGGGGTTCGAGCACGTGGGAACCCTGAAGGAGGCCGGGACGAAGTTCGGGCGCTGGTTCGATCTGACGTTGATGCAGTTGCGGCTGGGCTAGGGAAGGTCGCGAGAGCGGGCGAAGCCGTCGGCCTTGCCGCTGTCGTCGATGTCACGCTGGTGGCCGCGACGGGCGTCGCGGTCGAAGATGCCCATGATCTCGCACGGGCCGCCCTCGGCCCCGATCGCGTGCGGCATCATCGTGGGGAACTCGGCGGCCTGGTTGGTCTCGACGCGGAACCGGCGGTTGCCGAGCATGAGGATCGCGGTGCCGGACAGCACGACGAGCCATTCGCGGCCGGGGTGGGCGCGCATGCGGGCGGGATTGTCGAGCGGCGGTTCGGTCATGCGCTGACGCATGACACTCATACCGGGGTCGCCCTTCACGGGCCAGCGCATGAGGCCGTGGGTGCCGTCGATCATCGGGCTGATCACGACGTCGTCGGCGGCGTTCTCCACGAGCTGGTCCAGGGTGGTGTCCAGGGCGCGGGCGAGGGTGACGAGCTGGTCCAGGGCGAGGCGGCGCTGTCCGTTCTCGATCCGGCTCAGCGTGGACTGGCTGAGGTTGGCACGGGTGGCCAGTTCTTCCAGGGACCAGCCCTGGGCGACGCGCAGTGCGCGGATCCGTTTGCGTACGAGGCTGTCCAGCGCTCCATCTTCTTGCGTCATAGGCAAGATGGTATGCCTCTGCCGCAGTGCGGGCTTAGCGTCGACGGAGCGCGCGACCTCCTGCTTCACCACCCCTTTGCGACCGGCCCTGCGTCAGTGGGCTGGTTCCGCATGCCCCTTTTTGAGAGGAAAGTATGAGCAGCAACCAGCCTCCCCAGTCGGCGGCCGTACCCGTCGGCGGCGGGGGTACGCCGGATGCTCGTCAGCTGCGGGCGATCCTGATGGCCGTCTCGATCGCGCTGATGGCCGTCATCGCGTCGGTGTCCGGTCTGAACGTCGCCCAGACCCACATGGCCGTCGAGTGGGGTGCCTCGCAGACCACTGTCCTGTGGATCATCAACATCTACACCCTGGCCCTGGCCGCCCTGCTGCTCCCGCTCGGTGCGATCGGTGACCGACTGGGCCGCAAGCCCATGCTGATCACCGGACTGATCATCTTCGGCGCGGCCAGTGTCGTCGCGGGGCTCGCCCCGTCGGCCGCGGTGATGATCGGCGCCCGCGTGGCCGCGGGCGTCAGCGCCGCGATGATCATGCCGATCACGCTGGCCGTCATCACCTCCACGTTCCCCGAGGAGGAGCGGGGCAAGGCGATCGGTGTGTGGACCGGTGTCGCCGGAGGCGGCGGAATCCTCGGCATGTTCCTCTCCGCGTTCCTCGTGGACGTCGCGGACTGGCGGTGGCTGTTCGTGCTGCCCGTGGCACTGGTCGCCGTCGCGCTGGCGATGACCCTGAAGTCGGTGCCCAACTCCCGCGAACGCTCCGCCCATTCCTTCGACACCATCGGTGCGTTGGTGTCCACCGTCGCCGTGATCGGACTCATCTTCGTCCTGCAAGAAGGCCCCGAGCGCGGCTGGACCGACCCCGTCTCCCTGATCAGCCTGGCCGTCGGCGTCGTCGCCGCCATCACCTTCGTGGTCTGGGAGCTGCACCGGCGCGATGCTTCCCTGCTGGACGTACGCCTCTTCCGTGAGCGCGGCCTGGCCGGCGGCTCCCTCACGCTGCTCGTCGTGTTCGGCGTCCAGGCCGGCATCGCCGTCGTCCTCTTCCCGTTCTTCCAGGCCGTGTTGGGCTGGTCGGGCCTGCTGTCCACCGCGGCGATGATGCCCATGGCCGTCATGATGATGACGGCGTCCGGCCTGGCCCCCAGGATGGCCGCCAAGATCGGCGCCCGCTCCACCATGACCGTGGGCATCGCCCTGTCCACCCTGGGCCTCGCACTGATGGCGCTGTTCGTCTCCGTGGACGACGGCTACCTGTCCATCCTCCCCGGCATGCTCGCCATGGGCATCGGCATGGGCCTGTCGATGACGCCCTCCACCGAGGCCATCACCAGCTCCCTGCCCCGCGCCAAGCAGGGCGTCGCCTCCGCCCTCAACGACGTCACCCGCGAATTCGGCACCGCTTTGGGCGTCGCGATGCTCGGCGCACTCCTGGCCAACGGCTACCGCGGCGCCATCGACGACAAACTCGGCGGCATCCCCCAACAGACTGCGGACACCGCACGCGAGGGTGTCGCCAACGCCGTCGAGGTGGCCCCGAGCACCGGCAGCCATGCCCAGGACCTGATCCACACCGCGCAGCAGTCCTTCGTCGACGGCTGGCAACAGGCCATGTGGGCAGGCGTCGCCGTCATGGGCGTGCTGCTGGTGTACGTCGCAGTTCACGGGCCGAAGGGCTCAGCCCCCGCCGCCACGGACGAGGCGGAGACCGCGGAGACGGTCGCCGTCCGATGACCGCGTGACCCATGGGCGGATCACCCGTCAGGCGTCAGGCATCGCGCTGCTGCGATGCCTGACGCCCCAGCACCCGCCCAGCATCCGCCCTGGAACCGCTCGTCTATGAGCGGATGTGCGTGCGCGCTTGCTCGATCCACCCCGATACGGCCTTGGCACCGCAGCTCTCGGCCACCGACTGGGCCTCGTCGAGGTGGCGGACCGCCGCCGATGGGTCGCCGGTTTCGGCCGCGAGGTAGGCCAGTGCCACCAGGCCGGCCGCCTCCCCCGGCCTGAAGCCGATCTCCCGGCGCAGGGTCACCGATTCGGTCAGCCGCTCGCGGGCCTGGTCAAGGTTCCCCGCGTCCTTGTCGGCGAATCCGAGATGGCGAATCGCGTAGGACATCGTCTTCCGGTCGTCGACGGACTTCGCCAGCGCGTACGACCGCTCGAAGTACGGCCTGCCCGTGGCGCCGTCGCCCTTGACCACCTGATGCCAGCAGCCGACCCAGAACAACGCGTCCGCCTCACCCGAGGCGTCCCCCAGACGCGCGTACAACTCGGCTGCCCGCTCGAACAGCACCAGTTCCTGGCTGTTCTCCTCGCGGTCGTCGAGGAAGCGAACGTGCAGCAACTTGCCCCGCGCCATGGCGAGCGGCGCCTCGACCGCGTCCAGCACGTCGTCGCACCGCTCGAGCGCGGACGCGTCCCCGCCGAACATCGCCGCTTCGAACAACTCTCCCGCACGTTCGACCCAGTCCTGCCCATGCATACTCGGACCCCTCCCCGTTGGACGCCGGCAGCCCCGAGGCTATCTCCATGTCCGCGGCGGTGAACGGGAATTGCATTGCCCATGGAGCGGCTCGGCGCTGCCTAGAGGCTGAGCCCCGTCCTGCGCAGTCGCTCCGCTGTCTGCGCCGAGCCGGCGCGCGGTGTCTGGGCAGCCAGTGCCGACAGCAGGCCCTCCCAGGCGTCGGGGAGGCCCGCGTCCACGGCTGAGCGGTAGGCGTCGCGGGCCTCGGTGGGGCGACCCTGGGCAAGGTAGAGGGCGCCGAGTGCGGCGTACGCCTCGGTGTCGCCCGCTTCGCAGCCGCGGATGTAGGCGCGCTCGGCGGCGGCGGTGTCGTCCTGGGCCTCGCGGACGCGGCCCAGTGCGGTCCAGGCGTCGGTGGCACCGAGCGCCGCCGCCCGTGACACCGCGCGCCTTGATCCCTCCCGATCACCCGACCGCTCCCGCATCCGGGACAGGGCGGCCCACGCCGCCGGGGAGCCTCGGTCGGCTGCCAGGTCGGCGGCGCGTTCCGCGCCCTCGGGGTCTCCGGCGCGTTCGCGGCCGCGGGCCAGGGTGATCCATGCTTCTACGTCACCGGCTCGGGCCGCCTCGGCAGCGGCATGGGCTGCGCCGGTGTCGTCGCCGCGTTCCGCCCGGTCCTCAGCCAGGGCGGTCCAGGCCTCCGGGTCGCCGGTGCGTACCGCCTGCGCGGCGGCCTCCTCGGCGGCGGTCCGGTCGCCGTCCGCCTCGGCGAGCAGGGCCAGTTCGCGCCAGGCCGCGCCGACGCCGAGGGCTGCGGCCTCTCGGTGGGCAGCGGCGGCGCCGGACAAGTCGCCTGCTGCGTGGCGCAGTTGGGCCAACTGGGTCCAGCCCTCGGGGTTCGCGGCGGCCGCGCCGCCGGTGGCCGCGGCCACGGTCGCCGTCCGGTCACCGAGCGCCCATTGCAGCCGCACGAGACGGGCCCAGGCCTCGGTCACCCCGGCCTCGGCCGCCCGGGTCGCGTGTTCCACCGCCTTCGGCAGGTCTCCGGCGCGTTCGGCCGTCTGGGCGAGCCCGACGTGCCCCCAGCCGTCGCCGACGCTCACCGCCTGCTCGAACGCCTTCGCCGCCGCAGGACCGTCTGCCGCGCGCATCCGGCCGAGCGTCCGCCAGGCGAGCGACTGCGCCACCGCCGGGGCCCGGGCAGCCACCTCGTCAGCGCTGCCCAAGTCGCCTTCCTGCTCGCAGATCCGGGCCAGCGCGGACCAGGCCCACACATCGCCCGCCTCGGCCGCACGCAGGTAGGCGCGTCGGGTGCCCGCCCGATCGCCCTCGGCCTCGCGCGCCACCGCCAGAGCCACCCAGGCGCCGGGGTCCGTGGCGGCTGTCTCTTCCGCGGCGGCCTGTCCGTCGGTGGTCTCCCGCAGTACGGCCCACTCCGCGCGCGCCCGCCCGTGGCCCTGACGGACGGCCATGTCGTAGAGCGTGGCGGCACAGCCGTAGCGGCGGCGCTGTTCGGCGGCCCGGGCGAAGGCGTGGAGGTCGTCCGGGGTCCTGGCCCAGGCGGCCGCAGCCCAGAACTCGGCGGGGGGCGTGCGGTGCGCCCTGACCCGGCGGATGTGCTGCTCCAAGTAGTCGTCCGGGCGGTAGCTGTCAGGGTCGCCGACCCCCGGCTCGTGCCGCTCGGCGATCAGTGGTGCGGGGCCGCCCGCGCTTGCGGTGAGCGAGCCGATGGCCGCCGGAAACCACTCCTTGCCCGCGGTTGCACGGGCGGTGGAGTCCATGAACCCAGCCGCGGCCTCCATCAGCAGGCGGGCCGGTACGGCACTGGCGTGACCTAGCCTGCGTGCCTCGGCGGCGGCGGTGAGCACGGCATGCTCGGCCGAGGTGAACCACTGGTCGGGCCCCATCTCCCAGCGGCGGACCAACTCCGGTCCACCGGTGAGATGCTGAAGCACACGGTTGCCGGGGCCCGCTGCGCGGACGGCAGCGGCGAGGCGGGGGTCTCGGGCGGCCGCCGCGGCGACTTCCGGGGAGTCGACGGACAGGGTGTCCGGCACCGCGATCCGGGTATGACGCCCCGTCAACAGGGCGTGAGTGTGTGCGAACTCGTCCTCGACACCGCGGGTTCTCTCCGTCAGCCGCCGCAAATGCTCCGGCCACATCGTGCCCACCACGGCAAGCGGCGCCACCTCGTCGAGCAGCCGCACCAGGGCCCGCGCGGCTCGCTCGCCGACGGCGCCGCTCAGGCAGCGCTGTGCCTCGTCGAGCCACAGCACGGTCCGCGGGGCGACGTCGGCCGCGGTCAATTCGTCGGCGTCGGTGGGGTACAGCACGGGCCAGTCGGGCAGGACCGCCTTCACCGCCTCGTACGCGGCACGGGTCTTGCCGCTCGCGGACCGACCCACCAACAGGACGAACACACCGCGGTTCGTGGCCGCCGACCGCGCCAGCAGTCCGCGCAGGGTCTCGTCGTGCGGGCGGAGCAAGTACTCCGTCGGCGGCAGGTCAACGCCGTCGTCGAGACCGGGGGCGGGGTGAACTCCGAGGCGTACGGGATCCCACTGAAGCGCGGTACGCAGGCGGGCCTCACCGTCGGGCATGTGCACCGAGCACCTCTCGGCCGAGGAACTCGACGGCCGGATCGACGGAGCGGAAGATGGGAAACACTTTCGTCAGTCCGGTGATCCGGAACTGCTTGACCGCTGGTTCGTACGGCACAACCAGGGCCAGCGCTCCTTCAAAGGCCCGGACGTACTTCAACGCACCGACGATCACACCCAGTCCCGTGGAGTCGAGGTACTCGACCTCCGTCAAGTCGATGACGAGAAAGTACCTGCCTTGCTTGATCAGATCGACCAGCACCTTGCGGAGCCCCACCGAGGTGTAGACATCCAGGTCAAGCATGACCTTCACCAGAGTGATGCTCTCCGAGAGGTGCTCGTAGGTGTGCCGACCCGCCCGGACGACGTCCCCCTCCTCCGCGCCCGCCACGGTGTCGTGGATGCGATAGGACCAGGTCGGACCGGCCTTGGGCAACGAGTTACGCAACCGCTCACTGGTGACCACGACCGACAGCCTGGCGCCCTTGAAGTGCGCGCGCTTGAGGCCCCCGACCAGAACGTCCAGGGCCACACTGTTGATGTCGTCCATCCCACTGAGGTCGGCGATCAGGGTCCTTCGTCCCTGCTCGGCCAACTGCACCATGACCTTGCGCAGTTCCCACGCACAGTTGACATCGACCGTGCCGCCTGGACAGTCACTCTCCACCCGCACGACGGTGACGGCATCGCTCCGGTCCTCGTACGACACCTTCAGCTGCACCAGGCCCCCTCATCTCAGGCACCGTCGATCGTAACCGCGCCGCATGCGCTACACAGGAGTCAGTGCAGCGCGAGCCGCCTCCAGGAACGCCCTTTGTGTCACCGGGTGTTGGGGACCGAGAGCACTCGCGGAGAGCGAGTTCCGCAACGCCTCCGCGGCCACCGTCACCGCCTCCGGCCCCTCCAGCCGTACGACATTCAGCGCCTCCCCCACCGCGCCCATCGCCACGTCGTACTCCCGCCGCCGCGCCGTCTCCTCCGACGTCCCGATCGCTGACTGCCAGGCAGTCAGCGCCAGTTGGGCGCTGTCCGTCCGGCTCAGAAACGTCACGTACGCCGCCCGCCGCACCGCCCGCTGGTTCGCCAGCGTCTGCTCGGTCAGTGTGCGGCGGGCCACGTCCAGTTGGGCCGTTGCCTGGAGTTGGCCCGCGTCCCAGGCGGCGGCCGCCTGTTGACGGCCCGCCTCCCATGCCGCCGCGGCCTGGCGCTCGCCCGCCGCCCACGCCGCCGCGGCCTGGCGCTTGGCGGCGGAGAGGGTGAACCACCCGGTCAGCCCGCCGCCGGCGATCGCGGCGCCCGCCGCGACCAGCGCCGTCACCACCGCCTCGTCCACCTCACGCGTCCAGCGCCGCCAGCACCACCGACCTGGCCTCCTCCTGGACCCGGGCCAAGTGGTCCTCGCCGAGGAAGGACTCCCCGTAGATCTTGTAGACGTCCTCCGTGCCCGAAGGACGGGCTGCGAACCAGGCGTTGGCCGTGCCGACCTTGATGCCGCCGAGCGCGGCGCCGTTCCCCGGAGCCTCCGTCAGCACCGACGTGACCGGGTCTCCGGCGAGGGTGTCGGCGGTGACCTGGCTCGGGGACAGCTTGGCGAGCAGGGCCTTCTCCTCGCGGGACGCCGGGGCGTCGACGCGGGCGTAGGCGGGGGCGCCGAAGCGCTCCGTGAGCTGCGTGTAGTGCTGGGACGGGGTCTTGCCCGTGACCGCCGTGATCTCGGAGGCGAGCAGGGCCAGGATGATGCCGTCCTTGTCGGTGGTCCACACCGAGCCGTCGCGGCGCAGGAAGGACGCGCCCGCCGACTCCTCGCCGCCGAAGCCGAGGCTGCCGTCGGACAGGCCGTCCACGAACCACTTGAATCCGACCGGGACTTCGACCAGCGGACGGCCCACGTCCGCCGCGACTCGGTCGATCATGCTGGACGACACCAGGGTCTTGCCGATCCCGGCCGCCGTCGGCCACTGCGAGCGGTGGGAGAAGAGGTACGAAATCGCCACGGCCAAGTAGTGGTTGGGGTTCATCAGGCCGCCGTCCGGGGTGACGATGCCGTGGCGGTCGGCGTCGGCGTCGTTGCCGGTGGCGATGTCGTAGCGGGCGCGCTGCTCGATGAGCGAGGCCATGGCGTACGGCGAGGAGCAGTCCATGCGGATCTTGCCGTCCCAGTCCAGCGTCATGAAGCGCCAGGTGGGGTCGGTGAGCGGGTTGACCACCGTCAGGTCCAAGGCGTGTTCGTCGGCGATGCGGCCCCAGTAGGCGACTGACGCGCCGCCCAGCGGGTCCGCGCCGATGCGCACTCCGGCGGAGCGGATCGCCTCCAGGTCCAGGACCTGCGGCAGGTCTGCCACGTACGTGCCGAGGAAGTCGTAGCGGCCCGTGCCGGGGGCGGTCAGGGCGCGGGTGTACGGGATGCGGCGTACGTCCTTCAGACCGCCCGTGATGATCTCGTTGGCGCGGTCCTGGATCCAGGAGGTCGCCTCGGAGCCGGCGGGGCCGCCGCTCGGCGGGTTGTACTTGAAGCCGCCGTCGGCGGGCGGGTTGTGGGAGGGGGTGACGACGACGCCGTCGGCGAGGCCGGAGGTGCGGCCGCGGTTGTGGGCGAGGATGGCGTGGGAGACCGCCGGGGTGGGGGTGTAGCCGTCGGTCTGGTCGATGAGGACCGTCACGTCGTTGGCCGCGAACACCTCCAGCGCCGTGATGCGCGCGGGCTCGGACAGGGCGTGGGTGTCGGCGCCGAGGAAGAGGGGGCCGTCGGTGCCCTGGGCGGTGCGGTACTCGCAGATGGCCTGGCTGGTGGCGGCGATGTGGTCCTCGTTGAACGCCGTCGCGAGGGACGAGCCGCGGTGCCCCGAGGTGCCGAACGCCACCCGCTGGCCGGGCTCGGCCGGGTCAGGGTGCAGTGCGTAGTACGCCGTGACCAGCCGGGCCACGTCGATCAGGTCCTCGGGCCCGGCGACCTGTCCCGCTCGCTCGTCCTGCATCTTCCCGCTCCTCCGCAAGGGTTCGATCGTCGGTCAGGCCCTCATTCTCCCCTGCCGGGGGCGTGCGGACGCGCACGGCCGCCGTTGTGGCCCGCGTCCGCCGGGTGCGACTATGCGGGCCGACGAGCGAAAGGGAGACCCGACGTGCCGCAAGAGGACCAACGCCCGCCCGCCGCCGTGCTGTTCGACACGCTGGGCGCCGACTACGAGAAGGCGTTCGCGCACGCCCCCGGGCATCTGGCCGCACTGGAGTGGCTGATCGGGCGGCTGCCGGCCGCCGCGTGGACGCTGGACGTGGGCAGCGGCACCGGACGGCCCACCGCCGCGGCGCTCGCCGGAGCGGGGCACTCCGTGGTCGGCATCGACGTCTCCCCGGTGATGGTGGAACTCGCCGCCCGCCAGGTCCCCGACGCCCAGTTCCGCCGGGCCGACATCCGTGAACTCCCGCTGGAGGAGGGCTTCTTCGACGGTGTGTGCGTGTTCTTCTCGCTGCTCCAGATGACCCGCGCGGAGCAGTCCGCGCTGCTGAGGCGGCTGGCGCGGGCCGTCAAGCCCGGTGGGCATCTCGTGGTCGCCACCGTGCCCGCGGACGTGGAGGACCTGGAGATCGTCTTCATGGGACAGCCGGTCCGGGCGACGAGCTTCGCCGAGGAGGACTTCACCGCCATGGTCGAGGCGGCGGGGCTGACGGTGCTGTCCAGTGACAGCACCGTCTTCACCCCGGACCATCCCGGCGCGGGGCCGGAGCCCCACCTGTACCTGTACTGCCGTCAGGAGCGCTGAAGCCTGCGGCTCAGGCGATCTCCACCAGCAGGTCGCCGCCCTCGACCTGCTGGATCCGGCCCACGGCGAGCCGGGAGACGGTGCCGTCCTTGGCGGCGGTGATCGAGGCCTCCATCTTCATCGCCTCGATCGTCGCCACCGTCGCCCCGGCCGCCACCTGGTCGCCCTCGGCGACCGCGAGGGTCACCACGCCCGCGAACGGCGCCGCGACATGGCCAGGGTTGGCGCGGTCCGCCTTCTCGGTGACCGGGATGTCCGAGGCCACGCCCCGGTCACGGACCTGGATGGGCCGCAACTGCCCGTTCAGGGAGGACATCACCGTACGCATGCCCCGCTCGTCGGCGTCGCCGACCGCCTGGAGCTCGATCAGCAGCCGCACGCCGGGCTCCAGGTCGATGGCGTACTCCTTGGCCTGGCGCAGTCCGTAGAAGAAGTCCTTGCTGTCCAGGACGCTGGTGTCGCCGAAGTTCTGGCGGTGGGTGTCGAACTCGCGCGTCGGGCCGGGGAAGAGGAGCCGGTTGAGGGTGGCGCGGCGGTCCTTGACCAGTCCGGTGCGGTCGTCGGTGGTCAGGGCCGTGGGCGGCTTGGCCTCGGCGCGGCCGCGCAGCGCCTTGCTGCGGAAGGGCTCGGGCCAGCCGCCGGGCGGGGTGCCCAGTTCGCCGCGGAGGAAGCCGATGACGGAGTCGGGGATGTCGAACCGGTCGGGCGACTCCTCGAAGTCGGCCGGGGAGACGCCCGCGCCCACCAGGTGCAGGGCCAGGTCGCCCACGACCTTCGAGGACGGGGTGACCTTGACCAGGCGGCCCAGCATCCGGTCGGCGGCGGCGTACATCGCCTCGATGTCCTCGAAGCGGTCGCCCAGGCCGAGCGCGATGGCCTGGGTGCGCAGGTTGGAGAGCTGTCCGCCGGGGATCTCGTGGTGGTAGACGCGGCCGGTCGGCGCGGGCAGGCCCGCCTCGAAGGGGGCGTAGACCTTGCGGACGCCCTCCCAGTACGGCTCGAGGTCGCCGACGGCCTGGATGTCGAGGCCGGTCGGGCGGGCCGAGTGGTCGGTGGCGGCGACGATCGCGGACAGGGGCGGCTGTGAGGTGCTGCCCGCCATCGACGCCACCGCTCCGTCCACGGCGTCCGCGCCGGCCTGGATGGCGGCCAGGTAGGTGGCGAGCTGTCCGCCCGCGGTGTCGTGGGTGTGCAGATGCACCGGCAGGTCGAACTCCCGCCGCAGCGCCGATACGAGGGTGGCGGCGGCCGGGGCCCGCAGCAGTCCGGCCATGTCCTTGACGGCCAGGACATGGGCGCCCGCGGCCACGATCTTCTCGGCGAGGCGGAGGTAGTAGTCGAGGGTGTAGAGCTGCTCGTTCGGGTCGGACAGGTCGGCCGTGTAGCACAGGGCCACTTCCGCTACGGCGGTTCCGGTCTGCCGTACGGCGTCGATGGCGGGGCGCATCTGGTCGACGTCGTTGAGGGCGTCGAAGATGCGGAAGATGTCGATGCCGGTGGCCGCTGCCTCCTGGACGAAGGCGTCGGTGACCTCGGTGGGGTACGGGGTGTAGCCGACGGTGTTGCGGCCGCGCAGCAGCATCTGGAGGCAGATGTTGGGCACGGCCTCGCGCAGCGCGGCGAGCCGTTCCCAGGGGTCCTCGGCGAGGAAGCGGAGCGCGACGTCGTAAGTGGCGCCGCCCCAGCACTCCAGGGAGAGCAGTTCGGGCAGGGTGCGGGCGACCACCGGGGCGACGGCGAGCATGTCCTTGGTGCGGACCCTGGTCGCGAGCAGCGACTGGTGGGCGTCGCGGAAGGTGGTGTCGGTGACGCCGAGGGTGGGGGACTCGCGCAGGGCGCGGGCGAAGCCCTCGGGGCCGAGCTCGATCAGGCGCTGGCGGGAGCCCGCCGGGGGCAGGCCCTCCGGTACCGGGGGCAGCTTGGCCATCGGGTCGGCCAGGTCGGGGCGCTCGCCGTGCGGGCGGTTCACCGTGACGTCGGCGAGATAGGTCAGCAGCTTGGTGCCGCGGTCGGCGGAGTGGCGGGCGGTCAGCAGGTGCGGGCGCTGCTCGATGAACGAGGTGGTGACCCGGCCCGCCTGGAAGTCCGGGTCGTCCAGCACCGCCTGGAGGAACGGGATGTTGGTGGCCACGCCGCGGATGCGGAACTCGGCGACGGCGCGCCGGGCACGGCCCACCGCGGCGGCGAAGTCCCGGCCCCGGCAGGTCAGTTTGACCAGCATGGAGTCGAAGTGGGCGCTGATCTCGGTGCCGGCGTGAGTGGTGCCGCCGTCCAGCCGGATGCCGGAGCCGCCCGGGGAGCGGTAGGCGCTGATCCGGCCGGTGTCGGGGCGGAAGCCGTTGGCGGGGTCCTCCGTGGTGATACGGCACTGGAGGGCCGCGCCGCGCAAGGTGACCGTCTCCTGGGCGAGCCCGAGGTCGGCGAGGCTCTCCCCGGCGGCGATGCGCAGTTGCGCCTGGACCAGGTCGACGTCGGTGACCTCCTCGGTCACCGTGTGCTCGACCTGGATGCGCGGGTTCATCTCGATGAAGACGTGGTTGCCCTCGCGGTCCAGGAGGAACTCCACGGTGCCCGCGTTGCGGTAGCCGATCTGGCGGGCGAAGCTCACGGCGTCGGCGCAGATGCGGTCGCGCAGGGCGGGGTCAAGGTTGGGGGCGGGGGCCAGCTCGATGACCTTCTGGTGGCGGCGCTGCACGGAGCAGTCCCGCTCGTAGAGGTGGATGACGTCGCCGTGTCCGTCGGCGAGGATCTGCACCTCGATGTGGCGGGGTTCGACGACGGCCTTCTCCAGGAACACCGTGGGGTCACCGAAGGCGGAGGCGGCCTCGCGGGAGGCGGCTTCGATGGACTCGCGGAGCTGGGCGGGGTCCTCGACGCGGCGCATTCCGCGCCCACCTCCGCCCGCGACGGCCTTGACGAACACCGGGAAGCCGATGTCCTCGGCGGCGCGGACGAGTTCGTCGACGTCGGTGGAGGGCGCGGAGGAGCCGAGCACGGGTACGCCGGCTTCGCGGGCGGCGGCCACCGCGCGGGCCTTGTTGCCGGTCAGCTCAAGGATGTCGGCGCCGGGCCCGACGAAGGTGATGCCGGCGGCCTCGCAGGCGCGGGCCAGCTCGGGGTTCTCGGAGAGGAAGCCGTAGCCGGGGTAGACGGCGTCCGCGCCCGCGCGCCTGGCCGCCGCGACGATCTCGTCGACGGAGAGGTAGGCCCGCACCGGGTGCCCCGGCTCACCGATCTCATAGGCCTCGTCGGCCTTCAGACGGTGCAGCGAGTTGCGGTCCTCGTGCGGGAAGACGGCGACGGTGCGCGCGCCCAGCTCGTAGCCCGCGCGGAACGCCCGAATCGCGATCTCGCCACGGTTGGCGACCAGCACCTTGCGGAACATTCGTGATCCCTTCGCCTGGCGGTGAGGCCCCCATGGTGTCGGCCGCACCCCACATACGCCATGTGAACTGGACCACGGACCGCCTCGACACACCACACGTCACCCGGACGGGACCACCACCCGCCTGCCCCCGCTCCGGGCTAGTCGCCACCTCCGCCGCCACCGCCGTCACCACCGCCACCGCCGTCTCCCCCGCCGCCGTCGCCGCCCCCGGAGTCCCCGCCGTCGCCGCCGTCCGAGCCCCAGCCGTCGGCGCCGCCGAGTTCGTTGTCCTCCCGGTCAAGGCCGAGGTTGCTGAACCAGGGGCGGTCCCACCACTCGTCCACGGCGATCGGCTCCCCGAAGTGCGTCCGGCGCCGCTCGGCCCGGAACCGGGCCGCGCCCGTGGTGTCGCCGAGCCCGAAGGCGACGGCGAAGACGTGGGCCATGACGGCGTCCAGCGGGTCGGGGCTCTGGTGCTGCACGGTGGCAAGTGGCCGCAGTACCGAGCCCGGCTCGGGTTCCGGCCGGCCCCGGGGGCGGGTGAGCAGGGCCACCGGCCGGTCGTCGCGCAGCAGCACGGAACTCTTCGCGTTCTCCCGCTTCAGCACCCAGCGCTGCCCGGGCAGCGTCACCTCCGCGTACCGCTTGGACTTGCGCTTGCGGCCCTGGAGGACGAGCTCCGCCGAGACCTCGCCGACGGTCACCCGCAGCCCCTGGGACGGATCGGAGCGCTCGCCGTGGAAGCCGAAGGGCGCGCGGATCCGTACGGCGGGGGCGTGCGGTCCCCAGACGTCCACCCGCACCAGGTTGCGGTCCACGGCGACGGCGATCGGCCCGGCCGGTCCGGGCGCGAACCGGCGCGCGATCCACAGCGGTACGCCCTCGGCGCGGGCCATCTCCGCGACGGCCGCCACCTGCTGCGGCCCACCGCTGTGCCGTACGGCCAGCTCCCCCAGGGTGCGCGCGAACTCGGCGGCCTCGCGCACCTTCAGCGGCTTGCTGGTGCCGGTGACGCGCGTCACCGGGACGACGCCGGGCCCTTCCGGCAGCCCGCTCAGCGGACGCTCCGTACCGCCGCCGCCGAGCCACTGCCCGCGCTGGAAGGCGTCCGCCATGGCGACGAGGTTCAACTCGTGCAGCGGCGTGGTCCTACCGCCCTTGCGCAGCCCGGCATCGCTCAACTCGACGGTCCGCGCCAGCGGATTCCACGACCGCTCCCCATAGAGCACCTGGCTCACCACAGCCCCCTGTCCTACGTCGTTCTACGGGGTCACCCCCGCTCACACAGAGTGCCACCGGCCCTTCGGCGGTTCCCGTTCGCGATGCCGAGGCTAGCGGCGCCTCCGTACCGCCCGGGTGCGGCGGTAGGCAGTCCAGGATGCTTCCCGCTTCCAGGTGTGTCGATGCTGGTCAGGCAGCGGCGTGCGGAGTGTGTGCGGGTCCGTGCGGCCCTGTCCCTCGATTTCCTCGGGCAGCAGCCAGAGGTTGCCGAAGGGGTCCGGCTCCCAGGGGGCACCCTTGGCCATGCGGTCCAGGCGGCGGCGCCGCAGTTCCTGGACGTGTCCCTTGCACAGACGGGTCTCGTGGCCGGTGACCCGGTGTCCGGATGTCGTGGAGCACCAGGTGCATGTCTCGGGCGGGCGCAGGCGGGCTCGCACGAGGGATGTCACGGTGGCCGCCAACAGGCCCGCCACGGCGCCGAGTACGAAAGCGGTGATCGGCCGGTCTCCTTCGGGGTGTCGACCGAGGGGAACACCCCCGGTCGGGCGGCTGGCGGGAAATGTCGGTTCGAGCTGACGTTCGGAATTTCGACCGCTACTGTCCTCAGCCGTGGAGGAAACGGAAACGGAGCCCCTCCGGTTCTCCCTGCTGGGTCCGTTGCGGGCCTGGCGCGGTACCGAGGAACTGGCGCTGGGCTCCCCCCAACAACGCGCCGTTCTCGCGATGTTGCTGCTGCGCCGAGGAGACGCGGTCGCCGTGGCCGACCTCGTCGACGGGATCTGGGGGACACAGCCGCCGACGGGCGCGGTGCCGGTGTTGCGCACGTACGCCTCCCGGCTGCGCAAGCTGCTGGAGCCCGAGCGGGGCAAGGGGGAGCCGTTCCGGATCCTGGTCTCGGCCGGGGACGGGTATGCCCTGCGGGACGACCTGTTCTCCTCCGACCTGGCCGACTGCACGCGTGCGGTGGCGCGGGCCGAACGGCATCGCTCGTCCGGCGAGGGGGAACTGGCCCTCCGGCTGCTGCGCACCTCGCTGGCCGACTGGGCCAGTCCCGCGCTGGCCGGAGTGCCCGGCCCGTTCGCCGAGGCTGCGCGGACAGATCTGGCCGAACGGCGGCTGAACGCCCTGGAGTTCACCCTGCGGACGGAGCTGGAACTCGGCCGGCACGAGGCCGTGGTGCCGGAGCTGCTCGCCCTGCGGGACGCCCAGCCGCTGCGCGAGACCGTGAGCGAACTGCTGCTCGTCGCCCTGTACCGTTGCGGGCGGCAGGCGGACGCACTGGAGGTCTATGCGCGGACGCGCCGCACCCTGGTCGACGAGCTGGGGATCGAGCCGGGGCCGTCGCTGCGCACCCTGCACTCCCAGGTTCTGGCCGGTGCCGTCCCCGGTGTCGCGGACGCGCCGCAGCCGCCGGAGAGCACCGAAGTGCGCCCCTCTCAACTGCCCGCGGACCTCGCGACGTTCACCGGTCGCCGTGCCGAACTCGACTGTGCCGAAGCACTGCTGGCCGACAATGATCACGCCGCCGTACCCGCCACCGGCACCTCCGCCATCGCCGTCATCGACGGCATGGCCGGTGCCGGCAAGACCACGCTCGCCGTGCACTGGGCCCATCGGGTCGCCCACCGCTTCCCCGACGGACAGCTCTACGTCAATCTCCGCGGCTACGACCCCGCAGGCTGCCGGACGGACCCCGGCGAGGCGCTCTCGACGTTCCTCGTCGCGCTCGGGGTGGCACCGCAGGCCGTCCCCGAGGGGCTCGACGCGCAGACCGCCCTGTACCGCAGCCTGCTGGCCGAGCGCCGGGTGCTGATCGTGCTGGACAACGCCCGGGACACCGAGCAGATACGGCCACTGCTGCCCGGCACCTCGGGCTGTCTGACCATCGTCACCAGCCGCAACCGGCTCACCGGCCTGGTGGCCAGGCACGGGGCGCGGCCGTTCGCGCTGGGGCTGCTGAGCGCGGCGGAATCGCGGGAGTTGCTGGTCCGGCGCCTGGGCGGGGCGCGCGTGGACGCCGAACCGGACGCGGTCGACGCCGTCGTCAGCCTGTGCGCCGGGCTGCCGCTGGCCCTGGCCATCGTGGCGGCGCGGGCCGCCCTCAACCCCTGCTTCCGGCTCGCCGACATCGCCGAGGAACTCCGGGCCGGACACGGCAGCCTCGACGCGTTCGCCGTCGGCCACGACACCGGCACCGACGCCCGCGCCGTCTTCTCCTGGTCGTACCAGGCGCTGTCGCCCGAGGCCGCCGTACTCTTCCAGCGCCTCGCCCTGCACCCCGGCCCGGACATCAGCACCGCCGCGGCGGCGGCACTGGCCGGGATGCCACGACGGCAGGTACGGGCGCTGCTGACCGAGCTGTCCGGGGCGAGCCTGCTCATCGAACACGCCCCCGGCCGGTTCGTCTTCCACGACCTGCTGCGCGCCTACGCCCAGGAACTCGTCGCCCACCACAGCGGCGCGGCGGAGCGCGACGCGGTGCTGCTGCGGATGACCGACCACTACCTCCACACCGCCCACCACGCCTCCGCCGTCCTCGGCCCGTTCCGGGAGACCATCCCCCTCGCGGCGAGCACAACGGACAGCGGGCCGCTGCGGTTCAACGACAGCAAGCAGGCGATCGGCTGGCTGCGCTCCGAGCGCCAAGTGCTGCGCTCGGTCGTCGAGTTCGCGACCGCTCACGGCCGGCACGACCACGCCTGGCGCCTCGCCTACGCCCTGGACCTGTACTTCGACCGCCTCGGCTACTGGCACGACCTGATGGAGATCAACAAGGCGGCGCTGCGCTCGGCCCAGGCCCTGGACGATCCCGTCGGCCAGGCGCACGCCCTGCGCGGCCTGGGCTTCGGCCACACCCGCTTCGGGCACGAGGACGAGGCGCTACGGCTGCTCGGCCGGGCACTTGAGCTCTTCCGGCAGGCGGGCGACGCCTTCGGCGAGGCCCGCACCCGGCGCGCCCTCGCCTACCAGTCCAACCAATTGGAGCGGTACGAGGTCTCACTCGACCACTACGCGCAGGCCGGCACGCTGTACCACTCCCTCGGCCACCGCAGCGGCGAGGCCAGTGTGCGCAACGAGATCGGCTGGACGTACATCCTGCTCGGCGATCTCGAACAGGCCCTGGATCACTGCGAGAAGGCCGTCGCCCTGCACCAGGAGGTCGGCGACCTGAGCGGTGAGGCGTCCGCGCAGGACAGCGTCGGCTACGCCCACCATCACCTCGGCGCCCACGCCGCGGCCGTCGCCCGGTTCGAGCGGGCCGTGGAGCTGTACCGGGAGATCGGCAGCAGCTTCCTGGAGGCCGACACCCTGCGCCACCTGGGAGACGCCCACCGCGCCGCCGGCGATCACGGACCGGCCCGCGAGGCGTGGACGGCGGCGCTCGCCCTGCTCGAGGAGGGCGGCCACACGGAGGCGGACGAGGTCCGGCAGGCCCTGCGCGAGTTGGAGCCCTGATCCTTCTACCGCACGCCTCGCTCCTCCAGCGCCGTTCGAAGACTGCGCAGGGCGTAGTACACGCGGGACTTCACCGTGCCCTGCGGGACACCCAGGACCGAGGCCGCCTGCTGGGTGGTGCGGTCCGCGAAGAACGTCGCCAGGAGCACTTCGCGATGCGCGGGTGTCAGTGCCTGGAGGGCGTCCTGCACCACGATGGACGACAGCATCCGGTCGATGTCGTCGACCTCGATGCCCAGTTCGCTCACCCAGGTCGCACCGCTGACCTCCTGCGGTCGCGCCGCACGGATGCGGTGCGCGTCGATGACGAGGTTGCGGGCGACCCGAAACATCCAGGGACGCACCGCCATCCCCTCGTCGTCGACCAGGTTCTGCTTGGTCCAGCACCGCAGCAGCGTCTCCTGGACGACGTCCTCGGTGCGGTGCGTGTCCCCGCCCAACAGGCGCAGCACGTACGAGTGGAGCGCCGGTCCGTGCTCCACGTACAGGTCGCGCAGCGCCCGTTCCTCCGCGGACGCCGCGCCCGCCGATCCGATCACCGTCACGTTCATGGTGTGTTCCCCCCTCTGTGTGTCGGCTGGGCCCGGAGTGTTGCGAGGGGCGTTCCACGTTCGTTTGACGCCGGTTGTACGGATCGATGGACGCGCAGGTCAGAAGGGCCAGAAGCGCCTCAGACGTAGGCCGCTAGGGCATCGACATGTCTGCGGACCTGCCCCACGAGTGCGGCGTCGCCGGGCGGCAGCTGGCCCCGTCGGTCCAACTGGCCCCACATGTGAAGCAGTTCACGCCCGTGCACCACGGCGGCCCGGTCGTCGTCGATCCGCTGCCAGGCCGCCGCCGCGCGGGCCACCTCCGCCGACGCCTGCCCGTCCCCGGCACCGCACCGGATCCGGGCCACCCCCAGGGCGAGCACGGTGGCCTCCCGGTGGTCGCCGCGCAGATGCGCGAGATACGCCTCCATCGACCGGGCCTCCAGCGCGTGCGGATGCTCGGCACCGAGTGATCCGGTCAGGCTCTCGCGCAGCGCGCAGACGTCGGCGTATGCCTCATCGAGGCGGCCGCTTGTCGCCAACTCGTTGATACGGCCGATGCGTTCGGCGTGCTCGGTGGGGAGGTCGGCGACTACGACCGGGGTCTGGACGACGGCGCGGGCCGCGGCGGTGGCTCGGGCCCGGGCGACCGCGGTGGCCACGGCGGACACGGGCTCCTGTTGCTCTTGTCGCTCCTCCTCGGCGTCGAGGACACGGCTCGAACCGTCCGGACTCACCTGGAGGACGAAGTGGGCGGCACCGGAGCCGTCGTTCACCGTGGCCAGCACGGCGGCGGCGCGCTCCTGCGCGTACTGCTGAAGCCGGTCCAGTACGGCGTCGTGCACGGACTGGCCCGGGTCGGGGACGAGGGGGTGTCCGTCGATCTCGGCGTGCTCTTCCTCGGTGATGTGCACCTCGAAGCGGTCCATCACTGTCCTCCATGTCAGGCGTGTCAGGCGGAACCGGGGGTGACGCCGGGGGTCGCTCCGGCGGGGGGCGCGGCGATGCCCTCGTACTTGGCGAACTGGGCGCGGACGGCGAGGACATAGCCCTGGGCGTCGTTGGTGTTCGGCACGCCCTTGGCGGCTCGGACGGCGTCCATGCCGAGGTGGTAGCCGGCCAGGGCGAGGTCCAGGACGGTGTTGGTGGTGCCGGTCTGGACGACCTCGCCGTTGTCGATCATCTGCTGGGCCTGTTCGGCCAGGTCGCACATGTAGCGGCCCTGCGCCATGATCGAGTCCTCCGCGTCCAGCGCGGAGGTCTTGTCGTTGTCGTCGTCGTCCTCGCCGTACTGCTCGAAGATGTCGGGCGGCAGTTGCGAGATGCCCTGCTTGCCGTCCGGGCCGGCCTTGGCCGCGTCGAAGCCGGACTCCTTCTCGATCTGGGACGCGATGACGATCGGGCCGATCGTGCCGCACAGTTCACCGGCGTCCTCGATCGGCTCGACCAGGTCCTCGGGGACCGTCGAGGCGTCCAGCTCGCCGGAGCCGTCGCCCTGGACGGAGGCGATCACCTGGTTCGCGGTGGCCTGGTTGTCGGAGTCGCTGCCGCCGCCGCTGAACAGCAGGATCAGCGCGATGAGCGGGGCCAGCAGCACGCCGAACCCGCCGATGATGATCACGATGATCACGGTGCCGACCAGGGCGACCGGCGACAGCAGGCAGCCGCAGCCGGTACCGGCGGCGACGGTGTTGCGGACGGCTGTCGAAGTGCCGCCCTCCGGGGTGTCTCCCGTTGCGGAACCCATGAGCTCGTGCCTTCTTCCCCTCGCCTTGAACCGCTTTGGCCGGACGGCCCGTTGTGCTGCCGACGGGCTCGGCAGATCGAAACGGGCCTCGGAGCAAATAAGTTCAAAACGGTGGAAACCAGATGAGTCAGAGCACCAGTGGCAGCACGAGCGAAGAGGGGGGCGGAGCACACATGGGCACACCTTCGGCAACGCCGTCGAGCCCGTCCGGATGGGTACGGGGGCCGAAATCTCCCCGACCGGCACCGCAGTCCGCCCCCGCCGGCACACCCGGTACGACGCCGGCCCCCGACCCCCACGGCTACGCACCTCCCGCTCCCGACTCCGCCTCGACTCCGGCCTCCTCCGCACGCCCCGGCGGCCACCACCCGACACCAACCGCCTCCCCGTCCACCCCGGTACGCCCCACCGGGCGAGCCGTCCCTCGGACCCCGGACCCCGTGTCCCCTCCCGCCGCCCCGGCCCGCCGTACCGCCCCCACCCCCACCCCGCCCACCGAGCCCTCCTGGGGCGAGCCGCGACGAGGGGTGTCGGGGCGTGGGCGGTCCCGGAGCGAGGTCGGGTGGGTTCAGGCGCACGGTGGGGCCGGGGCCACCTCGTTGGTGGAGGCGCTCGGTGGGGTGGATCTCGGGGTTCGGTGGCCGCAGCCGACTCGGGGTGAACCGCGGCGGATCGTGCTGGTCGGCCGGACCAGCGCGCGTGGACTGCGGTCCGTCTCCCAGGCGTTGGGCGCGCTGAAGGAGGGGCGCGCACCGCAGGGGCTCGATCTGCTGGGCGTGGTCCTCGTCGCCGACGCCCCGGGCCGGCTGCCGCTCGGTCTGCTGCGGCGGATCCGGGTGCTGCGCTCGGTCACGCATGTGCACCGGGTGCCGTGGATTCCGGCCTGGCGCCTGGGCTCCACCCCGAGGGCCATGCCCCGGCAACTCGTCTCGCTCGCCGAGCTGGTGGGCAGCGAGGCGCACAAAGAGGAGGCGGCGTCGTGAACCTGGCCGCCTACAGCCCGCCCGCGGGCGCCGGCGAGATTCTCGGCATCCTCGCCTGGTGCGCCACCGCCGCCGGAGTGGCCGGCCTGCTGATCGTCGGCATCAACATGGCGATCCAGCTCAACCGGGGCGAACCCGGCGAGGGCGCCGCGCACTTCCGCGGGATCTTCTTCGTCACCCTCGGCTGTCTGGTCGCCTCGTCGGCCGGTCCGCTCGTCGCCGCCCTCGGCGACCTCTCGCTCCTCGGTCCCTAGACCTCACGACGCACCACCAGTTCCGCTCACGCCCGCCGCTCAGGCAGGGCGCCTACTCCTCGGAGAACCGCATGTCATCACTGCTGCTCGAAGCCCAGAACATCCTCGCCGCGGCGCCAGCGCCGGGCGGCGACGTGCCCCAGCCGACCAGTGACGCCCCGGACCAGCTGAAGGACAAGGTGAACACCGTCCTCGGCATAGCCGCCTGGGCGGGTACCGCCGCCGGTGTCGCCGGGGTGCTGATCACCGGCGCCATGATGGCGATCTCCCTGAAGCGGGGCGAGAGTTCGGAGCACATGAGCCGGCTCGGCATGGTGCTCGGCGGTTGTGTCCTGGTGGCCACCGCGGGCCCGCTGGTCAGCTTCGTCTTCACGTGAGCCGGCGGGCGGTCGAGATGTTCACACGCAGACAGCGGTGGGCCGACGAGCCGGAGCCGTACTGGAAGCAGCGCAGCTGGCAGTTGTCGGCGGGATTCCTCGCCGTAGTGCTGGTGCTGGGCGGGATCGTCGCGCTGACGTCCGGCGGGGAGACCGGCACGGACCGGGCCCGCGCCGCGGCGGCCGGCCCGCTCTCCGGCGACGCCGCCCCGCGCGACGGCCGCCCCCAGGGCTGCGCCACCGACGACAGCGCGGGCGACGCGCTGCCCAAGGCCCCGCCGGATGACGTCAGCTGGGACACGCTCGGCATCACGCGGGTGCCGGTGTCCGCCTCGGCGGGGCCCACCCGGACGACGGGGACCCTGCGGTGGTGCTTCGCACGTACGCCGATCGGCGCCGTGCTGGCCGCCCACGTCATCCCGTCGCAGATGAGCGGCTCCGGCTGGCGGACCGTCACGGAGCAGCAGGTCGTCGCCGGGGCGGGACGCGACATGTTCGAGTTCCAGCGTTCCACCGTCCAGGACATCGACAGCGGCGAGCAGACCGGCGACGCGGCGGTCGCCACGTACGCCGGTTTCACGGTGACGTCGTACAAGAGCACGGCCGCGAGCGTGAAGCTGCTCCTGCGGACCTCGCAGGGCTATGCGGCGACCACCATCGTGCTGCGCTGGAGCGGCGGTGACTGGAAGGTCCTGCCCAACGGCGACGGCTCCCTGCACACGCCGGTGACGGCCGTCCAGGGCAACACCAGCGGCTACACCCTGTGGGGGGACTGACATGAACTGCCCGACCGGGAATCCGGTCATCGACCTGATCAAGGGCTTCTTCGACTTTCTCGGCAATCCCATCGGGACGGTCATCGAGCTGATCGCGAACTCCATCCTCGCGGGTGCGATCGCGGTGTTCGGAGCCCTGATCACCGGAGTGCCGACCCTGACGGGGACGGCCACCGCCAAGGACGTCGGCAGCCAGACGCAGTGGCTGGTGGTCTACCTCGCGGTCGGCTCGCTGATCTTCGCCTCGGTCCGGATGGCCCTGGAACGGCGGGGTACCGCGGGCGTGACCGCCTTGAAGGGCATCCTCCGGGTCATCCTGGTCTCGGGCGCGGCCACCACCGTCGTGACGGCCGCGGCGGCCGTCGCCGACGACTACGCCACGTTCCTCTTCAACGCGGGCGCCCAGGCGCAGTTGAGCAATGTCGGTGCCTGCAAGAGCGGCGACAACGTGGAGTCGTTCCTGCTGCTGGTCCTGGCCTTCCTGCTGCTGATCTCCGGGATCATCCACACCATCCTGATGTACATCCGGCTCGGCGTGATGATCCTGCTGCTCGGCACCCTGCCGGTGGCCGCCGCGGCCTCGATGACCGACTGGGGCGCGGGCTGGTGGCGCAAGCACATCGGCTGGATGATCGCCTGGCTGCTGTACAAGCCCGCGGCGGGTCTGGTGCTGTACTCGGGGTCCGCGATGATCTCGCAGGGCGGTCAGGGCGGTGACATCAACGAACGCATCGCCGGTATCGGCCTGATGCTGCTGTCCGCGGTCTCGCTGCCCGCGCTGCTGAAGCTCGTGGTGCCCGCCACCGCCGCCCTCGGTGGCGGCAACCCGGTCTCCGGCGCGCTGTCGGCGGCGGGCGGGGCGCTGGCGACCGGCGCCCGCTCGCTGGGCGGGGCCGCCGGCAGCGGCGGTAGCGGTGGTCAATCGGGGGCGGCCGGTCCGAAGGGGCCGTCCGGCGCGGGCAGTTCGGGAGGCGGCTCGCAGGGCGGCGCCCCCGGTCCGGGCGGGCCCGCGGGCGGGAACGGTTCCAACGGCGCCGGCTGGGGTGGTGCCGCCGGTGCCGGTGCGGGCGGTGGCGGCTCGGGAGCGGCCGCCGGGGCGGGCCGGGCGGCGGCCGCGGCCGGGGGGCCGGCCGGTGCCGCGGTCGCCGCGGTGGTCACCGCCGCGCAGATCGTCGGCAGCACCGCGGCGGGCGCCGTGGACGGCGCCGACGGCGACCTGGGTCACAACACCGGCCGCTGACCCGGTCCGGCGGCGCCGGGAGCCTCGTAGCGAAGGCCCCGTCGCCGCCCTCCGAACGACCGCCGAACTCCCGCTTCCCCCCCTAGGGAGTTCGGCGGTCTTGCCGACCCTCGAACCGGCCCCACTCCCCCCCCGCTGCCCCCTAACACCATCACTTCACGAAGGGAAACCGGACCCTCATGTCCACGGAAGCCGTCACCCATCCGACCTACGGGAACTGGCGCCGGCCAAGGCGGCCCGGGCTCGGGCCACTTGGTCTCGTCGGCACCTTCGGTGTCTTCGGCGGCCTGGTCGTCACCCTGCTCGCCTCGCTGATCTCGCTGTACGCCGCGCTGATCGTGCTGGTCCCGGTCGTGGTGTTCCTGGTTCCGCTCGCCATTCGCACCCAGGACGGGCGCAACGTCTACCAGTTGATGACCCTGCGCGTCGGCTGGTGGCGCCGTAAGGCCAAGGGGTCGCATCTGTATGTCTCCGGACCGCTGTCCGCCCGGCCGGGCGGCCGGTTCCGTCCGCCGGGCCTGCTCAACAAGGTCACCACGACGGAAGGCCGGGACGCCTACGACCGGCCCTTCGGCGTCCTGCACCACCCGGCCCGCAACCTGTACACGATCGTCCTGGGCTGCGACCCCGACGGCGGTGCCCTGGTCGACCCCGACCAGGTCGACGTCTGGGTCGCGCTGTGGGGCGAGTGGCTGGCCCGGCTGGCGCACGAACCCGGGCTGCGCGGCGCCTCCCTGATCGTGGAGACCGCCCCCGACCCGGGCACCCGGCTCGCCCACGAGGTGCTGCCCCGCATCCATCCCGACGCGCCGCCCGCCGCCCGCGCGGTGATGGAGGAGGTCGTCGAGCGCTATCCGACCGCCTCCTCCGAGATGCACACCTACGTCACCCTCACCTACGGCGTCCCGCCCGGCCAGCGGCGCAAGCCGGAGGATGTCATCTCCGACCTCGCGATCCGGGTCCCGGGCCTGCTCGCCGGGCTCGTCGCGGCCGGGGGCGGCTCGGCGTACCCGCTCTCCGCCGAGCGGATCGCCGAGGTCGTCCGGGTCGCCTACGACCCCGCCGTCGCCGCCGACGTGCTCGACGCCCGCGCCCGGTACGGCGGAACGGGCCTCGAGTGGGACGACGCGGGACCGGCCGCCGCCGTCGAGACGGTGAACAGCTACCAGCACGACTCGGGGGTGTCACGGACCTGGCTGCTCACCCTGGCGCCGCGCGGCACGGTCCGGTCCTCGGTGCTCAGGGGCATGCTGGAGGCGGCCCCCGGCACCCGCCGCAAGCGGGTCGCGCTGATCTACCGGCCCATCGACCCGGCCACCTCGGCGCGGATCGTCGAGGCGGACCGGCGCAGCGCCCAGTTCATGGCGACGTCCGGACGCGGCATGGTGCAGGCCCGCGCGGCCTCCGAGATGCGGGCGGCGGAACAGACCGCGGCCGAGGAGGCGTCGGGCGCCGGGCTCGTGGAGTTCTCGCTGATGCTGACGGTCACCGTCGACAGCGCCGCCGAACTGGCCGACGCGAGCGTCACGATCCGCAACCTGACCGCCGCATCCCGGGTGTTGATGCGGCCCGCCGACCGGATGCAGGCGGCGGCGTTCACCTGCACGCTGCCCGCCGGGATCCTCCCGTGGGAGCAGACCCTGATCCCGCACGAGCTTCAGGAGGCGCTGTGAGTCGCCGGAGCGAGGAGCGGAAGGCCGAACAGGCCGACCGGCTGGCCGAGAAGCAGGCGCGCGAGGCGCTGGCCGGGGGCCCGGTCTCGACACAGCCGTCCGGGAAGCCCGGGAAGCAGGACAGGAAGGGCAAGAAGCCGAAGGCGGACGCCGACAAGGCCCGCCCCAGGCAGCCGTACGTCCCGCCCCGTGGCTGGCTCGGTCCCGGCGGCGGACGCGTCGGCTATATGGATCCGCCCACCATGTGGCGGGCCACCACTGTGCAGGCGTGCGGCATGTGGCCGTTCGCCGCAGGTTCCGGCTCGCCCATGACCGGCGTGCCGCTCGGGCAGCACCTGTTCACCGGCGCCACGGTCTGCGGCGACCCGCTGAACTGGTTCACCCGGGCCCGCTACATCTCCAACCCCTCGCTGTTCATGCTCGGCATGCCGGGCCTGGGCAAGTCCACCCTCGTCAACCGGATGCTGATCGGGCTCGCCGCGACCGGCGTGGTCCCGCTGGTGCTCGGCGACCTCAAGCCCGACTACGCCGACACCGTACGGGCGCTGGGCGGTCAGGTGATCTCCATCGGGCGGGGCCGGGGCGGCATCAACGTCCTGGATCCCGGTGCCATGGGCGAGGCGGCGGCGCGGATCGGCGGCGAGGCGGGCGAGGTGCTGAAGGCGGAGACGCACGGGCGGGTGCTGAACATGGTCGCCGCGCTGATCACCATCGTGCGGGGCCGTCCGATGGACGACCACGAGCAGTCGGTGCTCAGCGCCTGCCTGCACCATCTGCGCGAACGCACCCCGGTGGGCGGCACGGTCCTGCTGCCCGATCTGCTGCGCGTGCTCACCGAGGGCCCCGACCGGGTCCGCGCGGTCACCCTGGACCGCGGCGACGACACCCGCTACCGGGACGCCGTCGACCCGCTGCACCGCTCCCTGCTCGGCATCCTCGACGGCCCGCTCGGCGACACCTTCGCCTCCGAGACGTCCACCCGGATCAACCCCAATGCGCCCGCCGTGTGCATCGACATCTCCGGTATCGGCGAGGCCGACACCCAGCTGACCGCCGCCGCGATGCTCGCCGCCTGGTCCGACGGGCTCGGCACGGTGGCCGCCTCGCACGCCCTCGCGGACGCCGGACTCGCGCCCCGGCGCTGGTTCTTCACCGTGCTCGACGAGCTGTGGCGCCCGCTGCGCGCCGCCTCCGGCATCGTCGACCGCATCGACGCGCTGACCCGCCTCAACCGTTCCCTCGGCCTCGGCGACGCCAAGATCACGCACACCCTCAAGGACGCCGAGGCCCTGGGCACCGACTCCGACCGGGCCAAGGCGCGCGGCTTCGTGGAGCGGGCCGGGATGGTGGTGTGCGCCGGACTGCCGCGGGCCGAGATGGAGGAACTCGGCAAGGTGGTGGGGCTGTCCCGGCGGGAGATCGAGCTGGTGTCGTCCTGGTCCTCGCCGCCGGGCTGGGGCGTCTCCGGCGAGCACGAGGAGCCGCCGGGGCGTGGCCGCTTCCTCATCAAGGTCGGCGGCCGGCCCGGAATCCCCATCAAGGTCGCCATCACCGACGCCGAACGACGGCTGCACAACACCAACACCCGCTGGACCCCCAACGAGGAGAGCGTCGAACAGGCCGTGTCCCGGGCGAACGGGGGGTGGACCGCATGAGCGGCCCGCGCACCGGAGGCGGCTACCACGAGCAACTGCCGTGGGCCATCGTCGCGCTCGCCGGCACCGGCCTCACCCTGTTCACCGTCGTCTGGTCCGGCGGCACCCTGGGCTCCGGTCTGACCGGCAACGGTTTCCACGCCCCGCCCTTCGCGATGTCCACCGTCGCCCGCCTCACCACCGACGGCCCGGCCGCGCTGTGGCCCACGGCACCGGCCGCCGCCGTCTACGCGGGCATGCTCGCCCTGCTGGCGCTCCTCGCCGCACCCGCCGCACTGGCCGTGCGGTTCCTGGTGGAGCGGGCGTCCCGTCCCAAGGGCCTGGCCGGGCGCCGTGAGCTGGCCGCCATGTGCCCCAAGGGCATCGAGGCCCGCGCCCGTGAACTGCGCCCGAGCCTCAAGGGGCGGGAACAGCTCCGCCCGGACGAGACCGGCAACCTCCTCGGCGACCTCGACCCCAAGGGCCCCGAACTGCGCAGCAGTTACGAGGATGTGGAACTCGACCTCATGGCACCCCGGGCGGGCAAGTCCACCGGCATCGCCGTCCCCCGGGTGCTGCGCGCCCAGGGCGCCGTCCTGCTCACCTCCAACAAGTCGGACGTGTACGCCGTCACCCGCGCCGCGCGTGAACAGGCGGGCACGGTCTGGACGTTCGACCCGCAGGGCATCGCCCACTCCCCGCGCGCCATGTGGTGGGACCTGCTCGGCGAGTGCCACACCATCGAGGGCGCCCGTCGCCTCGCCGGCCA
Source organism: Streptomyces davaonensis JCM 4913 (assembly GCF_000349325.1). Classification (GTDB taxonomy): domain Bacteria; phylum Actinomycetota; class Actinomycetes; order Streptomycetales; family Streptomycetaceae; genus Streptomyces; species Streptomyces davaonensis. The sequence goes on from NC_020504.1 coordinate 1,340,537, forward strand.
CTTCGTGGCGTCCGTCAACGACGACACCGCGAAGAAGGACTTCTGGATCTCGGCCGCCCAGAACACCCTCACCGCACTGTTCCTCGCCGCGGCCCGCGGCAAGGCACCGGTCGTCGAGTTGCTCGGCTGGCTCGCCGATCCTGCCGACCGCACCCCGATCGACCTGCTGCGTGAGGCGAAACTCGTCGCGATGGCCGAGCAGTTGCAGGGCACGGTGCGCGGCGCCGTGGAGACGCGGGACGGCATCTACGAGACGGCCCGCCAGACCGTGTCCTGTCTGCTCGACCCGGAGATCCTCGCCTGGGTCACCCCCGACCCCGAGCTGCCCGAGTTCCTCCCCCATCAGCACGTTCTCGGCACGGACACCCTCTATCTGCTGTCCAAGGACGGCGGCGGATCGGCGGCGGGGGTCATCGCGGGCCTCGCCGACGCGACGATGCGGGCGGGTGTGGTCGCCGCGGAACGCATGGGCGGCAGGCTCGACCCGCCGCTCACCGCGGTCCTGGACGAGGCCGCCAACGTGTGCCGGATCTCCGATCTGCCCGACCTCTACTCGCACTTCGGCTCCCGGGGCATCAACGTCGTGACGCTGCTTCAGAGTTACCGGCAGGGCGCGCGGGTGTGGGGCGAGGTCGGCATGGACGCGCTGTGGAGCGCGGCCACCGTCAAGCTGCTCGGCGCGGGCCTGGACGACGCCGACTTCGTGCAGAAGATCTCCACCCTCGTCGGCCAGCACGATGTCCGCACCCCGAGCGTCTCCCGCAGCAAGGACGGCACCTCACGCTCGTACTCCTACCGCCAGGAGGCCGTCCTGCCGCCCGACAAGATCCGAGCCCTGCCCAAGGGCACCGCCCTCCTCCTCGCCACCGGAGTCCGGCCCGCCCTGATCCGGCTGCGCCCCTGGTACAAGGAGCCCGGCGCCGCGGCGATCTCGGCGGCGGCGAAGGCGGAGACGGCCGCGATCACCCAGCGGGCCGCAGGCCGTCTGCCGGGTGTGACCCTCGGGAAGCGGTAGGACGCCCCGCCAGGGTGACGGTACGCAGCAACAGCTCGGCGGGGCCGTATCGCATCCGCCTCATCAGGTGGGCGCTTGCGGCGAGTTGGGCACCGTACAGCAGCACACAGCCCGCGAGGACGGCGGCGGGGCCGACCCGGTCGTAGAGGCCGAGTCCGTAGCCCGTGAACACGCAGGCGAGGACCAGCGACTGGGTGAGGTAGTGGGTGAGCGCCATCCGCCCGGCGGCGGCGAGCAGGCCTACCGCCGCCGGGCGCACGGCATCCAGCAGCAGGAGCAGGCCGCAGGCGTACGACGCCGTCAGCGCCGGTGCGGTGAGGACCGCCACCGCCTGCCCGACGTAGAACCATCGGTTGTCCATGGGCCAGTTCGCGCAGCACGCGGTGGCCACACCACCGGCCAGGCCGATCGGCAGCCACCGTACGACGATCCCGCGCAGCCACGCCCGGTCCCGGCCGCGCCGCTCCACGAGCCGGGTTCCGGCCGCCGCGAGCCCCGCCAGGAAAGCGGCCAACAGGTCGGGGGCGTACAGGAGATCGACGCCGATCGCCGATGGCAGGTCGCGCAGATGGGCGCCGAGGACCGACAGTGCGTCGCCGCGGTGGGCGGCGACGGAGTCCGCGACCTGAGGAACGTACTGGCCGGGGGTGAAGGGCTCGGCGAGCGCGACGGTCAGCAGCCCGTACCCGAACAGGACGACCGCGAGGCCGACGACCAGAGCAGCGGCGAGGCGCACGGCGGTCCGCGGGGCGAGGCCGCGCAGTCCGTACAGGACCAGCGACAGGACCGCGTAGATCATCAGGATGTCGCCGGGATACAGCAGCACGGCGTGGGCGACCCCGAGCGCGAACAGCCCTGCCGCGCGCCGCAGATGACGAGGGGCGAACGCGGCACCCGCGCGCCGCGCGGACCGCTCCTGGAGGACGAAGCTGTAGCCGAACAGGAAGGAGAACAGCAGATAGAACTTGGTGGAGACCAGCGCGGTCACCGCCCAGGCCGCCGCCCGGTCCAGCGTCGAGGCCCCCGGCCCGCCGCCGAACACCGCGTGGGGTCCCGCCATCATCAGGGCGTTGACCAGCAGGATGCCGAACAGGGCGAAGCCGCGCAGCACATCGAGCTCGCCCAGGCGCTCGTCGGGGACCGGCAGGGTCCCGTCCGGCTTCATGACCCCACCACGACGCCCGTGCCGAAGCTCAACGTCGAGGACACGAACCAGCCGAACGACGGCGCCAACAGATGCCGCAGCGTCCACAGCCGGGCCGCCGTGGGCCGGGCCCGCGCGTAGACGACCGTGATGTGTCCGCCGATCGGCGGCAGTCCGCACAGCGGCCCGTACCGCCCGGGGTCGAGGACGAGGTTCCGCCCGAGGTGATCGGAGAACACCACAAGGCCCCCGCGCCGCCGGTCGGCCGCCGCACGGGCCGCCACCACGCCCGTCACGCGCAGTCCGCGCAGCCACAGTCGCACCGCCGCCAGCGAAGCCCGCAGGGCCAGCAGCAGAAAGCCGAGGCCGCACCCCGTGCACAGCGCCAGCAGTAGCAACTCCGCGTCCATTCAAGCCCCTTCGCCGTCCACCTGCACACCCTTCGGCAGCACAACGGGCATCGGTCCGGGCCGGTTCAGCTGCCTTGAACCGCCGGACGGCGCGGGCGCGTTGTGCGAACGACCCATGACGAAGGGAGCTTCGGCCGGATGAGCCAGACAAGACGGACGGCGGTGGCCCTCACCCTGGCCTGCGTCCTGACAGGAACGGTCCAGCAGCCCGCCCACGCAGAGCCCGGGACGCCCTCGACCCTCCCCGAGGTACGCGCCGAACTCCGGCGCCTGTACCGCGACGCCGAACGCGCCACGGAGAAGTACAACGCCGTCGACGAGAAAGTGACCCAGCAGGAGAAACGCGTCCGCACCCTCACCTCCCAAGTCAGGGCGGCCGAGCGGAAACTGGGCCGCCTCACCTCGCTGGCCGGGGCCGCGGCCCGCGCCCAGTACCGGTCCGGCGGCATGCCCGCCGAGGTGCAGTTCGTCCTGTCCAGCGACCCCGAAACCGCCCTGGACAACGCCTCTTTGACGCGCCGCGCCCAGCAGTCCACACAGGGCGTCCTGACCGCTTTGGCCGAGACCCGCGAGGACCTGAGCACCCGGAAGGACGACGCTTCGGAGGAACTGGACGGCCTCAGGGCGAACCGTCGCTCCATGGCGGCCGAGCGCAGGACGATCGAGAAGAACATCGCCGCCGCCCGGAAGGTGGAGTCACGCCTGAAGGCGGAACAGCGCAGGAGACTGGCGGCACTTGAGGAGAAGGAGGCCGACGAGGCCCAGGCGGAGTGGGAGCGCTCGGGCATCCTCGACCAGGTCGGCACCGAGGCGACCCCGGCCGGCCGCAGGGCCATCGCCTACGCCACCAAGCAGCTCGGCAAGCCCTACGTCTGGGGTGCCGAGGGCCCCGACTCCTTCGACTGCTCCGGCCTGACCTCCCAGGCCTGGCTGCACGCGGGCGTCACCATCCCCCGCACCTCCGAGGAACAGTGGCGGCAGCTCACCAGGATCCCCGTCGCGAGCATGCGCCCCGGCGACCTGATCATCTACTACGACGACGCCAGCCACGTGGCGATCTACATCGGCGACGGCGAGGTCATCCAGGCCCCGCGCCCCGGGCGATGGGTGTACGTGTCACCGGTGGCGTCGATGGAGATCCTGGGGGTGGTACGGCCGGACGCCTGACCCACCTCGGGCGCCGGTTCGAACCCCGGCGGCAACGGAAGGAGTCCGGCGGGCAGCGGCACCTGGGGAGGCCGCGGCGCCCGACCGGACTCCGGCGGCGGGTCCTGTCGTACGGTCGACCCGTCCGGGTCGGTCACCGACCGGCGCCGCGCCAGCAGCCCACGCGGAGGAAGCGGAACGGACTTCTGCGGTTCGGACATGTGCTGACCTCCGGTACCTGTCCATTGCGGGGCATCGGCCGGGTCGCCCGACGACGCCGGTTCGACAGGCACAACGGCCTCGTACGAACGGCGGTTCAGTCCTTCGGGTCCGAGGGCGGTGGTCCGAAGGGGTCCATCGCGTCGACGGGAGGAGTCTCCTTCGCGCGGTGGGCGCCGGGCTTGCAGCCGGCGAAGGGGCCGGCCGGGTCCCGCAGGCTCAGCATGACCGGGCCCAGACAGTCCCGGTGCCAGGAGGCGGGGCCGCTGCCCGGGGAGTCGGAGTCGGTCAGCTCCTCCCAGGCGAGCCACAGCCCGTGCAACTGGGCGACCGCCTCCGGGTGTTCCCACCAGGCGGAACACCATGGGGCCGTGGAGCTGACCTCCCTGCCGTAGACCGGCAGCAGCACATGGTGGACCCACAGGGTCAGCTGGCGCAGCGTCCGCCCGTACTCCGGACCTTCCTGGTACAGGATGAACCTCATGGGTGCCTCTCCTTCATGTCCCTCAGGCGCGGCGGCTCTCGGCAGGACAACGCCTGGGGTGCGACGCGCGGTTCAGGGGGTCCGGGGTTGAACCAGCCTCGGATCCAGAGCCGTTGGGTCTCTCAACACCGTCGAACGGGAGGCCTCGGTATGGCTGGCTTCAACCAGCAACAGTTCGACCGCGACAGAGCCGATCTCACCAGTAGCCTGCGCCGCTACAACCTGCACAAAGACGAAAGGTTCATGAGGAATCTCAACGCCTACCTCGACCAGCTCCAGGTCGAAGGAAGCTGGATCGCCGCGGGACACACGCCCAACGCGAATTGGGTGGGCCAGCAGCAAGTCAACGATCTGATCGGTCAGTTCGATCGCAAACACGCTTTTCATGTACCGGCCGACTGGTGGCGCCAGCACCGGAACGACTCGGGATTCCGCGATGCGCGAGCGGCCAAGGCGGCGGAGGCTGCCGGCCACGGCTACCTGTGGTCCAAGACCGAACCGGGGCCCGCGGCGAAGCGAGCGGCGGCCGCGAAGGGACTGATTCTGGAGACGTCGGTCCCGGGCAAGCTGTTCGACGGCAAGAACTTCGGGTTCGAGCGATGGTCGGACTCGCCCACGATGGGCAAGCTCTGGGAGAACTTCTCCACCCACTACGTCGACGGTCTGGACGGCCCGGTCAAGGCGGTGGTGCTGGACGGCATCGTCGACAACAGTGTGCTGACCCGCCTGGAGTGGCCGCGGCTGCTGGAGCGGATCGAGGCCGGTGACGTCCCTCCCCTGCGGGTCAACGTGATGAACATCGTCGGCGACCGGAACGATTCGCGTACCTGGACGCTCCAGACCGTGGCGGGTTTCGACGTGGGCTCGCAGCAGGCCTTCGACAACCTTCCACGCGCCGGGGGCGTGGACTTCTGGACCATGCAGGGCCGGTGGCACGACCGACAGCGGGCCGAGGCCGGCAACTCCTCGGACAGCGCTTCGAGCGGCTCTTCGGGCGAGTACACCCTGGAGAACTTCCACCAGGTCTTCGACCAGCCCAACACCATAGTCGTCCTGTCGGACCCCACCGCGGACTCACCCCCTCGGCTCACGGCCAGTCCGGAGCAGCTCTCCAGGGTGGTGACCAACCAGCTCTCCAGGACGGCCTCCGGCGAGGCCCTGGCAGGGCGGCCCGGACAGAGCACGCCCGAGAGCGCCCGGTCGCAGTCGGGCGCGGATCTGCTGGCGCTCGCGACGCTCGACTACAAGCTGGACCAGCTGAAGACGGACCAGGACCGCCGAGGCAGCGACTCCAGCTCACCGGAGCGCTCCGCGTCGGCCGAGCAATCCCCGTACGCCATGCCCCCGTCGTCCGGGTACGACATGGCCCGGTCATCCGCGTACGACATGCCCCAGTCGTCGGCCTACGACATGTCCCAGCTGGCCACAGACCTGCCCGGGACTGCTCCCACGACATCCCAGGGCGGCTACTTCCCGGCCCACATCTCGGTGAGCAGTGTCCGGCAGGCACTGGCGGACCAGGCGTCGGCCGGCAACTACCCCGCCTCTCCGGTCAGCGGCACCCAGTCGTACAACCCTGGGCAGAGCCACGCCCAGCGGACCCCAAGCACGGGATCCTCGGATTACAGCGGCGGAGCCCCGTTGGAACGGGTCGAACGTCGCCCCAGCGATCCACCCGCCGAGTCGTCGCGGCAGGGCGCGGATCCCGAGCGCCGTGAACACCGCGAACACCGGGGCAGGCAGCACAAGGAGCCGCCCGCCTGGCTGAAGTGGGCGTCGGCGGGAGGGGCCAGGAAGAAGAGGTGACGTTGCGTCAGTCGGGCCGCCGCCCCACCTCCGGCTGACGGAGGGCAGGGCGGCGGTCCGGTTCCGGTTCCGCTACTTCATCGCCGGTCCTGTCGCCGATCGCTTCACCGGCGGCTTCGCCGGAGGGTTCGCGGCGGAGCCGGTGAGGCCCGGGCGCTCCGGGGACGGGGTTCGGGGCATGGTCAACCCGGCTACCTGCTGGCGGAGTTGGTCCACGTCCACGCTGCCGGTCGGGCTCGGGGTGCGTCGCGGTGAGTTGTCCGCCGATGTGGAGTAGCGCACTTCGTAGGGGAGGTGGGCGGGCTTGTTCAGGCCCTCCATGCCCAGCGCGGCGGCCTCGCGGACACCGTAGTTGCTGACCTGGACGAGGGTGACGTTCCGGTCCGCCGCGAGCCCCGTCACATCGCTCGGGTCGGCGGACGGCGCCGTTCGCCAGCTGTTCTGGTTGTCCTTGCCCAGGCTCAGTTGCGGCAGCACCCGAACGTTGCCGACCTGGAACGCCTGCATGGTGACGTCCTTCCAGGTCGCCTGGTCCACCTGGAGCATCGGCATGTCCTGCCGGGTCCCTCCGGGCGGCGTCGTGGGCGTGCCGTAGACGAGGTGGACGCCGTCGGCGAGAGCGCTGACGGCCATCCGGCCGATGATGTCCCCGCGGCTCGGGTCCTGGGTGTTGTACTTGGCGCCCAGCAGGTTGTCGTCCGCGAGGTTGATGCTGTCGGGACGGAATCGCTGACTGTCGTCGTTCGGGCGGAAGCTGACGTTGCCCTTGCGCACTTCGTCCTGGGACATCTGGCCGAGATAGCCGATGTACTGGTTCGCGGCCGCCTGCGCCACCTCCTGCCCCCGCGTACCCGCCCGCGTGTACATGGCGAAGACATCGAGGTGGGGCATCATCTGAGGGTCGATCCCCGCTTCGCCATGGTGCGGTGTCATCGCCATGAAACTGGCGTTCAGCACATGCCGCATGTTGGCGTCCTCGCCGTGCGACAGGTCGACGACCTTCAGTTCGGCGGTGGAGAAGTCGACCGGCGCCGCCGCTTCCTGGGAGAACGCGCGGTCCTGCTGCACGGCGTCCCACTCGGTGTCCGTCATGTGGTGGTGGGACAGGTCGACGCTCAGGCCGGTCTCGGTGCCCCGCAGTGCGAACGTGGCCAGGTCCTTCGCGGCGATGTAACCCTGGTTGCCCATCTCCATGCTGAAGATGTCGTCGAGCGTCTTCTTGCCGTACTTCGGCGCGACGGCCGCAGCCAGCCGGTCCGTGTGATCACGGATGTGCAGTACGTCGACGCCGTGCTGTTGCGCCTCGTTCCGATAGCCGTCGAGGAGCCGCTCCACGTGCTGCCGTCCGGCCTCACCGGGCGGGCGCCGGGGCATCACCACCAGTTCCTTCGCCGAGTTCGGGAACCGCTGGCTCAGTGCCCGCAGTCCCGCCTTGGCGTTGTCGCTCATCTCCTCGCCGAACCAGATGAACTGCACCTTCTCCGGATCGGTGACCGGGTTCCGTTCGGGCATGCGCGTTCCCTTCCGCCGAGCGGCCGAGCGCCACCGGCTCCCGCACAACGGCCCGCGCACACCCGCTGGTTCAGCACCGGTGAACCAGCGGGCACGTCGGGGACGTAGTACCGCCGACGACGACCTCGACACGGAACCCGGAGTGCCTACATGACCCTCGCGCCGGAGCAGACCGAGCCGCAGCAGGACGACGGGCCCGCCTTCATCCTGTATCTGGAGGGCTCCGAGTACGACGACGGGCTGCATCGGCTGACCCTGTGGGTACGCCACCTGCTGCTGCCGGTGTACGGCAGGGAGGTCGGCTCCACCGCCCCCTGGTGCTCCAGCTGGTGGAAGCACCCGGAGGCCGTGGCGCAGCTGTACGGGCTGTGGATGGCCTGGCAGGAGCTGACCGGCCCCGGCTCCGGCGCCACCGGGCCCGCGACCTGGCACCGCGACCACCTCACCCACGTCATGGCCGCGCTGCGCGACCCGTCGGGCCCCTTCGTGGGCTGCAAGCCCGGCGCTCACCGGGCCAAGGAGGCGCCGGGGATGGACCCTTATCCGGGCTGAGGCGCCCAAGGCGTTGAACCGCTCGCCCAGGTCTGCCCGTTGTCGCTCGTGTCAGCGCCGTCGACTCGCGGGAGAGGGGCACTGTGGCGGATGACAACTCGGCTTCCCGGACCAGGAACCGGTTGACCAAGGAGCGCCCCGAAGCCGCGCTGGCGCGGGACGTGGCAAGGGCCGATCTGGCGATGCGGGAAGGGCGGCGCGTCAACGCGGAGCACCCCGCGCAGGCGGAGCGCTTCTGGGCGGAACTGGCGGACGAACTGCGCCGGTTGTGGGACCGCTTCACCGGCAAGCAGCAGTCAACGGAGCCCATGTCGACGGCGGCGCCGATGTCGACCGCCGCGCCCATGCCGAACGGCCCGGACCCGTCGTACGCCCTGACCGCGCCGTACACGCCACCGCCCGGGCCCCAGCAGCCGTCCGCCTCCGAAAACGCGGCGCACCAGGAGCGAGCACGCCTCGAAAGCCGGATCGACCGGATGCCGCCGGACTCGCGCATGGCCTTCGAGGACGCGATGCTGCGCCTGGTCAGGAGCGACGACACCTTGAAGGCGGCTTTCGAGCGGTCCCCTCAGAGCATTCCGACGGTCGCGAAGTACGCCGTCGCGGCGCACTATCGGGAGGCACTGCGGGACAAGCCCCAACCCACGCCCGAGGCGGCTATGGACGCCGCCCGGGACCGGATCATGGCCAACGACGCCCGGCAGTTCGCGGCACTGCGGGAGCGGTGGGAGCGCCCGGCACGCTCATCGGACCGACCGCCCGACGCGCCCGCGCTGCTCGGCCGCGAGGGGCAGCTGCTCCTTCGGAATCAGGTCGCCACGGCGAGGCAGTCGGCCCGCGGTGCCGAGAACGTCGGGGCGTCCTCCCGGCCCCCCTCCCCCGCACCCAAGAAGCAGCCCCGAACGCGCTGACGTACCGCAACCCACGAACCAGAGAGGCTCGTTCCCATGCGCACCCTGCGCCGCATGCGCGGTCGTACGGCATTTCTGCTGGCCCTGCTGCTGGTCATCGCCGCAGTGACGGGCACCGCCGCCGTGATCCAGGTCGGCCGCTCCGACAGCGGAGACATCGACGGCAAGCCGGCCGCCGTCGCGGGCACCGCCGATCACACCGTGACCTTCCGGAACAGGACGGACAGCCGTATCTGGGTGGGCAGTTCGGTCAACGCCGACGGGTCGGCCGCGCTCACCGGACTGCCGGTGCTCGACCCGGGTCAGTCCGCCACCATCACCGTCCCCGAGCGCGCGGGCACCGGGCACTGGCGCGGCAAGTTCTTCGCGCGCCAGGGTTGCGGCGGCGAGGAGGGCAGTACGTTCCACTGCGCCGTCGGCGACTGCGGACCCTACGCCGACCACTGTTCCCTGGGTGAACAGCCCACCGGGCTCGCCGAGTTCAACTTCGACCCGGCCGATGCCCTGGCCCCCTGGTACAACGTCAGCTACGTCAACGCGGTCTCCGTACCGATCACCATCACCCCCGACAACGTGCCGGTGCCCGAGTCCGGCGAGTGCGCGATGGCGGGCTGCGCCGAGGAGTTGCTGTCCGCCTGCCCGGCCGACGACTTGGTGAAGGACCCGGCCACGGGTGAGCCGCTGGTGTGCGTCAATCCGAACCGGGACGCGAAGACCGCCTACAGCGACATGATCGCCCAGAAGTGCCCCACGGCGTACGGCTGGTCCAAGCAGGACGCCGAGCCGGGGAACAGGGTCGTGTACCAGTGCACCGAGTGCACGGGCATGACCGTCACCTTCGGATCCGGCGGCACGACCGCCCCGCCCGCCCCCGCACCTAACGACCCTGGCGGCGACACCGCAGCCTCGACCCGCCGCGGCATCAGCCTCAACCCCGTCGACGGCGCCGCCCAGGCGCTCACCGACTCCGGCGCGCACTGGTACTTCAACTGGGCTTCCTCCACCGGCCCGGTCGCCGAGCCGGACGGGGTCGAGTACGTCCCGATGATCTGGGGAGCGGGCTCGGTCACCGACGCCGAACTGGGCCAGGCCGCCCAGCAGGGCTCGGCGCTGCTCGGCTTCAACGAGCCCGACCGTCCCGAACAGTCCGCCATGAGCCCCGAACAGGCCCTGGACCTGTGGCCCCGCCTGGAATCCACCGGCCTGCGCCTGGGCGCCCCGGCCGTCTCGCACGGCGGCGACGTGGCCGGCGGCTGGCTGGACCGCTTCATGCAGGGGGCGGCCGAACGCGGGTTGCGCGTCGACTTCATCCCCCTGCACTGGTACGGCGGTGACTTCGGCCCCGACGCCGCGAACCAGTTGCGCGGCTATCTGAAAGCCGTCCACGACCGCTACCACAAGCCGATCTGGCTGACCGAGTACGGCCTCATCGACTTCTCCCGGAACCCGCCCCGCTACCCGAGTGAGCAGGAGCAGACCGGGTTCATCGAGTCGTCGACGGATTTGTTGGAGGGCCTGGACTTCGTGGAGCGCTACGCCTGGTTCACGCTGTCCACCCGGACCGCCCCGACCGGCCTCTACGACGGAACGACCGCGAACGCGAGCGGGCGTGCCTACCGCGACGCGGACCCGGACCGGTAGCCGTGGGAGCCGTCCTCCGGTCGGCCGAGTTTCTCGCGGACCTTCTCGGCGTCCGGGTGCTCGAACTCCGCGAAGATCTCAAGTGCCCGCCGCCAACTGGCGCGCGCGGCTTCCGGGCGGCCCGCGGCCAGTTGGGCGTCACCGAGATTGCTCAGGGTGTGGCCCTCACCCCACCGGTTGCCGACCTTCCGATGCGTCTGAAGGGCCTGGTCGTAGTGGTCGGCGGCGGCGTCGAGGCGGTGGAGCCGGTGGTGGACCGTGCCGAGGATGTCGAGTGCGACGCCGGTGACCCAGTGGTTGTCGCTCGCGCGCAGGACGGTCAGCGCCTGCCCCAGGCAGTCGAGGGCTTCGTCGTAACGGCCGAGCCGCTGGTAGGCGTCACCCAGGTTGGTCAGGGCGATGCCCTGTCCCCAGGCGCTGTCGAGGACCCGGTCGAGGACCAGGCCCCTGCGAACGTACTCGACGGCCTTGTCGAGTCGGCCGGCCTGAAGGTAGGCGTCGCCCAGGTTGGCCACGGCCGACACTCTGGCCTCGATGTCCCCGATGTCCCGGGCGGCGGCCATGGCCTGGTGATAGTGGTCGATGGCCTCGTCGTACCGGCCGAAGCAGCGCAGTGCGGCGGCCGTGTCGGCGAGGGCGCGGGCCTCTCCCTGGCGGTCGTCGGCGGCGCGTGCGGCGGACAGACCCGTGCCGGCGGTGTCCAGCCATGCGTGCAGATGGCTGCGGAGGTAGAAGAAGCCCCACAGGACGGCCGGCAGTCGCCAGGCGATGCCCGGTTGCCGTCCGTCCTTCGCGGCCCGGCGCACCGCGCAGACCAGGTTGCTCAGTTCGGTCTCGCACCAGTTCAGGGCGTCGTCGTAGGACGTGAAGTCCAGCGGCCGGCAGTGGTCCGGCAGTGGTTCGAGGGGTATCCGGCGGCGGTGCGGGGTGAGGTGCGGGTAGGCGGCGTCCGCGGTGTGCAGATACCAGGCGAGCAGCCGCTCGACGGCCCGGTCCCGCTCCTGCGGTGTCTCCTCGGCGTGGACGCGTTCGGCGGCGTAGACGCGCAGCAGGTCGTGCTGTGCGTAGCGGCCGGGGAAGTGCTCGGTGAGCAGATGGGCGCGGGTGAGTTCGACGAGCAGGCCGCTGGTCTCCCGCGCAGTGAGTCCCGCGAGGGCCGCCGCGGCGGGCGCGGAGATGTCGGGTCCGAAGTGCAGGCCCAGCTGCCGGAACAGGCGGGCGGCCGGGGCGGACAGCGCCTTGTACGACCAGGAGAAGACGGCCCGGAGGTTGGTGGTGATGTCGTCGCCCCCGGCGAAGGCGTCGAGGCTGCCGTGGCTGTCGGCGAGTTCCTCGGCGATGGCGCTGAGCGGGAAGCCGGCGTGCGCGGTGGCGTGGGCCGCGACGATCGCGAGCGCCAACGGCAGCCGGGCGCACTGCCGGATGATCTCGTCCGCCGCCTGTGGCTCGGCCGCCGGCCGTTCGCTGCCGAGGCGGCGTACGAGGAGGTCGTGCGCCTCGGCGTGGGTCAGCTCGTCCAGGGTCAGCGGGTGTGCTCCCTCGCCGACGACCAGGCCGGTGAGCTGGTTGCGGCTGGTGACGATGACCAGGCAGCCGGGGGAACCGGGCAGCAGTGGCCGGACCTGGCCGGCGTCGCGGGCGTTGTCGAGCAGGACCAGCACCCGGCGCTCGGCGAGCATGCTGCGGTACAGCGCCGTCTGGGCGTCCAGGGCGGCGGGGACGCGCATCGGTGGGACGCCGAGCGAGTCGAGGAAGATCCGGATGGCCGTCTCCGGCGCGACGACCGAACCGGTCGGATCGAAGCCGCGCAGGTTGATGTAGAGCTGCCCGTCGGGGAAGCGGTCGGCGATCTCGTGCGCCCAGTGCACGGCCAGGGTGGTCTTGCCGATGCCGCCCATGCCGCCGATCGCGCTGATCACGACCGCGGATGGAGGACCGGCGTGCTCGGGCAACAGGGCGCGGACGCGGTCGAGTTCGGCTTTCCGGCCGACGAACGCGGGCAGGTCGGCGGGCAGTTGCGCCGGGCGGGCCGGGTGTGCGGGGACGGGGCGTTCGTGGGCCGGGGGTTCGGGTTCCGCGGGCGGGTCCGGCGGCGCGGACGGGGCCAGGTCGAGGGAGGTGTCGGCGGCGAGGATGCGCTCGTGCAGGTCCTTCAGGGGCGCGCCCGGGTCGATGCCCAGCTCGTCCGCCAGGGTGGTGCGAGCCCTCCGGTAGGCCTCCAGCGCCTCGGCCTGTCTGCCGGACCGGTACAGCGCCAGCATGAGCAGTCGGCACAGCCGCTCCCGCAGAGGGTGGGTGCCGGTCAGGGAGATCAGTTCGGCGATCACCTCGCCGTGCCGCCCGAGTTCGAGGTCGGCGTCCAGCCGGGCCTCCAGCACGGTCATCCGTTCCTCGGCCAGCCGGTTCCGCTCGGACTCGGCCAGCGGGCCGGGGACGCCGGCGAGTGCCGCTCCCTGCCAGCCGTCGAGCGCGGTGTGCAGCAACTGCGCGGCGTCGGACACCAGCCCGGTGGCCCGTAACTTCTTCGCCTCCGCGACGCGCCGCTCGAACACGGCCAGATCCAGGGCGCTTTCGGGGATCCGGGCCAGGTATCCGTCCCCGACCGAGACGACCACCCGCTCGGACTCGGGCACGTCCCGCCCGGGCTCCAGCACCTTCCGCAGCCGCGACACGTAGGTCCGTACGACGGACACGGCGGCCGTGGGGAGGTCCTCGCCCCATACGGTGTTCAGGAGTTCGTCGAGCGTGACCGGGCGTCCCCGGCGCAGCAACAACGCCACCAGCACCGCCCGCTGTTGCGGCGAGCCGAGATCCAGTTCCCGTTCGCCGCGCCATGCCCGGACCGGCCCCAGCACGGCGAAGCGCACGGAACCCTCGTAGACATTCATGCCCGGACTCTACTGACCGGTGAGTGCAGAAAGTTTCCGTTGGCGGAACGCCGCATGCCGTATCCCTCACACCTGTTGCCGGTGCCCGGGGAGTTGAACCGGATCGGCCTCGGCGTCCGTTGCGGTACGAGGGCCCGCCGAGGCGGACCCGGCACAGGCCGTACGGCCGGAGACGTCAGGAGGGAACGGGCATGGACCGGGGCGAAGAGACGGGCGCGCACTTCGAGGTGGTCATCTCCGGTGACGGCGCCGCCGTCATCGACGGCGAACCCGTGCCGGTGGCGGAGGGTACGACCCTCGACGCGGCGATCCTCGACACCCTGCACGGGCACGCACGCGACCGCAGCGCCGCCGTAACGGCGGACATCGCCGATCCGTCGGTGGACTACGTGGCCTACGTCGAGGTGGCGCCGGACGGGTCGAGCAGGCTGCTGGAGGAGCGCGGGGAGCGGCCTCAAGTCGGCGGTGACGTCGACGAGTTCACCACCGCCAAAGACACCGACGACGCCGAGGACGCTGAGGCCGTCGACGAGTTCGACGGCACGGCGCGGGAACTGCCCCCGCTCGCAGGCCCTCCGCTCACCCCTCGCCCCGTCCCGAATCCCCCGTCGGCCCCCGACCCGGACCCCGCCCCGGCGGCCCCCGACCCGCGCCCCCGCATCGGCCGCCGCAACGCGCCCCGCCAGTCGGACGACGAGTTCGAGGCGCCCGGTCTGCTGCACCGGCCGCTGGTCGTCGGGCCGGTGGCGCTCGGCGTGGCCACCCTCATCATCGTGCCGCTGGTGATGCTGGGCAGCGGTGGATCGGGCGGCGGGGACGACACCCGGGCGGCCGGCGCCGACGACGTGGCGAGCCCGAGCGCTTCGGCCGGGACCGGAAACCCGGCACCGACCGTGTCGGTGTCCCCCAGCCTGAGCCCGTCGCCCAGCGCCTCCGCCACCAAGCCGAAGCCCAAGCCGAAGAACACGCGGAAGGGAAAGCCGGGCGACAAGGACGGTGGCGGCGGGGTCACCGTCACCGTGACCGCCGAGCCCCCGCGCACCACCGTGACCGCGAAGCCCCCGCAGGACACCGCCGCCACCGCCGTGAACCGCCTGGCCAGGAGCGACCGGTCCGGACGGCACATCTGCTACCGCGTCCACCTCTCCGGATCGGGGTGGCAGAAGCCCGTGTGCGACGGCACGCTGGCCGGTACGACGGGACAGGAGAAGCCGATCAAGGCCATCAACATCGCGGTGACCGGCACCGGAGGCTCGGCCGCCAACGCCTTCCGCCATGACCCCGAGTCGACCAATGGCGAGGGCAAGTGGGTGGAGCAGTGGACCGCCATCACGGCCGACGGCAGGAACAACTACATCGGCAGCACGAAGCAGGGCGCCCCGTACCTGACCGGCTTCGCCATCAACATCGGCAGCGGCCGGATCTGCCAGACCGCCAAGGTCCGCGGTTACGACTGGGGCGGCCAGGACTGCGCCGACCAGCGCCCCGACTTCGTCTTCGGCGGCACACTGGAGAACACGCGCTGGCTCGAAGCCGTCAAGTTCACGGTCTGAGCCCTTCAGGACGGGCGAGCCGCGAGCAGGGCGGCCCCGATGTCCGCCACCGCTCGCGGATCGGACAGCGAGCGGTCCGTCAGCTCCTCGACGCGGCGCAGCCGGTAGCGGACGGTGTTGGGGTGGACGAACAGACTCCGCGCCGCGTCGGTGGCGGAGCCCGCGGCGGTGTACCAGTGCTCCAGGGTCTCCAGGAGCCGCGCGCGCTCGGCGGCCGGGAGATCGAGCACGGGCTGGAGGACGACCTCGACGAGGTGGGCCGCCTCGGCCGGGGCGGCGGCGACGACCATGGCCAGCGGGTCGTCGTCGAACCGCGCGACACCGGGTCCGGTGCCGCGCAGGCCGGCCAGCGCCAGTCGGGCGAACCGCAGGGCCTGGGGGGTGTCGCGCAGCGAGTCGAAGCACGGGCTGACGCCCACGCGGGCGCCCGCCTGGCGCAGGATGCGCAGGCAGGTGTTCTCCGCTGCCGCCGTCGGGAGGGCGGCCAGGCCGATCTGCTGGTCGGGCAGCAGCCGCCAGGCGAAGGGGATCTGGGCCTGGCGCAGGGCCGCCTCCGTGCCCGCCAGCGGTTCCTCGCCGGGGGCGTCGGCTGCCGCCGCGGTCACCACGTAGGGCCCGCGGTCGGGCAGCCCCAGCTCGCGGGCGGCCTCCCACAGTGTGCGGTCGGCGATGACGCCGGTGAACAGGGCCTCCACCAGTGCCGAGCGGCGTGCCTGGCGCCGCGAGGTCAGTTCGGCGGTGGTCTCCCGGTAGGCCGCGGCCACCGCCTCCGCGTAGCGGCCGAACAGGGCCCAGATCTCCGCGGACTGGGACACCAGTTGGGCGTCGGTGACCTCGGGATGCGTGCGTGCCTCGGCGAGGATGTCCGTCCACAGGAGCTCGAAGCCGATCCGGTACGCGTGCAGGGTGTCCGCCAGCGGCACGCCCTGCTCGGCGCGGAGGCGGCCGGTGTCCCGGGCAGGGCCGGGGGCCTCGGCGTCCGCATGGCCGAGCTGGTTCAGGAGCAGATCGGCGTTGGCGGTGCACGAGCGGCGCAGCGAGTCGAAGGGGATCACCGACTCCTCCTTGTATGCGTCGACGTCGGAGCGGATGCGTTGCGCCATCCGCTCGCCCAGTTCCGGCAGCCGCGCATGAAGTGCCGAGAACACCCCTGAGAGGTTCATTTCCGCAGCGTAACCCACATGTTTTGTTCTCAGGAACAATCCACGGGCGCAGACGCTGTCGCACCGCACATAGGTCGTCGCCACCGACATCTGCACGATGTCGTCAGCGTGAACAGCGGATTTCGACGGTGACGTTCGTGGAGGCGGTCATGGCCAATCTGGCTCAGTTCCTGGTGGAGACGGCACAACGGCAGCCGGACCGGCCCGCACTGCGCCTGGGCGACCAGGTCACCAGCTACGCGGAGCTCGACGAGCGCAGCGCCCGCGCCGCCGCGCTGCTGCGGGCCGAGGGCGTACGGCCGGGAGACCGGGTCGCGCTGATGCTGCCCAACGTTCCCGAGTTCGTCGCCCTGTACTACGGCATCCTGCGCGCCGGAGCGGTCGTCGTCCCGATGAACCCGCTGCTGAAGACCCGGGAGAGCGAGTATCACCTGCGTGACGCGGGCGCGAAGTTGCTCTTCGAGTGGCACCAGGCGCCGGGCGAGGGCGCGCAGGGCGCGGCCGCCGCCGACGTGCGGCATGTGGCCGTGGAGCCCGCCGCCCTCACGGAGCTGCTGGCCGGTCATGAACCGCTGGCGGAGGTGAGCGAGCCGGACGGCGACGACGTGGCCGTACTGCTGTACACCTCCGGCACCACCGGCCGCCCCAAGGGCGCCACGCTGACCCACTCCGGGCTGCGGCACAACACCGAGGTCAACAAGGCCCATGTGCAGCGGATGACGGCGGACGACGTGGTCGTGGGCTGTCTGCCGCTGTTCCACATCTTCGGCCAGATCTGCACGATGAGCGTGACCCTGTGCGCCGGCGCCACGCTCATCCTGATCCCCCGCTTCGACCCGCAGGCGGTGCTGGACGCCATCGCCCGCGACCGGGCGACGATCTTCGAGGGCGTGCCGACCATGTACGCGGCGCTGCTCCAGCACCCGTCCGAGGCCGATGTGTCCACGCTGCGGATGTGCGTCTCCGGCGGTGCCTCGCTGCCGGTGGAGGTCCTGCACGGCTTCGAGCGCCGCTTCGGCTGTGTGGTGCTGGAGGGCTTCGGCATGTCCGAGACCAGCCCGGTGGTCACCTTCAACCACCCCGACCGGCCGCGCAAGGCCGGGTCCATCGGCACCCCGATCAAGGACGTCGAGGTGCGGCTCCTCGACGACAAGGGCCAGGACGTGGCGCCCGGCGAGATCGGCGAGCTGGCCGTCCGTGGGCCGAACGTGATGAAGGGGTACTGGAACCGCCCCGAGGAGACCGCGGCCACCATCCCGGACGGCTGGCTGCGCAGCGGTGACCTCGCCCGCCAGGACGAGGACGGCTACCTGTACATCGTCGACCGCAAGAAGGACATGATCATCCGCGGTGGGTACAACGTCTACCCGCGCGAGATCGAGGAGGTCCTGCACGAGCACCCGGCCGTCGCGCTGGCCGCGGTGGTGGGCGTGGCCGACGCCCACCTGGGCGAGGAGATCGCGGCCGCGGTGGTGCTGCGCCCGAAGGCGCAGGCCACGCCCGACGAGCTCCGGCAGTTCGTGAAGGACCGGGTGGCGGCGTACAAGTACCCGCGCGAGGTCTGGCTCGTGGACGCCCTGCCGACCGGCCCCAGCGGCAAGATCCTCAAGCGGGAGATCAGCGCGCCGACGGGCTGAGATTTCCGGTTCCACAACAGACACGTACGAGCCCAGCCCCTCTTCACCTTGAGAGGGCGGGGCTCGTTCGTCATGTCCGCCGGTCTCAGTGCGGGAAGACGACCGTCAGCAGGCGGAAGAGTTCGGCGCGTTCGTCGTCGGACAGCTGGTCCAGGCCCGTCTGCGTCCGTTCCATCCGCTCGCGGATCGTGTCGATCGCCTTCTCGCCCGCCTCGGTCAGGGCGACGTTCTTCACGCGGCGGTCGGTGGCGCTGACCTCGCGGTGGACCAGGTCACGCTTCTCGAGCCGGTCGATGATGCCGGTCATGTTCGACGCGTCGCAGGACAGGGTGACCGCCAGCGAGCGCATGGAGGCGGGCGCGCGGCGCAGCACCGAGAGGGTCTTCGCCTGGCTGGAGGTGAGGCTCATGTCGGCGGCGGCGGCCGTGAAGTCGGCGTAGTGCGTACTGACCGAGTGTGCGAGCAACTCCATGAGCTGCGCCTTGGACGGGGTGGACGGCATGCGTCGAGGGTAGCGCGAAAGCTTGAGTACCTCAAACTTTGACATCCGCCAGGAGCTCATTGTTTGATGTCATCAAGCATCGAGCACTTCAATGATTTGGTACCTCGACGGTTTGGTACCTCGATCTTCGATGCAGCCATCCTTCGGGCACCCTTCCACCGGAAAGAAGACCGTGAAGTCCTCCCTTGCCACCGCGCCCAAGCGCCGCACCGGCAGCCTCAGTCTCGTCCTGGTGCTGGGACTCGCCGCCATGGTCGTGTCGATGATGCAGACCCTGGTCATCCCGATCCTCGGCATCATCCAGAACGACCTCGGCGCCACGACTGCCCAGGTCAGCTGGGTCACCACCGCCACACTGCTGTCGGCCGCGGTCTTCACCCCGCTGCTGGGCCGCTTCGGCGACCAGCACGGCACCAAGCCGACCCTGCTCGGTGTACTGGTGGTGATGGTCGCCGGATCCGTGCTCGCCGCGACCACGAGTTCCATGCTGTGGCTCATCGTGGCCCGCGTGATGCAGGGTGCCGCCACCGCGATCTTCCCGCTCGCGCTGTCCGTACTGCGCGCGGAGATCGAGCCCGTGCGACTGCCCGGCGCCATGGCCCTGGTCAGCGGCACGCTCGGGTTCGGCAGCGGCCTCGCCCTGGTGAGCGCCGGACTGCTCACCCAGGGCGGGGACCCCGACTACCACCAGGTCTTCTGGCTGGCCGCCGCGCTCGCCACCGCCGCGCTCATCGCGGTCGCGGTCGCCGTCCCCGCGCCCCGCACCCGGACCGGCGGGCGCACCGACTGGCTCGGCGCCACCGGTCTCGCCCTGCTGCTCGTCCTGTTCCTGCTGCCCATCTCGCAGGGTCACACCTGGGGCTGGACCTCGGCCCGCACGCTCGCCCTGTTCGCCGGTGCCGTCGTCACGACCGTCGTCTGGGTCCTCGTCGAACGACGGGTCAGCGACCCCCTGGTCGACATGAAGATGTTCGTGCACCGGCCGGTGCTGTTCACCAACCTCGCCGGGCTGCTGGTCGGGTTCGCCATGTTCTCCCAGTTCATCGGCGTCTCGTATCTCGTCCAGACGCCGGAGGAGATCGCCGGCTACGGCTTCGGCGCCTCCGTCCTGCGCGCCTCCGTCGTCTACCTGCTGCCTTCCGCTCTCGTCTCACTCGTCGCCGCCCAGTTCGGCGGCGTGCTGGTGCGCCGCATCGGCGCGCGTCTCACCCTCGCCGTCGGTGGCGTCTTCGGTGTCGTCGGTTTCGCCTGGCTGACCTTCGCCCACGGCACCACGGCGTCGGTGATCCTGGCCGGCATGGTCGTCGGCATCGCCATCAGCTTCGGCTACGCCGCGATGCCCGCGCTGATCGTGGCGGGCGTCCCCCACCACCAGACCGGCATCGCCAACGGCATCAACTCCATCTCCCGCTCCACCGGCAGCGCGATCGGCAGCGCCGTGATCACCTCGCTGCTCGCCTCCCAGACGCTCGACAACCTGCCCGCCGGGGTTCCCGCACTCCCCGCCGAGAGCCAGTACACGCTGAGCTTCGCCCTCGCCGGGATGGCGTTCGCGCTGGTCATCGGCGTGGCCATGGTGGGCCTGGCGATCCGCGGCAGGGCCTCGTCCCCGACCGTGGACAAGCCGGCCGTCGACAAGCCGACGGCGGCGTCGGGCGACGGCGAAACCGAGCCGACGCGCACAGCCGTCACGGCCTGACCGGGCGACTAGAAGCCGAACACCTGGGTCCAGGTCCAGTCGTCCTCGACAACGCCCACGCCCATGGTGGTCAGGTCGCAGTTGAGGATGTTCTCCCGGTGACCCTGGGAGTTCATCCACGACTCCATCACGGCCTCCGGGGTGCTCTGCCCCTGCGCGATGTTCTCGGCGCCGGGCGACGGGTGCCCCTGGGCGGCGGCCCGGTCGGCGAAGGTGCGGCCGTCCTGGCTGGTGTGGTCGAAGTACTGGTTCTTCGACATGTCCTCGCTGTGCAGTTGAGCGGCCCGGGCGAGCCGGGCGTCGAGGGTCACGGGCTGGCAACCGGCCTTCTGGCGCTCCGTGTTGACGAGGGCCAGGACCTGCGCGGCAGCCGAGGTGTCGGCGGGGGCGGCGGCGGGGGTCGTGGACGGGCGGGGCGCGGGCGTCGTCGGCTCCGCCGCCTGCTTCGTGCGCGACGGTGTCGGCTCGGGCTTCGGGGACTTGGCGCGCGGCTTGGCGGAGGGTGACTTGCTGGCCGACGGGGACGGAGACGCCGAGGAGGCGGCCGGCGCGGAGGAGGAGTCCTGGGTCGGCGCCTCGCCCTGCGTGTCGGCGGCGGACCGGACCGTGTCGCCCTCCCCGTCCGACTGCACGCTCAAGGTCGCGACGGTGCCACCCGTGATCAGTACGGCGACCGCGGCGGCTACGCCGGTGATGCGGCCGCGCTGGGATATTCGCCCCGGTTTGCGATGCCCGTGCCGACGGCCCCCAGCGCGTGCGGCGCGCATTGACGCGAGCACGGCCGTGGGCTCCCCCGCAGATCCGGACGGCGTACCGAATTCCGGGTGGCCGTGAGCATGGTCGGGCTCCGGGGCAGCGGAATGACCGTGGACCGGGGGCACCCCGAACGCGGTGGTTGCGGCCGCGGTTTCCGTACCCGCGAAGGCCGTCAGCCCGGCCAGGCCGGTCAGCGCGGCAGCCACGGGCACCAGGCCCAGGCCCACCAACAGCCCCTCGGCCGGGAACAGGTCGGCCTGGTGGCCCGAGCACCGCACACAGTCCCGTGCGTGCCGGGCGATGCGCTTGCGCCACAGCGGCGACGGGCGGCGGTCCCAGTTCCCGATCAGCTGGTCGAGGCGATCGCACAACGGCGTCGCGGACAGCGCACGTACCACCAGGCGGGCCGTCTCCAACTGGGCCTTCATCCGCTGCACCCGCACGGCCGTGTGCTGCGGCGACACCTCCAGCGCCGCGGACACCTCGGCCCGGCTCAGCTCGCCGACGGCCTCCAGCCACCACAGCGACAGCAGCACCCGGTCGTCGCCGTCCAGCCAGCGCGTGGCCTCCGCCACCTCACGCCGCTGGCCCTCCAGACCGAGCCGCACGATCGTCAGGTCCACGAAGTCCGCACCGGGGTCGGCCACGTCGTAGGCGTCCTGGAGCTCCGAGCCCGCCGGTGCCACCTGCTGCCGGTACTGGTAGGTGCGGATCTGGTTCATCGTGATCGCCACCAGCCAGGACCGGAAGCTGCCCGCGTCATGCAGCGAACCGAGGCCACGCAGTGCGCGGAGCATGGTCTCCTGCACGACGTCATCCACGTCGGCGTGCCCGTTCAGCGCCCGGCCCACGATGTTGTACACCAGCGGCAGATACGCGCCGACCAGCTCGTCCTGCGCCCACAGGGCACCCCGCTGCGCCGCCTCGACCACGGCGTACTCGTGCTCTCCCCTTGCTGCCATGCCTGACTCACATCCCTCTCCGGTCCACGCATTCTTTCGCCCGGTACAAGGGGAGACCTCCGGCCGGGGGTGGCATAACAGAAAATCGGCGCGTCACTGCTCATCGGCCGACGGGCCTGGACGGTACCTGGCTCGGGGCGGCTCCGTACAGGGACGGCTCATCCGCCTGCCCGTCGGTTCTCCTCCTCGACACTCACCGGCCGGTCGTTCCTCAACTCGGTGAACAGCCGCTGTGCCTTGGCCGGGTCCCACTTCACGGCGCTGCCCTTCGAGGTGCTGATTCCCGGACCCGCCAAGGGAACGCTGATCTGTTCGCCTGCTCCGGAGGACACACCCCGCATCGCCTGGAACAGCGAGACGAGGGTGGACAGTTGCATGTCCTTGTCCACCACGAGGGTGTCCAGTGCCGCGCCCAGCAAGGGATAGGACCGGAACGGGTTGAGCGCTGTGCCCGGTGTGGCCGCCTTGTGGGCGAGCGCGGCGAGGAACTTCTGCTGGTTCTTGCTGCGCCCCAGGTCACCCTCGGCCTCCTGATGCCGCTGGCGCACGAACGCGAGCGCCTGCGCGCCGTCCAGGGTGTGGCAGCCCCGCGTCAGGTCAAGACCCGACTTCTCGTCCTTGATGTTCCGGTCCAGGCACATGTCCACCCCGCCGACCGCGTCGACGACTCCGACGAAGCCGCCGAAGCCGATCTCCGCGTAGTGGTCGACGCGGAGGCTCGTGTTGAGCTCGACGGTCCGCACGAGGAGGCGGGCGCCGCCCAGCGAGTAGGCGGCGTTCAGCTTGTTCCGCGCCCGATGGTGCCGCTTGCCGGTGTCGGGGTCGACGTAGGACGGGAGGGTCACCCACGAGTCGCGGGGCAGGCTCACCAACGTGGTGCCGTGGGCGCCGGTGTGCAGCAGCATCATCGCGTCGGTACGGCCGCCACCGCCCCCACCGGCGTGCAGGTCCTGCTTGGCCTGCTCGGACAGGCCGTCACGGCTGTCGGAACCGACGATGAGGTAGGTGCTCCCCTTCCCCTGCGAGGGACGTCCCGGGACCGAACCGAGGTCGACCGACCGGTCGAGTTCGAGGTCGGCCCAGGCATACGTGCCGCCTCCGGTCAGGAGCAGCGCGCAGAGCAGCAATGCCGACAGCCGTGCGATGCGGCGCCGCCGGCTGGGCCGTACCCAGGGGGGCCGCGTCCCGCGAGAGGTGCCGCCGCCCGGCAGCTCCTCGTGCGGACGCGGTTCCTGGTACGGCCGTGTCTCTTCCGTCTGCGCGACGACCTGCCCTTGGATCACCCGGGGCGCCGGTGTCCGCCCGCTCCAGTCACTCATGGGTTCCACCCCCTGATCAGTTCGACGACAACTCCCGTGCGGTGACCGGCTGTCTCAGCTGTTCCGTGGCGGCGGTACCCGCACGCTGCATGCGGTGCCACTTCAGCCGCGTGCCGACCAGCAGGGCGAACACGGACTGGATGACGACCAGATACATCAGCTGCCGGTAGACGAAGAGCTGGAACGGCATCGACCACAGGGTCCGCAGCCTTTCCCCGTCGAGCCTCAACGCGTAACCGGCGCAGAGCAGTTGGAGGACGAGGAAGGTGAGCCAGATTCCCAGCGACTGCCGGAGATCGCTGAAGAGCACACCGTAGAGCAGGAACAGGTCGACAACCGGGGCGATCAGCGGCAGGACCACCTGGAAGATCGCCAGGTACGACAGCCCGCGGCGCGCGAAGCGTCCGGCGGAGCCCACTTCCAGGACGGCCCCGCGGTGCTTCCACATCGCCTGGAGCGTGCCGTAGCACCAGCGGTAGCGCTGCCGCCACAACTGCCGTAGCGACGTGGGAACTTCGGTCCAGGCGATGGCCGATTCCTCGTAGACCACGCGCCAGCCCGCCCGCCACAGGGCCATCGTGAGGTCGGTGTCCTCGGCGAGCGTGTCCTCGCTGACCCCGCCGACGCCCAGCAGCGCGTCCCGGCGGAAGGCGCCGATGGCTCCCGGCACCGTCGGCATGCACTCCAGCACCTCGAACATCCGCCGGTCCAGGTTGAAGCCGAAGACGTACTCCAGATGCTGCCATCGGCCGAGCAGGCCGCGCCGGTTGCCGACCTTGGTGTTGCCGCTCACCGCGCCGACGGCCGGGTGCGCGAGCGGCTGGATGAGCCGATACAGGGCGTCGGGTTCGAAGACGGTGTCGGCGTCGACCATCACCACGATGTCGTACGAGGCATGCGCCAGACCGGTGTTGAGCGCGGCCGCCTTGCCCGCGTTGGGCTGCCGGATCACCCGCACTCGTGGGTCGTCGATCCAGGTCGCGAGGTCGGCCGTGCCGTCCGTCGAGCCGTCGTCGATCACGACGATCTCAAGGTAGGGGTGCGTGGACGCGAGCAGGGAATGGATCGTGGACTCGATGCCGGCCTCTTCGTTGTACGCCGGCACGAGCACGGTCACGGGTGCCTGTACCTCCCTCAGCCAGGGCGAGCCGGGGCGGAAACGGGTCAGACGCCGGACGTGGGCGCGGGCGAAGACGGTCAGCATCAGCAGGCGCAGCACGCCCAGCACACCCAGGGCGAGCATCACCCAGTTCATGGTGTGCGTGAACGTGTGCCCGGCCGTCGTGGTCCAGTTCAACGCCCTGCCCTGCCACCGTTCGGCCGTCGAGACCTGTGTGTCGGCCGAGGGCATGCCGAGCGCGGCCGTGACCGTGGTGAACCGCTTGGCGTGCGGGTTGCCGAGCAGGTCCTTCGCCTCCCGGTACGCCAGGTCCGTCTGGCTGAACTGGCGGACCATGCCGTGGGCCGGATCCCGGTCGGGCCGGTCCGCGGCGACCAGCACATAGCCGTCCGCGGCGGCGTGCCGGGCCGCCGTCCACTCGGCACCGCACAGGGTGTCCACCTCAGTCGTCATCGGCATCCGCAGCAGGCTGGTGCGGATGCCCGCCGAACCGGCGAGGGTCTTCTGGGTGAGCGTCAACTCCATCGCGGTGCGCACCCGCGACGAGGAGCCGAGGTCGGCCCCCGTGTAGGTGTGGGAGCCGATTTCGTGGCCCTCGGCGAGGATCCGCCGGATCAGCTCCGGGTGCCGGGCCGCCTGGGCCCCGAGCACGAAGAAGGTCGCGTGTGCGTGGTGCCGGCGCAGCAGGTCGAGGATGCGCGGGGTCCACACCGGGTCGGGGCCGCCGTCGAAGGTGAGCGCGACGGTACCGGCCGGCATGGCCGAGGAGGTGACGTCGTGGTCTCCTCCGATGCGGCGCAGGACGGGCCCGCTCTTGTCCACGGCCTCGGGCACAGGTTCGGTGCAGGGGATCCGCGACTTGGCGGCGTCCACCTCGTGGGCGGTCCAGCCCTCGAAGAGCAGGGCGACGATGACGACGGGCAGGGTCAGGACCAGCAGCCTCCAGTGACCGCGGGGCTCGCGGGAACGCGCGTGCCGGCGTCGGGCCGAGCGGCTCAAACCACACTCCCCCGGGTGACGTTAATCACAACTCCATCCGGGCTGTTCCGACGGGAGTCGGCGGCGGTGACGGGGGCTCGCAGCGGAGTGCGGGCCGGCGAGCCGGGCGCGTGCCGGTGGCCGCGCGATCTGCCGGAGGGAGTCGGTCCGGCGGCGCGGACGGCGACGAGCGCGGTCGGGCTCCACGCGCTCTTCACGGGGGTGTCGAAGCTTCCAGCACCCGATGAAGGGCGGTGCGGTATCTGTGGGTTTGTCTTCCGGCCGAGCTGTTGCATGGGCGGCGAGTTTAGCCACAGGCGAAGCCGTGGGTGTGCCCGAAACCGACGCACGGACACAGCGTCAGGGAGGGAGTGACACCCAGCCCGGCCGGTGCGCTGTACAAGGTGGATGGCGGGAAGTGGGCCCCGCCACTCCTCCCCCGACGTCCGGAGGCCCGGCAGCGGATCGGGAGCTCTTGCCGATGAATCCCGGCACCCCGAAAGAGCTTCTCCCAAAGGTCACTTCCCGTTAGGAATCGGACCGGCGGTTCGCTTCTAGGGTGACTGCCGCCGCCCCCCGGTTCGTTGTGGCGAGAGGACCTCCATGTCAGGCATGTCCGCCGAATCTTCGACCGGTCGTGGTGTTGAGCGACGCACAATTCTGCGTGGGGCGGCGGTGGTCGCGGCCGCGTCCGTCCCCTTTCAGGCACTCGCGGAGCGGACGGCTGCCGCCGCGCCGGTGAAGTTCGAGTTCGATGCCGGGTACGGGCCGCTGCGGCCCGTGAAGGACCAGGCAACCGGGCTTGAACTACTGCATCTGCCGCGGGGGTTCGAGTACGTCTCCTACGGGTGGACGAACGACCTCATGGACGACGGCGTGCGCACCCCGGGTTCGCACGACGGCATGGCGGCCTTCCGCTACGGCGACAAGGTGCACCTCGTCCGCAATCACGAGCGGGGCGCCGGGCCCGCGTTCACCGCCCCGGCGTACAACTCGGAGGCCGGGGGCGGCACGACCACGCTCGTCTTCGATCCCGACGCCGGTCAGTGGCTGGAGTCGTACGGCAGCCTCGGCGGCACCATCCGCAACTGTGCCGGCGGTCCCACCCCGTGGAACACCTGGCTCACCTGCGAGGAGACCTTCTCCACGACGGCGGGCAAGCGGCACGGCTACATCTTCGAGGTGGCCTCGGAGGGCAAGGGCGACCCGGAGCCGTACACGGCTATGGGCCGGTTCAACCACGAGGCCATCGCCGTCGACCCGGCGACCGGCTATGTGTACGAGACCGAGGACCGCGGCGACGCCTCGCTGTACCGGTTCGTCCCGGCGGTCCCGGGTGATCTGTCCAAGGGCGGCCGTCTTGAGGCCCTGCGCATCGGCGCCACGACGTACGACACCCGCCTCGACGGCGAAAAGGCGTACGGCGCTGTTTCCTGGGTGCCCGTGGAGGACGTCGACCCGGCTGCGGACACCGTGCGGATTCAGGCTCAGGCGAACGGTGCCGCGGTCTTCAGCCGTCTCGAGGGTGCCTGGTACGGCAACGGCCGCGTCTATGTGATCACGACCGACGGCGGTCCCGCCCGCCAGGGCCAGGTCTTCGAACTCGACCCGGCCGCCGACGAGTTCCGCGTCCTGTTCGCCTCGCCCGGCGCCGATGTCCTCAACGCGCCGGACAACATGTGCGTCAGCCCCAGCGGCGCCCTCGTGCTGTGCGAGGACGGCGGCGGCACCGAGTACGTCCACGGCCTGACCACCGAGGGCGAGATCTTCCGGCTCGCCGCCAACAGCGTCGACCTGCGCGGCGGTACGGCGGGCAAGAGCGTCCCGGCGGCCGACCACCGGGGCTCGGAGTGGGCCGGCTCGGTGTTCGAACCCAAGAGCGGGAACTGGCTGTTCGTGAACATCCAGACCCCGGGCATCACCTTCGCGATCACCGGGCCCTGGGCTCAGGGCGCTCTCTGAGTCACGGAGGACGCCGCGCGGCGGTGGCGCCGCATCGTGGGGGTGGCGCCACCGGACGGCTTCGAAGGTCGCACCCTCGCAGGGTTGCGGGAAGATCACGAACAATGGACGCCACGCACACGACCGAGCACGCGCTGTGTAGGCTGCGAGCGCCCCGCCGCCCTCCCCCACCGGCTGGTCCACCCGGCCCGGCTGCTCACGTCGTCGGGCACACGTACAGGGAGGAGGGGCGTGAGCACGTCGTCGCCGGACAAGCCAACCGCCGAGGAGTTGGTGGAACACATCGCCCAGGTGGGACGGGCCTTATGGGCAGCGAGCCACCTCGGCAGCCCGGCCCCGGTCGTGGCGCAGCTGCGCGACCGCATGGATCACCCCCAACCCGGTGACCTGGTCATGGAGTTCGCGCCGTTCACCTCCGGCGACTTCGACCCGGACAGTGTCGGCCGGCTGCTCGCGATCGAACGCCGGCCGGGCTGGCCCACCCGGTACGTGATCGAGCCGCTGCTTCAGCCCGGCGAGCAGCGTGACGGGATGGACCTGTCACTCATCGCCCTGCCCGACCAACGCAGCTACGCCCGGTGGGCCGACGGTTCCTGATCCCGCGGGCACCGAGACCCGACGCCAGCCGCTGTCACTCCTGCCGCGGTACCACCGCCACCGGGCACTCGGCGTGGTGCAGCACCGTGTGGCCCACGAGGCCGAGCTGGGGTCCGAGGTGGCCGTGGCGTCGATGGGCCCCGATGATCAGGAGGTCGGCGGCGGAGGACCGGGTCACCAGGGCATGGCGTGCCGAGCCCTCGACCAGGGATCGGTGCAGGCGCACGCCGCTGTGGTCCTCGGCGATGCTGTCCAGCGCCTGGCCGAGGAGCTCCGAGGCACGGTCCTCCTCGGCGTGGGCAGGCTCACCGGTCAGCAGCGGATGCGGTGCCGTCCGGTGCGCCGGGCGCCGCCAGGCCCGTACGGCCTCGACTTCGCACTCACGCGCCTCGGCCTCCCGGAAGGCGTACCGGACCGCGGCGGCGGCCGTGGTGTCGCCTACGCCCAGGACGATGCGAGCGTTGGCCGTTCGTCTGTTCTCCGCCCTGCCGCGCACGACGACTACCGGGCAGGGGGCGCGGGCCGCGAGGGAGAGACCGACCGAGCCCAGCAGGAGTTCCCTGATCGGGCCCCTGCCCCGTACCCCGGTCACGACGGTACTGGCGAGGCTCGCCTCGCGCAGCAGCGCCGAGACGGGGTCCTCCGGGAGCACGCTGGTGGTGATCTCCAGGTTCGGCGCGCGCTGCCGGGCACGCTGGTCAGCCAGCGCCACGACGCCCTCGGCGAGATCGTGTTCCGTCACCACGTCCGGGGCGGCCCCCGGGGTCTCCGCCAGGGCATCCCCCTCGTACCGCTCCCACAGCGAGGCGTGGACGATCCGCAAGGGCAGCCCGTGGCGTACCGCCGCGTCCGCGGCCCAGTCCACGGCATCGAGGCCGGCCTCCGAGCCGTCGACACCCACGATCACGGGCAGCTCCATGCTCCCCACCGCCTTCAGCGCCGGGACACTGCTTCTCCCATTGTCCTTCTCGGGGGCGCCGAGCACCCGGCGTGCACCCAACCGGGAATCCTGCCGCCTGACAGCTACGCCTCGTTCACTGAGTCGAATGAGCGCCGGTCGGCAAGGCGTTCTCGGAGGCCGCTGTGGTGCGCAGTGTCTGTCCCTTGGCCAGGGTCCGGTAGGCGGTGCTGATGGCGAGGAGTTCCTCGTGTCGGCCGGATGCGATGACGCGGCCGTGGTCGAGGACGTTGATGTGGTCGGAGTGCTGGACGGTGGAGAGCCGGTGGGCGATGACCAGGACGGCGCAGGTCCGGCTGATCTCCTTGAGGGCCGCGGTGAGAGCGGTCTCGTTGGCGGCGTCCAGGTGGGAGGTCGGTTCGTCGAGGAGGAGCAATCGCGGGCGGGTGAGCAGGGCGCGGGCCAGGGCGACGCGTTGGCGTTCGCCGCCCGACAGGTTCGCTCCGTGCTCGCCGACCGTGCCGTGCAGACCTCCGGGAAGTCGCTCGACGACGGTCTCCAGGCGGGTCAGCCGGACCACGCGGTCCACGTCCGCGTCCGTCGCGTCGGGGACGCCGTAGGTGATGTTGTCGCGGAGTGTGCCGTGGACGACGGAATTGTTCTGGTCGACGACGGCGATGCGTTCCCGGCAGGTGGGGCGGGTGAGCGAGGTGGCCGGCCTGCCTTCGAAGTGCAGGGTTCCGGAGTCGGGTTCGTAGAAGCGGGCGATCAGGGCGAAGATCGTGCTCTTGCCCGCGCCGGACGGCCCGACCAGGGCCACCTGGCTGCGGTGGGGCACGCTGAGACTCACGCCGTTCAGGACCGGGTGTCCGGGCCGGTAGGAGAAGTGAACGTCGGACAGGAGCAGGGCCGGCGCGTCCGCGGAGACGGTGCGCGGGGACGGGGGTGCCGGCTCGGCGGTGGTGGGTTCGACCGGCAGTGCCAGCGCCTCCTCGACGCGTTGCTGTGCGCCCGCGCCGCGCTGGATGAGGCCGATCGCGCGGAAGACGGAGGACAGCGGCAGGACCAGGTAGGAGGCGTACAGGAGGAAGGCGACGAGGTCGCCGAGGGACCTGTCGCCGCCGCTGCCCACGCGCAGCCCGCCGATGACCAGGACCAGCAGGAAGGAGCCCTGTACGGCGAGTTCGACGGCGGAGCTCATGACCGCCGCGTACTTGGCGGTGCGCACCCCCGCGTCGCGGGCCTCGTCGACACGCGCGCCGATGCGGGCGGCCTCGCGGTCCTCCGCGCGGTGCACTCTGACCATCGCCAGGGCGCCGAGGGCGCGTTCGAGGTCGGCGGAGATGGCGCCGACGGCGCCCTGCATGGTTTCGGAGGCGGCTCGGATGCGGGCCAGCAGCGAAGTGACCACGGCCGCGGCTGCCGCGACCGTCACGGTGACGACCAGTAGGAGCAGCGGGTCGAGCCATGCCATCAGGACAAGCGCGCCCGCTGCCGCCAGGGCACCGGTGACCAGGTCCACGAGGGCCTGGGAGACGACTTCCCTCAGGAGTGTGGTGTCGGCGGTCACGCGGGCTGTCAGGTCTCCGCCGCGGTGACGGCCGTACTCCCGCATCTCCAGCCGTAGCAGCCGGTTCACCAGGCCGTGGCGCAGTTGCCGCACCACGCCTTCGCCGGTGCGCTCCAGCAGGTAACGGCCGAGGGCTCCGGTACCGGCCTCGGCGGTGAACAACGCGCCCAGCAGAAGCAGGGACAGGCCCACCGGTCCGCCTCCGGTGCTGGCGTCCACCACCTCTTTCGCGACGAGCGGCTGAGCCAGTCCGAGCCCCGACGCCACGAGGGTGAACGCGGTGGCCGCGGCGATGGCGGTCCGGTGCCCGGCGGTGAGGCCGTACACCGCGGCCACCGAGGAGCGGGCCGTACCGCTCTCTCCCGGGCCGCGCTTGTGGCGGGCCGTCACTGGCGCCTGCTCCCGGACAGGGGCTCTACGGCGATCAGGCGGGCGAAGTACGCGTCGGACACCCCTTCGTCGACCGGATGGCCCGCCACTTCGATCCAGGCGTGGGCGGTGAAGGGGGGAACGACACGGACGCCGGTGCACCAGGTCGGCCACGTGCCACCGAGGCGGCACACCAGGGCGGCGCCGAGCGAGCGGGGCAGGCAGCCTTTGGGGCCGGCGCAGCGCAGGCTCACCGCGCACATCGCGTCACGAGCCCGCTTGGCCCGTTCCTCATCGGCGGGTGCGGCGCCCCGGCGCAGCAGTTCCAGGAACCTGCGCAGGTGCCGGGGCGGCAGCAGGGACAGGGCGACGGCGGGCAGGAAGACGGCTCTGGCCGCCAGGCGGTGTCCGAAGGGGACGTCGTGGGCTCGCTCGATGGCGCTCGGCGTGGTCACGTCGCCAGTCCGCTCGCGCGCAGGTCCTGAACCAGGGTGTTGACGTCGTTGCGCGCCTGGCTCTGGGGAACGTCGTACTCGCGCATGAGCGCGGTGGTGGCGGCCTCCTCGTCACCGCCTGCCATGAGCGTCTCGATCACGAGCGTTGCTGTGGGGTTCAACTCCCAGTACTGGCCGGTGCGTTGGTCGAGGAGGACGGTGCCGTAGTCGGTGGCCGCCGTGGATACGTCGGCGCCGAACCGCAGAGCCATGGAATTCCTTTCGCTTGTTCGGGGCCCGTCAGTGGAGGCCGGATGATGGGCCGTGAGCCACTCGGGACAGCGAGCGCAGCCAGACCTCGGCGGCGATCGTCGAGTACAGGACGGCGTCACGCAGTTCAGGAGTGGCCGGTCGCTGGGCCAGGCGGCGCAGCATGTCCGCGTCGACCAGGCCCATCCGCGCCAGATGGGAGTCCTCCCACAGCGCCATGAGGTCGCCGCGGTGCCGGCGCAGACCGTCGGCGGCGTCCATGGACGCGGCGGCCTTGTTGCTGCGCCGCAGAGAGGGCTCCGGCACGATGCCGTGCATGGCGGCGGTCAGCAGCGGTTTGTACCGCCAGGGCGAGACGCGTTCGGAGGGGCGGACGGCGAGGCAGGCCTCGATGACGCGGTCGTCGAGAAAGGGTGAGGCCATGGGTACGCCCGTGCGGGCGGCCATGTGGTCCCACTGCCGGATGATGCGGGAGCAGGAGCGGATCTGCTCCAGATCGGTGTGCAGACCGCGGTCACGGTGCAACGGCCGCGCCCGTTCGGCTGCTTGGCGCAGCGCGGCGCCCGCGAGATCCTCCGCCTCCGGGGTCACCCAGGCGAACAGACGCGGGCTCATCCCCCAGCCGAGCCCCGCGGACACGGTGTCGGGCAGCGGGTCGCGCATCCGGTGTTCGGCATCCGCGAGCCAGGTGCCGTACGACCGGCCGTCGGCGAGGGCGCGCAGCATGCCGCCCAGCGGCCACTGCCACAGCGCCTTGAAGCCGCGCAGCTGCCGCAGCGCGAAGAGCGGGCGGGTGCGCGCCATCCGGTGGTAGTACGCCTCCGAGCACCAGGCCACGTGATCGCCGCCGATGCCGGTCAGATGCAGCCGACTGCCGTGCTCGGCAAGAGCGGGCAGGTGGTGCAGGACCCGGGAACGGTCCATGACGCCGATGGTCGGCTCGTCCAGCAGGTCGTCGATGTCCAGCAGGTCGGTGTAGACGAGCGGGGAGTCCTCTGCGTCCCAGATCACGTGCTCGACGCCGGGCAGGCGTCGGGCTGCCTGCTGGGCCCAGTACAGGTCGGTGTCGGCGGGATCGCGGCCGGGCCAGGTGGAGGCGACGACGCGGGCCGGCGAGCGATGGGCGAGGAAGGTGATCGAGGTGGAGTCGAGTCCTCCGGACAGGTCGCAACTGACCACCCCGCCCTGCCGGGTACGTGCCGCGACCGCCTCGACGAGGGCTTCCTGGACCCGTGGCGCGCCCATCGCCAGCGGCACGGTCGGTTCGGGAGGCGTCCACCAAGGGGTGTGGCGTGCCAGGTGCCCGTCGGCGGACAGCTCCAGCGCGTCCTGCGGTGCCACGGCGGTGATGCCGCGCCACATCGGGGCCTGGTACAGAGGGTGCGGCACGGGCCACAGCAGGCGTACCGCGATCTGTTCCGGGTCGGGATCCGCGCCCAGGGCCGCGGCCAGGACGTCGGCGCGGGTGGCGGCCACCTGCACGCCGTCGACCTCGGCGTGGAAGACCAGGCGCAGTCCGGAGGCGGTGCCTCGGACGTGGATCCGGCCGTCGACGCAGGCCAGGAGGTGGAAGCTGCCGGGCAGTGAGCGTGCCCAGGTGTCGATGTCGGAGAGGTTGCGGGCACGGCCCGCGGCACGCCTCAGGTCGGCCGCGTCGACGTCGCTGCGGCCGAGGAGGGCCAGCGCGACCGTGGAGCCGGCCCGCGCCTGGACGATCTCGTCGTCGCGCCAGCGGCCGATCAGCCAAGGGCGGCCGGAGTCGTGTTCCAGGGTCTGCGTGCCGGGGCGGGAGAACGAGCGGGCCACGGCGGCCGCGTCCGCACAGTCCGGGAAGACTGTGCAGTACGCGTCGCCACGGCCCGCCGCCGCACTCTCGTGCAGTTCAGTCATGACGTCGGATCAGGCTCCGCCGAGTCAGTTCTTGCTGAGGATCAGCCGGTCGTTGCCCGAGCGCCCCAGCAGCCCCGTCTGCTTCCGGAACGAACCCAGTCGCACCAGCGTCGGCGCCTCGTAGACCTTCTTCATGAAGAATTCCTCCTCAACGGTGGATTTCACGGCCTGCGTCCATTCGGAACTCAGGCCGTGCCCTTTCGACAATCGACTGTCACAGCTTCACCGCACCTCGACAAGCGAAATGGAAATAGTCCTACTAACCGGGCACGCGCGGCTCGTTACCACACTCTCGGATCTAGGTATACGGATCCTGCCTGGTCCAATGCTTCCGCCGGACCGAGACGGGGCATCATGGCGAATGCGCACAAGGATTCATATCGGCCGCCTGAAAATGGACGCCGCGAATTGAAGCCTGCCTGTTCACGTGCTGTTGGTTCATCTGTCTTGTGACGAGATGCCGTAGGGGACATTCGAGTGGACTGCGGCCGTGCGCCGCAACCGCCCGCGCTCCCCCACCCGTTGTCTTCTCCATATCCGACCGAGGAGGCACTCGTGACCGGAAATCAGATTTTCACCACGGGCAGCGCTGCGCTTCAGGATCTCGACCCCTACCGCTTCCCTGCCGCGCGCATCGACGACTACGTCCTGCCGGTACCGGACCCGGCCGATCGCCCGTCCAGTCCCGTCGAACCGACCGACCGTCGCCGCCTGGACCTGCATGCCGCGCTCACCACCGCCGGCATCGCACCCCTGCCCGGCGACCTCGACGCCATCAAGGCCCTGTGCCGGTTGGACGACCCGACCCAGGCCGCGCTCCGGCGATGGATCAACCATGGCGCGTGACCGCGCCCGGGGATCACACACGCACAGGCCAGGACTTGTCAGTGCCTGCCGCTAGTGTCCTGAGTCGTTAGTTCGCTTGCGGTTGTAGGGTGGGGCGGTGCCTGGTCCGAAGCCGTTGCCGCTGGAACTGTCCGATCACGAACGCCGGGTGCTGCGGGGTTGGTTGCGCAAACAGACCGCCTCGCAGGCGCTGGTGTTGCGGTCGAGGGTCGTGCTGGCGTGCGCGGAGGGCATGTCGAACGCGCGGGTCGCGGATGACCTGGGTGTCTCGCGGGAGACGGTGCGCAAGTGGCGGTCCCGGTTCGCCGCGGACCGGCTGGAGGGTCTGGTGGACCGGCCGCGTCCGGGGCCGCCGCGGAAGATCACGGACGAGCAGGTCGAAGCTCTGGTCGCCAGGACGCTCGGCCAGGCGCCGCCGACGGGTGATTCGCACTGGTCGACGCGTTCGATGGCCGATGCCGCGGGCATGTCGCAGTCGGCTGTCTCGCGGATCTGGCGGGCGTTCGGCCTCAAACCGCACATCGTGGAGACCTGGAAACTGTCGACCGACCCGCAGTTCGTGACCAAGGTCCGCGACGTGGTGGGCATTTACCTGTCCCCGCCGGAGAACGCCCTGGTTCTGGCGGTCGACGAGAAGTCGCAGATACAGGCCTTGGACCGGACCCAGCCAGTGCTGCCGATGGCGCCGACCACGCCGGCGAGGATGACGCACGACTACGTCCGGCATGGCACAACCAGCTTGTTCGCCGCCCTGGACATCGCCTCTGGCTCGGTCATCGCCCAGCACTACCGCCGCCACCGCCACCAGGAGTTCCTTCGCTTCCTGAAGGTCATCGACGCGGCCGTTCCCAAGCACCTCGAACTCCACCTGATCCTGGACAACTACGCCACCCACAAGACCGAGCCGGTCAAGAAGTGGCTGCTTCGGCATCCCCGCTTCCATCTGCACTTCACTCCCACCTCGGCGTCCTGGCTCAACCTCGTCGAGCGCTGGTTCGCGGAGCTGACCTGCCGCAAACTCCGCCGCTCGGCCCACCGCAGCGTCGTCGAACTGGAACGGGACATCCGCGGCTGGATCAACGAGTGGAACAAGAGCCCCAAGCCGTTCGTCTGGACGAAGACCGCCGACGACATCCTCGACACTCTTGCCGCGTACTGCACACGAATTAACGACTCAGGACACTAGCGTTTCGGCCGTTCGCATACTTCAAGGAGGGCGGCTCGGTGGGTGCCAGTGGGTGGGATTACGTCACCGCGTACGACGGGGATGTCGAGGCGGCGCTGGAGGCGTTGCAGGCCAGGGTGTTTCAGGAGGAGTACGGGGACGGTTCCCAGTACCGAAGCATGGAGGACCTGTACGAGGACGCGGAGTTCATGGGGAACGAGGGCACGCACACGATCCTCGACATCGACAGAGTCGTTGCCCTGGACATCCCGCCGATGCAGTCCTGTGTCTCCGACTACAACACTCTGCGCCCCTTGGCACTCAGCCGCGTAGTCCACCACTTCGGTACGGACCGACCCACTGTCGAGCAGTACGAGACGCTCGTCGCCGCTGCCAACCAGGTCGCGACCCACGAGGAGCACGTACGGACTCTTCTCGGCGAGTGTCGGATGCGATGGACCGGTTACTACGTCGTCCTCCGCTCCGATGACAAGCCCACCCACCTGGGGATCTTCGGGTTCTCGGGCGATTAGCGGCAGCCCGCGGAGACCGACTCCAGGCATGCCGCTCTCCGCCCGACCGGTCGGGCGGAGAGCGGCTGCTGATCAGGTCGTGGGGAAGGAGTCCGGGGTGCGGATTCGGTCGCGGATCCAGACACCTGCCGGCTTGAGTGAAGTGGTGCCGGTCCAGGGGCCGTTGTTGTTGCACGTGCCGGGCTTGAAGACGGCTCCGGAGCGTTCGTCGTCGGAGAAGTTCCAATTGACCCAGCTGATCTTCTTGTTGGCCATCAGGTCGAGGTACTGCTGGGTGCGGGTGAAGTTGTTCGGGCCGTCACCGGAGGCTTCCTGGGTGCCGAACTCGGTGACGAAGATCGGGATGCGGTCCGATGCCCGGTTGAGCGCGTCCAGGTACTCCTGGTCGTGCGAGGCCGCGTAGAAGTGGAAGGTGTACATGATGTTGGTCGCCTGGACCGGGTTGTTGATGATGTCGGTCTCGTTGCGGCCGTCCGAGATTCCGAGGGAGCCCCAGCCGTGGGTGCCGATGAGGATCGGGGTGGTGGGGTCCTGGGCGCGGATGACGGGGATGAGCTGCTCGGCGTAGGACTTGATCCGTGACCAGCTGACGCCGTTGGGTTCGTTGGCGATGTCGTACAGCAGGTTGGTCTTGCCGCGGTGGCGCTGCGCGATCTCGGTGAAGAACGTCTTGGCGCGGGACAGGTTGTAGTTGGGGTCTCCGGGCGTGAGCTGGTGCCAGTCGACGAGGGCGTACATGCCGCGGGCCGTGGCCATCTCGATGAGCTGATGGACCCGGTCGGTGAACATCCTCGGGTTGGTCTCGTAGCCGCCCTCTTGGACATAGAGGGAGATGCGCAGTACGTCGGAGTTCCAGTCGGTGGCGAGCGCGTCCAGGGAACCGTTGGTCAGACAGTGGCTGTACCACTGGAGGCCGTGGCTGCTCATGCCTCGCAGTTGGATGGGCTTGCCGTACTGGTTGCACAGCTTCACACCGCACACCTTGAGCCGGCCGTTGATCGCGGCGGGAGTGGTGCCCGGCGGGGTTCCGCCGTCGCTCTGGGTGGTGGCGGTGACGGCGTTGGAGGCCGGTGAGATGTTGCCCGCCGCGTCGCGGGCGCGGACGGTGAAGGTGTACGCCGTGCTCGCCGACAGACTGCCGACGGTGTGCGAGGTGCCGGCCGTCGTGGCGACCTGGGCGCCGTCGCGGTACACCACATATCCGGTCACCCCCACATTGTCGCCGGCGGCGTTCCAGGCCAGGGACACGCTGGAGGATGTGGTGCCGGTGCTGCGCAGGCTGGCGGGGGCAGAGGGCGCGGTGGTGTCGGTGCCGCCGCTGCTGTCACCGAGCAGCTTCCACAGGGCGGGTGTGTTGGAGGGCTCCCAGCCGGTCAGGGAGGTGTGGCTCTGAAGGCATTCGTAGTCCTTGCCGCCGTAGGAGACTCGCGTGCCCACGGTGTACGAGGTGTTCGGCTGCCACTGTGCGTAGGCGGCGACCTGAGCGCCGGCCGCGGGGGCGCGCTCGGTGACGGTGGCGAGCGCGGGGGAAGGAGCGAGGCCGAAGCCGAGTGCGGCAAGCAGGGTGCCGGCTAGCAGAGTTGACAGGGGTCTGCGCATTGCGTCCTCCTGGTGGGGTCTCAACTGACGGTGATCTTGACCTCGATTGTTAGTAAAGTTTCCTTACACTTGCCCGGAGGTTAGGGCTTTGACGGAGCACGGTCAATAGCGGGGAGCGAGTCGGTCACGTAGACCCGCACCCTGGCGGGATTCCGCTCCGCGGCGTTGCGGAAAACAGAACGGTCACGTGGCCGGAAATCCTCGTCACCTACCTAGCGGTAACAAGGCGCCGTGTGCCACATTCCTGCCTGCCACCGACCCGATGGCCCCTCTCACCTGCGTGCCACACACCCAGGGGTGACCCCTGCTCCTGTCCGGATATCACCCCTGGCCTGGCTGAACGACGGAGTTCGCCGTGTCTGAAAACGCCCCCTCGCCCCGAGCCGGCGCACGTGTCCGACGACGCCTCGTCACCGCACTGACCGCGGCGACCATGCTCGGCACCGCCCTCGCCGCGGCCGAGCCCGCCACCGCGAGCCCGTCGAGCGGCCCCACCGCGATCGTCTCCCTCGGCGACAGCTACATCTCCGGCGAGGCCGGGCGCTGGCGCGGCAACAGCCTGAACAACAGTGGCAGCCGGGACGGCTCCGACCGGGCATGGACGGGGAGCACCTACGATCCCACGCGCGTGTACGGCGACACGGCGGCCAACGGCTGCCACCGCTCCGACTCCGCTGAGGTCAACAGCGCCACCGGCACCGGCGTGCAGACCGTGGTCAACCTCGCCTGCTCAGGCGCCACCACCGCCAACGTCTTCCGCTCCGCCTCCGGCGGCCAGCCCTACAAGGGCGAGACCCCACAGGCCGATCGCCTCGCCGCCGTCGCCGCCTCCCACGACGTGAAGGCCATCGCGCTGTCGGTCGGCGGCAACGACCTGGGCTTCGCCGCCATCATCGAGAAGTGCGCCAAGGACTACATCGTCTGGTACTCGTACTGCCACGACGACCAGCAGCCCGTCGTGGACGCGAAGATCGACACCGTGATGGCGGGCGTGGCCAAGAGCATCGACGAGATCCGTGCCGTCATGACCACGGCCGGCTACAGCGCCGGCTCGTACCGGATCATCCTCCAGTCCTACCCGTCGCCCATCCCGCGCGGCGCCGAGAACCGCTACAGCGAAAGCGGTTGGTCCCGCGTCTCCACCGGCGGCTGTCCCTTCTGGAACAAGGACTCCGACTGGGCCCGCGACTCCCTCGTCCCGCAGCTCGCGACCCGGCTGCGACAGGTCGCCACCGCCAAGGGCGTCGAGTTCCTGGACCTGCGCGACATGCTCCAGGGCCGCGAAGTGTGCGCGAAGGCAAGCCAGTTGGTCACGTCGACCCAGTCACCGTCGGCCACGAGCAGCGAGTGGGCCCGCTGGATAGACAGCAACGAGACCCAGGGCCCCGTCCAGGAATCCATGCACCCCAACTACTACGGCCAACTCGGCCAGGGCCGCTGCCTCACCCTCGCCTACACAGCCGCACCGGGCGGCCACCACACGTGCCGCAACACCCCCGGAGCGGGCACGACCGGCATGTACCTCACGCCTCTGTCGTGACAACCCTCCGCGCCAGTACCGATTTCGCGGCCGGATCCGTATACCTAAGACCTTCGGCGCCATCGCGCAACTCGACCTGGGTTTCCCTCCGGTCCAGTTGTCCGCTGTTGGGTTCCGGCGTGCGGCCTCGGTCTCAGGCAGAGGTTCGATCGTCCCTTCTTTCGACTCATGTGCGTGGCGACACCGCGCCGTTCTGCGGATGGCCGCGTTAGCCGCAGGACGGATACCGCACACAGACGAAAGGATTCTGATGGCCGTCTTGTCCATCGACTTCACGCAGGGCCTCGACGACGCCTGGTCCAAGATCGCTCAGTTCGTGCCGAAGCTCGCTGGTTTCCTGGTCATCCTGGCCATCGGCTGGTTCGTGTCCAAGATGATCGGCCGCGTCCTCGATCGCGTCCTGCGCAAGGCGGGATCGGAGCGGCTGGCGGAACGGGCCGGAGTGGACCGCATGCTCCTGAACTCCGCTCACGACCTGACGGGCATCGTTTGCAGAATCGTTTATTGGACGCTGATGCTCATCACGCTTCAGCTCGCGCTCGGCGTCCTCGGGCCCAACCCGGTCAGCACCATGATCAACGAACTGGTCGCCTGGCTGCCGCGCGCCGTGGTCGCCGTGATCCTCATCGTTGTCGCCATGGCCATCGCCAACGCAGTTCGCACCATCGTCGCGAGCGCGCTCTCCGGCGTCTCCTACGGGCCGACGGTCGCAGGCCTGGTCTGGGGGGCCATCGTGGCACTGGGCGCCGTCGCGGCGCTCGGACAGGCCGGCATCGCCACCACGGTCACCCAGCCGATGCTGTACGCGGTGCTGGCTACGGTGACGGGCATCCTGATCGTCGGCGTGGGCGGAGGCATGATCCGGCCGATGCGGCACCGCTGGGAGCGCTGGCTGGACACTGCCGAGCAAGAAGCCGCGCGAACTCGCGGCGTCTCCCCGGCTTATCAGGCCGGGCCCCACGACGCCTGGACGACCACTGCGGAGCGTGATGCGGAGGGGCAGGATCGTCGCTGGTAGGTGACGGGACCCGCTTCCGAAGTCGGCACCGTGGTTCGGCCCGGGAGAGCGGCACATCGAAGCTCTCTTGAAAATCAGCCGAGGGCTCCGACGTTTGCCCAGGTCAAGCGGTGTCCTGGCGGGGCGCGATGGTGACGTCGTGGCCAAGTGCCGCGAGTTGGGCGAGCAGGCGTCGGGTCTGCCGTTCCCTGCCCAGTCGGCTGGTGAAGTGATCGGCTCCCAGGTCCCGGTAGGGGACATCGTCGTGCAAGATGTGCCACGCGGCGACGAGGATGGAGTGCCCGACCGCGACGGTCGCCCGTTTCACGCCGCGGTGTGGCACCAGCCTCCGGAACTGGGCGCCGAGGTAGGTGGTCTTCATCCTGGCGGCGCTTGAACCGGCCATGTATAAAGCGGTCTTGAGCCATGTGTCGCCGTGCCGGGTCCGGCCGGACATTCGTTTGCCGGCGGACTCGTTGTTTCCCGGGCACATCCCCGCCCAGGAGGCGAGGTGGCCGGCGGTGGCGAACCTGCTCATGTCCACCCCGATCTCCGCGATGATGACCTGAGCCAGGACCAGGCTGACGCCGGGGATCGTGGTCAGCAGCTCGGCCTGGCGCTGCAGCGGCTGCAGTTGACGAGCGATCTCCTGGCTCAGCTGAGCGATCCGGGCGTCTGCCTGGTCGATCGCCCGCAGCATCGCCGCGACCATGAACGCGTGGTGGTCGGTGAAGCTGTTGGTCAGCGCGCGGTTCAGCAGTGGCACCTTCTCCAGCATGCGGCCCAGCGCCATCCCCGCCAGTACTTGCGGATCACGCTCCCCGGCGACCAGGGCATCGAGCATGCTCCGGGCGGACCGGCCGGTGTTGTCGGAGACCACGGC
The DNA here is from genome assembly GCF_000349325.1 of Streptomyces davaonensis JCM 4913. GTDB lineage: Bacteria > Actinomycetota > Actinomycetes > Streptomycetales > Streptomycetaceae > Streptomyces > Streptomyces davaonensis. The sequence continues at coordinate 1,381,507 of NC_020504.1, forward strand.
GCTGAGCTTGATGCCTGCGTCCTCGAGGAACATCGCCAGCCGGTAGACGTCCCTGGCCCGGTCCCGGACGGTCTCGGTGCGATAGCGGGTCAGATCCCGCAGCTGTCGGATGTCGCGCGGCGGTACGAAACTGGGCCTCACCAGCCCGTGCTCGATCAGGCGGCAGATCCACTCGCAGTCCCTGACGTCGGTCTTGCGCCCCGGTACGGTCTTGATGTGCTGGGCGTTCAGCAGCCACGGCTCGATGCCTTCCGTCGCGTCGAGCAGGTAGTACAACGGCTTCCAGTAGGACGTGGTGGCCTCCATACCCACCCTGGTGATCTCGTTCTCCAGCAGCCAGTCCCGCAGTTCCAGCAGGCCGTCGCACATCGTCGAGAACGTACGCACCTCGCGACGGCTCCGCTTCCCCTTCCCCGGGACCCGGATGCATACCTTGCACTCGATCTTGCCCAGGTCGACCCCGGCGCAGCGTTCCTCGAACACGTCCATAGCCGCCTCCTGACGACCGGTTCGGTCAGCCGGCGGTGCCCGCCCTTCCGGGGCCACAGGATTCGAAGAAGCTCTCTTGCGTGCTCATGGCAACATCACCGGACTCCTGCACACGGTCCCTGCGTCCGACTTCGTTTCGGGCTCAAGACTCGGCGCCAAGCTCCATCGACGTCCTCCGGACGAGCACCACCCGAATTTTCCCGGCCACGGGGCGGGCCCGCCAGGGACCGGGACGACTTCGTTGCCTGTGGTCGCGTGTCCTCCGACCGTCGTCATGCTGCTGTGGCCTCCACGAGTCGACGGCTGCGCCCTGTCACAGCCCGGTGGCCAACCAGACGGTCACGGCCGCGGTTGCGGTAAGTCCGACGTTGAGCGCGATCCGGCGGTCTCCGCCGGTCAGGTGGATGGCGATCGCACCGGTCTGGAGGAGCACGAAGCCGCCGGCCGCGGCCGGCGCCAGCGAGGGAGCGATACCGGTCAGAGGCGGAAGGATCAGGCCGGTCGCGCCGAGCAGTTCGACCGTCCCCAGCGCCCTGAGAGCGGGCATGGACACGCGGTCGACCCAGGCCATCATCGGCCGGAGCTGATCGCGGCTGCGAATCAGCTTCAGAGTGCCTGCGTAGACGTAGAAGAGGGCGAGCAGTCCCGCGACGATCCAGTAGGCGATGTTCATCGTTCCCGTTCCTGGGACACTGGTTCACGGGGACCCATCGATTGCGTCGATTGCGTCGGTTGCTTCATGTGAGGTCGTGGGCGGGCTCGGTCGCATAACGGCCCATCGTGTCGATATTGGCCACGCACATGCGCGTTCTGGAGGACGGCCAGCGCCCGGGCAGCGCCTCGCGATCGCCGAGTGCGTGATACGGCGGGGTCGGTGCGCAGCCAGCTGGTCCTTGCTTCTTCGGTCACGCTCACGAGTGCACCGCCGGAGCCCTGCCGGTGTCCAAGACCCCTTCCGCAGCGCCGATACCTGATGGGTATCGTTGCAGCGTGGAGCTACGGACCTTGCGCTATTTCGTGGCGGTCGCGGAGGAACTCCACTTCGGCCGGGCCGCCACCCGACTGCACATGAGTCAGCCGCCGTTGAGCCGGGCGATCAAGCGGCTGGAGGCCGATGTCGGGGCCGTGCTGTTCACCCGCTCGCCCACCGGCGTCGCGCTGACGTCGGCAGGCACGGTGCTGCTCGACGAGGCGCGGGCCCTGCTCGACCAAGCCGACCGCGTCGGTGTACGCGTGAGGGCGGCGGCCGGCATCGCGAGCATCACCGTCGGCATCCTGGGCGACGGCACCGACCCGGGAGTGTCCAGGCTGGCTGCCGCCTACAGCCGACGCCACCCCGGCATCGACATCCGCATCCGCGACACCGGTCTGACCGACCCGACGTGCGGGTTGCGCGCCGGTCTGGTCGATGTCGCCTTGACTCGGGCGCCGTTCGACGAGACTGCCCTGGCGGTACGGGTCCTGCGGACCGACCCGGTCGGAGTGGTCCTGCGCGCCGACGATCCGCTGGCCCACCGCGAACAGTTGAGGCTGGCCGAACTGAGTGACCGCCGCTGGTTCCAGTTCCCACAGGGCACCGACCCCATCTGGCAGTCGTACTGGAACGGCGGCACGCCACGCGAGGGCCCGGTGGTCCGCGCCGTCCAGGAATGCGTGCAGGCCGTGCTGTGGAACGGCACGGTCGGCCTGGCACCGCTCGGCCACGACCTGTCCGCAGAGCTGGCCGTGGTACCGCTGATGGACATGCCGCCGAGCCGGGTGGTGGCGGTGTGGAACGAAGGCGACACGAACCCGTTGATCCGGTCCTTCATCGAGATCGCTACGGCCGTGTACCGCCACTGAGCACCACCACCAACGGTGCCGCAACTCGTGAACCTTCCGGACGCGGCGACCCTCGGGACGGTCGACAACTCCACGGCGGCATCAGCCACTTGACGACTCACCGATGAGAGTCGGCTCCGCCGTCGGGCTGACACCCCCGCACTGGCCTGAGAGCGGCTCGAAGAGGATCACGTCGCAGCGGAGCAGGAACTGAACCCCGCAGCTGACCCGTTAGTACTGCTGAGTGTTGGCGCAGCAGCAACCAGCCGCGTCCTGCTGGGCTCTCACGTCCTGGTCGCTCCGCTGTACCCGCCCGTCCAGCTGGCCCGGTCGCTGACCACGATCGACCTGATCAGCGGTGACCCCCATGTGATCGACACGATGCTGCGGGTGAACATCGACGCCGGCACGAGCACGGACAAGGTCGCCGACACCATCAAGGCAATCCACGAGCACACCGGAATCGACCACTTCATGATCGACTCGATGTATGACGTGGACACCGTCGAAGGCTCCCTGGAGCACGCCCGGCACACCCTCGAACTCGTCGAGAAGGGGTGACGGGTTACTCGCTGATTGCGGCCGTACGCACGAGTCCTCCGTCGGGACGACGGCTACTGCGAGCCAGGACCGCCGTCCTCGGGCCCCAAGGCTTCTCGCTCGCGGCGCTCAAGCCATTCGAGATACCAGGTGCGGAAGTTGTGCCGGTTTCCGTGCGCATCGACGATCGGTAGGTAGGGCGGGTTGATCCCAACGTCCCGGTCTCGGAGTTCTCCGCGGTGCGGACCGACGATGATGAGGCAGCTGGTCATTCCGCATCCGTTGTCACTGATGAGGATCGCGCCCCGATCCCGTTCCTCATGCCAGATCCGGTGTTCGGCATCGTCGAAGACCTCCAAGTAGTCGTGCCGGTAGTCCTCGTCCTCGTCGCGGGTAGTGGGCTCGTATCCGGCAGCGCGGAGGGTTGCCAGCTGTTGGTCGGCCCACTCTTCCGTCTCGACGAAGGGTCCGCTCGGGTCGAGCAGAATGGGATCGCCACCTTCCCAGACCCAGCCCCATTTCCCCACGACGCGACGCAACGATGTCAGCTCGATCTCGGGTCCGGGTCCACCCGCGCCGACCTCCGCCAAGAAGGTGCGGTACTCCACGGGGAGTTCGACACCGTATTGCGCCTCGACCTCAGCAATCTCTGCGGCAGTCAGGGCGGGTTCGAAGACGGGGTGCTGAGGAGGACCCCAGCCGCGTGCCTGATGCTGGGCCTCCTCCACCGCAATGACCCGTTCCCGAACTCCCGCCCATCCTGCCTGCGCGTCCACGCCGCCGCTCACCCGATGGCGATGCGAGGGTGGGCGGACGGGGTGATCCAGCCCATGATCTGGTCCATGGTGGCGCGGGGGACGGAGACGCAGCCCGCGGTGGCGCCGCTGCCGTTGACGTGGAGGAAGATGCCCGCGCCGCGACCGGGGGTGGCGGGCCAGCGGTTGAAGTTGATGACGAGGGCTTTGGCGTACTGGGTGGGGTAGTTGATGAGGTGTTCGCTGCCCCGGTCGCCGGATTCGGTGAGGGGGAAGTCGGCGCCAGTCTCTCCGTGCATCTCGTTGTAGAACTTCGATTCCGGGTCCTGTACCCACCAGTCGTCGGCGGTGACGACGTGGTACGGCATGGCGGTGCCGCCAGCGACGTGGCCGAAGCCCTCGGTGATGGTGTAGGTGCCGCCGGGGGTGGTGTAGGTGTTCTGCATCCGGGTCGCCCCGCTGGTGACACCGTTGGAGCCGACCCGGCCCGCGCCGGTGCTGAACTGTGCCTTCCAGCCGGAGGAACCCTTGGCCCAGGCGGTGACGGTGGCGTAGGAGCCGCTGGCCTTGACCGTGATCACCTGGGTCGCGTCACCCACCTCCACGGGGACCGGGAAGTCGGGCGCGGTGGGGGCGGGCGCGTCAGCGCCGGATGCTCCGGACCCGGTGGTGCCGCCGGCGGTTCCCTCGCCGGCCTTGGCGGCACTGCCCCGGGCAGAGGCGGAAGCCTTTGCCGATGCGGATGCCTTGGTGGAGGTGGAAGGGCTGGCGGAGGGCGATCCGGAGGCGCTGGGTGACGCGCTGCGGGAGGCGCCAGGGGTGCCGGACTCAGAGGTGTTCGGTGCCGACAGCGAGTCCGAGGCCGCCTGCTGCTCGTCGTCCTGCCCACCGCAGGCGGAGGTCAGCGCCAGGACGCTGAGGACGGCGGCGCTGGTCAGAACCTGCCGGGAGAGGGACTGCACGGTGAGCTCCTTGCGCTCTGGGTTGCCTGAAGAACTGTCTTGCTGGGTCACGCGCGGTCCGCGCCGCCGCCCGCCTTGTCCGGTCGGGGCAGAGAGCCGGTGCAGGTGGCGCGGCCGAACTCGCCGCTGGCGGAGGCGCCTTGGACGTACTGACCGCGAACAGTGAGGGTGCAGCGGGCCTGGCCGCCCTGCTCGCCGAGCACGATGTTGACGACGGCATCGCGGCCGAGCGGGACGGCTACCGTCTTGCGCCACGGCAGGGCCGCACCCTTGACGGTCACGCCCTTTCCGGACTCACTGCGGGCCTGGTAGGTGATGTCAGCCGTGCCGCTGCCGGTGACTTCGTAGGTCACCGAGGCGGTGGGAACCCGGCGTTCGGGCGGACTGTCGTCCCCGCCGCTGTCGAGGACGCCGTAGAGGACGAGCCCTGTGCAGGCGGCGAGAGCGACGCCGGCGGCGATCACCCCGGCGCGGTCGGGGCGGGGGCGACGGGATTCCGTTGCTTTGCCGGCCGCTTTTCCTTCCCCTGCCTCTTCCTCGGTTTCCGGTAGGAAAGGTTCCGGTTTCTCGGTTACGGCGCCCATGAAACGTCCCCTTCGGAAATAGAGATTGGACCGGACTTCGGCCGGGACGGTGCGCTTTATACATGACGCCGATGCGCGAATTCCAGCGTGCGGACATTTCGGGCGACCGCTCTCCGATTCATCGTCAACTGTCCCTGTTGTCCGCTGACTTGACTCAGCGTCAGCAACTTGATTAGAAACCCGGCGCCGCTGCTCGCGACCCTTTTACCGTGCTCAAAATGAGGTCACGGGCGGCGATTTTTGGTCAGCTTCTTCGGGAAGGTTTGGTGTGAGACCCAGACTGGGGAGAACGATAGCTTGCCTGGTGGCAGCTGCGGTGATGAGTACCGCGCTGCCCCAGGTGGCCTATGCCGCGTCCGACTCGGGCGGTGAAGAGAAGGGAATTCTCGACACCTTCAAGGGCTGGTTCACGGATGAGGAAGAAGACGATGACGGCCGCGCTGAAGAGCCGCCGTCGCACGATGAATTGGAGGTCGCGGACCGGCAGCATCTGCCGAAGGAAAAGTCTCGGCCACCCGCCAAGCGGGTCCGCGAAGTCACCGGCAGGCGTACGTCGAGCGCCCGCTTCTGGGAGCTCTCCGACGGCCGCATCGAGGCGGAACTGTCGGCGGCGCCGACCTCGTACAGGTCAGGGAAGTCGTGGAAGTCGATCGACACCCGGGTGCGTGAGAGTGGTGCGAAGGGCTTCGTCCTCGCCAACACGACGAACGAGGGCCGCAGTTGGTTCGGTTCGGATGCGGACCGGCTGGTGCGTTTCAAGTCACCGGACGGCCGGTCGGTCACCCTCGGTCTGGAGGATGCAGGCAGCGCGCTGAAGCCTGTGGCGAAGGGCTCTGAGGTCACGTACCGGGACGCGATCCATGGCGCGGATCTTCAGTACGTGGTCGGTGCGGGCCGAGTGAAGGAGAACATCGTCCTGGCCGAACGCCCGGACGGCCCGGTGAAGTTCACCTTCACGCTGGACACCGAGGGTCTGGTGCCGAAGGCGCGTAAGGACGGCTCGATCGCGCTGTACGGGGCGCTGCCCAACACGCCGGTGATGGTGATTCCGGCGCCGTACATGACGGACGCGAAGAAGGCGGACTCCTCCGTCTTCGGCCAGACCTACAGCACCAAGGTCGCCCAGAAGCTCATGAAGGACGGCAAGTCCTGGAAGCTGACGGTCACGCCGGACGCGAAGTGGCTGGCCGCCAAGGAGCGGCAGTACCCGGTGGTGATCGACCCGACAATCACGATCGCACCGTCGCCGTCCGGTTCTCAGGATGTCATGGTCCTCTCGGACCAGCCATCGACCAATTTCAACACCAGCTGGAAGCTGTCCGCGGGCAAGACCGACACCGGCATCGCCCGCTCCCTGATCCAGTTCCCGCTGGACGACATCCCCGCGAATGTGGATCTCGACTCGGCGCGCTTGGAGATGTACTTCGACCAAGCACACACCACCGGCGCCAACGACAACACCATCGAGGTGCACCGGGCTACCGGCCCCTGGAACGAAGACACGGCGACCTGGTCCTCCACCAGCGCGCTGTCCGGTGAACTGTCCGGGACCACGGAGCTGTTCGACGACGGCGATGCGGGGACGGCGGCGGTGGGTTCCTGGCCGTACTCGGGGGCGGCGCTCAAGGAGCACGCGGTCAACCAGGACTACCGGTTCAACCAGGACTCGGTCTCCGGGGACACCCACACGTGGCAGACACCGGTGCTGGACACCGGCACCTACCGGATCGCCGCGCACTATGTGGCATCGAGCAACCGGACCACTGCGGCGCCGTACACGGTGCACTACAACGGCGGCTCGAAGACGTACACCGTGGACCAGACGGCGGGTGCGGACGGTGTGTGGGCGTCGCTGGGCGATGGCGAACAGCTCCAGTTCAACAAGGGCGGCACCGGCTACAAGGTGGTGCTGGGCGACACCGCGAGCCCGGCGGGTTCGGCGGTGATCGCCGATGCGATACGGATGACGAATCCGGCGCAGATCGTGAAGAACAAGGGCGAGTACAGCCAGTGGCACAACTTCCCGGTCACCAACACCGTGCAGCAGTGGGTCAATGGCACCCAGCCGAACAACGGCTTCGTTCTACAGGCGCAGGACGACACGCTGGCCGCGACGGCGCTGGGCGGTCCGCGCTACGAGGCCGGTGACGGCCTCTACGGCGGTGAGACCTCGACCATTCCGCGGCTGACGGTGACCTACGGCAAGGTCGGCGCCAGCCTGAACTCGCCCACCGTGGTCCACAGTACGGGCCCGGAGCTGTCGTGGAAGCCGTACTCCAACACCACCGGTGACAGCGGTCTGGACATCGTCGAGTACCAACTGCACCGCTCCACGCAGCAGGCGTTCACCCCGTCCGCCGCCACGCTGGTGGCGCCGATCGGCACGACGGCCACCACCTACACGGACACCACGGCCACGCCGACCCCGGACTCCTACAGCGGGGAGATCGGCCGCTCGTACTACTACCAGATCGCGGTGAAGACGCAGAACGGCGAGCTGCTCGGCTCGCCGACCCGAATCGTCGGCATACCGAAGGCCGGCCGCACGATGCGGCTCATCCAGGGCACGAGCTCGGTGACGGACGCGACCCTGTCGTCCGCGAAGCCGACCACCAACCAGGACACCATCACCTACGACGGCGTGGGCCAGCAATGGCTCAGCGTGGGCAACAACACGCCCACGAACAGCACCGAGAAGACCCGCGCGGTGATGAAGTTCGACACCGCCGCCATCCCGGCCACGGGCACGGTGATCGACTCGACGCTGTTCATGTGGGGGGCGGAGACCACCCGCACCAACACCGGCGCCCGCTACAACCTGCACGGACTGACCAAGGGCTTCGACGAGACGTCGACAACGTGGAACAACGCCACCGCGTCGACCGCGTGGAGCAGTGCGGGCGGCGACTATTCCTCCCTCGTCTCGGACTACGAGCCGTGGTGGACCAACGACGTCGGCCGGCACGACTGGAACGCCACGTCTCTGACCCAGGGTTGGGTGAAGACCCCGTCGTCCAACCACGGCGCGCTGGTCAAGCTCGCGGACGAATCCGCCTCGGGGCCGCAGGAGCAGACGGTGTTCCTGGCCTCGGAGGCCGCCGACTGGCAGATCGGCCCGTTGCTGCGGGTGATCTACGTCGACTCCACGACCGAGGACACCTACTACACGCCGCAGACCCCGGCCCGGATGACCCCCAACTCCACCTACACGGTGGACTTCACGGTCACCAACACCACGTCGGGCGCTTGGGCGGCGGGTGAGCGGCAGCTGTCCTACACCTGGAAACTCCCCGACGGCACCGATGAGACCACCGGTGGCAACCAGGCGTCCACAGCGATCCCGGCCCTCGCCCCCGGCCAGTCGGCGACGATCAAGGCGCAGGTGAAGACGCCGATCAACTCCGACTCCGGCAACAAGCGCACCGAGTACGTCCTCGGCTGGGACGTGCGAAAGGTGTCCGACGGCAGCTGGCTGTCCGCCGGAACCGGCGGCATCCCGCCGCTGAAGCAGAACGTGGCGGTCGAGGACGCCACCTCCAACAGCCTGGGCCTGGAGAAGTTCTACGCCTACACCGGCAAGAACACCGGCGCCGGCTCGACAGTGATGAACAACCTGGCCTCGGGCAACAGCGTGTGGTCGTACAACGCGTTCACCAACCCCGGCCGCGGCCTGACCACGTTCGCCCGGTTCTCGTACAACTCGCTGGACACCTCCGACACGGTGTCGGGCGCGGGCTGGTCGGCACAGCTGGCCGGACCGATCCGCCTGGGTGCCCCGCTGGACTTCCACCCCAACCCCAACCCGACCGAAGTCCGGCTCCCGGACGGCGACGGCACCACGCATGTCTTCCGCAAGCAGGCGGACGGCAGTTGGAAGGCCCCGGCGGGCGTGCACTACCGACTCACGCCGAAGCCGGGCCTGGACTGCACGCCGGACAAGGACCCGGTCCCGGACGCCTGGACCCTGATGCGGCCCGACGGGACGCGCTTCCTGTTCGGCTGCGACGGTTACATGACGTCGGTCGTCGACAAGAACGGCAACACGCAGACGTACACCTACGAGGAACGCAAGTCGAACAACAAGCCGACGAAGTTCCTCAAGTACATCACCGACCCGGCGGGCCGGAAGTCTCTGCGTGTCGGCTACTGGCTCAAGGGCGACGCGACCTACTCGTACATCAACGACACCGGCGCCCAGGTCACCGGCACCAACCTCAACAACCCCAAGATCTACGACCACATCGCGTCCCTCACCGACATCTCCGGCCGCAAGATCTCCTTCTACTACACCGAGCAGGGCCTGCTGGGCCGTATGGTCGACGGCAACGGCTCCACCCAGCCCAAGACCTTCAAGTTCACCTACGACGCCACCCAGGGCAACAAGAACGTCAAACTCGTCAAGGTGACCGACCCACGGGGCAATGGCACTTCACTGGCCTACAACACCCCAACGGCCGGCGACAACCCGAAGTACCACTGGTGGACCAAGACGATCACGGACCGTCTCGGCGGTGACACGGGCTTCACGTACGCGGCGAACGCGACAAACACAGAGTTCACCGATGCGACGGTGACCGATGCCGAGGCACACGCGACGAAGTACGTCACTGACGACTTCGGCCGCCCGGTACAGACCACCAACGCCAAGTCCCAGACCACCAAGATGAGCTGGGACGCCGACAACAACGTCACCTACCTGGAAGAGGACAACGGCGCCAAGACCGCGTACTGCTACGACCAGAAGACCGGCTACCCGCTCTGGCAGCGCGACGCGGAGAACAACAAGACCGGCGTCCCCGACCAGACAACCACCTGCGTGACCGACCCCACCAAGTGGCCGGCCACCGCAGCAAAGTACGAGTACCAGACCCGCGCCGACGGCTACTCCGCCGACCTGTGGCGCAAAACCTCACCCGAGGGCCGAGCCTGGCAGTTCAGTTACGACACCTTCGGCAACCTCAAGACGGTCACCGACCCCAAGGGCGTCGCAACAGCGACGGCCGATGACTACACAACAAAGTACGACTACAACTCCTACGGCCAGCTCACCAAGGCCACCGACGCCAACGGCAACCCGACCAGCTACAGCGACTTCGGCCCCACCGGCTACCCGGCGACCATTACGGACGCGAAGACCGAGTCGACGACGTACGTGTACGACGAGCGAGGCCAGGTCCGCGAGGCCACGGACGCGCTGGGCAAGAAGACCACGCAGGAGTACGACACCTTCGGCCGCCCCACGGTCAACACAGTGCCGAAGGACCAGGCTTCGGGTGTCCTGATCACCACAGAAGCGCCCGTCTACGACGCCAACGACAACGTCACCTCGTCGAAGGCACCCAACGGCGCCGTCTCCACAGCGGTGTACGACGACGCCGACCAGATCACCTCGGCGACCGCACCGGCCAACAGCAACACCGCGCCACGCGCCTCGACGTACACCTATGACAAGGTCGGCAACCTCAAGACGACGACGGAGCCCAAGGGCACGGCGACGACCGGGGATGCGACGGATTACGTCACCACGAACCACTACAACGAGATCTACCAGCTCGACCATGTGCTCAACTCGGCGGGTGACAAGGTCAGTTACGAGTACGACACGGTCGGGAACGTCACCGAGGTCATTGACCCGAAGAAGAACGCGACGACGGACACGACCGACTTCACGACGAAGACGGTCTACGACCTGAACCACCGCGTGAAATCAGTCACGGACGCGGCCGGAAAGACGAGCGCGAAGTCCTACGACAAGGACGGCCTGGTCCTCTCCACGACGGACCCGGAGAACAACACCACGACCATCACCTACGACGAGCGCGGCATGCAGAAGGAGGTCAAGGTCCCGCACTCCGGGACGACGTCGATCACCTACCGCACGACGCAGTTCGAGTACGACCAGGTCGGCAACACCACCAAGGTCATCACTCCACGGGCCGTAGCGGCGGGCACGACCACGGCGTTCACGGCACGCACCGAGTACGACGCCCTGAACCGCCCGGTCAAGCAGTTCCAGCCGTACGACCCGGCAGACTCCCGCCACAACAACGCCAACGTGTACACGCAGACCGTCTACGACGAGGTGGGCCGGGTCGAGAAGACCTCGCTGCCGCCGTCGGAAGGCGAAACGGTCCGCAACGACACCACGTTCGACTACTTCGACAACGGCTGGGTGAAGTCCTCCACGGACCCGTGGGACATCGCCACCACCTACGACTACAACGAACTCGGCCAGCAGACCAAGCGGACCCTGACCTCGGCGGGCGGCTCCTCCGACCGCACGATGACCTGGTCGCACTACCCCGACGGCTCCCTGAAGTCCCGCGCGGACGACGGAGTCCCGGTCGGCAAGTCGGTGGTCCTGGTGGACAACTCCGACACCCAGAACACGTCCTCCACAGGGACTTGGGCCACCGGTGACGTGACAGGCCAGCACGGCTACAACCACCGCACCCACACGGCAGGCACAGGCACGGACGCCTTCACCTGGACCCTCAACATCCCCAAGGACGGCACGTACACCGCATACGTGAAGCTCCCGAAGGTGACCGGCGCGGCCACTTCGGCGAAGTACACGGTCACCCACGAGGGCGGGACAACCGACAAGACCCTCGACCAGAACGCGACAGCGAACCAGAACACCTGGGTCGCGCTGGGCTCGTACACCTTCAAACAGGGCAACGCGGCCAAGCTCCAGCTGTTCCAGAACACCGGCGGTGTCGTCGTCGCGGACGGCGTGAAGCTGGTACGCGACACGGCCGGCGACCCGGCCGACACGGAGAAGAACACCTTCGCCTACACCTACGACCTCAACGGCAACCTCACCAAGATCGACGACACCTCGTCGACGGCGAAGATCGACGCGTACACGGTCGCCTACACCGGCCTCAACCAGGTCCAGAAGGTCACCGAAGCCCTGTCCGGCACAGAGAAGAAGGCCACGTCGTACACCTACGACGCCAACGGCCAGCCGGAAACCGTCACGCACCCCGACCAGTACTCCAAGTACACCTACGACCTGCGCGAGTTGGTCAAGACGGTGTCGGTCGGCAAGACCGCAACCGACAGCGCCCCGAAGGTCACCTCGTACACGTACACCGACCGCGGCCTCAAGCTCAAGGAGACCAAGGCCAACGGCAACACCGTCGATTACACCTACTACCTCGACGCGGCACTGAAGTCGACGACCGAGAAGAAGGCCAACGGCACCACCCTGGTCGCCTCCCACACCTACGCCTACGACGCCAACGGCAACAAGGCGCAGGACGTGGCGAAGAAGATGAACGCCGACAACAACACGGCGTACCTCGACTCCACCACCAACTACAGCTACGACCCGGCCGACCGCCTCAAGGAAGCGGTCAAGACCGGCACCGGCGCAGGCACAGAAACCTACGTCCACGACGACAACGCCAACGTCATCCGCCAGACCGTCAAGAACGTCACAACGACCTACGACTACGACCGCAACCGCCTGCTCAAGGCGACCGTGGGCACCTCCACGGCGAACTACAACTACGACCCGTTCGGCCGCCAGGAATCAGTCACCTCGGCCGGGCAGATCATCGAGCGGAGCACGTACGACGGCTTCGACCACGTCATCAAGTCCGAAAAGGCGGACAGCACCGGCGCGCTGAAGGCAACGACGTACACCTTCGACCCGCTCGACCGCACCGCCTCCAAGACAGCCGACGGCAAAACCACGGACTTCTCCTACCTGGGCCTATCCTCGGAGGTCCTGGACGAGAAGGTCGCCGGCGAGCTGACCAAGTCGTACCAGTACAGCCCCTGGGGCGAACGCCTCTCCCAGATCAAGCACAACACCGACGGCACCACCGAGTCCGGCTACTACGGCTACAACAGCCACACCGACGTCGAAACACTGACGGATGCAGGCGGCAACACGAAGGCGACGTACGGCTACACCGCCTACGGCTCCGACAACGAGTCCGAGTACACCGGCATCGACAAACCCGACGCCTCGGACCCGACGAAGGAGGCGTACAACGCCTACCGCTACAACGCCAAACGCTGGGACGCCCAATCCGGCACCTACGACATGGGCTTCCGCGACTACAACCCCGGCCTGAACCGCTTCACCACCCGGGACATGTACAACGGCGCCCTCGCCGACATGGGCCTCGGCACCGACCCATACACCCAGAACCGCTACGCCTTCACCGGCGGCAACCCCATTTCGGGCATCGAAGTCGACGGTCACACGTCGGTCGATGCCATGTGCGAGGGCGCCAGGGGCTGCACGGCCGTCACGATCAACCGTACGCCGAACCCGATCAACAAGAATGACAAGCCGTGGAAGTACAACGCGTCAAGGCACAACCGGGCCCGGGACGCCGCGGCTTCCGTGATCCGGTTGCAAGGAATGATGCGTACTGGCAATCCCTGGGCCGCGTTCCAGGTAAAAACCGAGTGTGGAGTCGGAAAGGCAAGCAAGAACGGAACAGGGAACCCCGGCCGTGCGGACATCTGCTACAGGGAGGGCAGCAACCTCTTCGTGTGGGAGGTGAAGAGTGCAGGCGCTGCAAGCACCGGCAAGGGAGAGTTGGCCGGATACATCGAGCGGATGAAGCAGGACCCTGATTACAAGGGCCTCGACATCGTGCCGGGCTTCGATCTGTCGATGCCCGCAGTCGGGTACGTCAAGGAGACCGACCAGACGGTGGTCGCTAAGTCCCACCCGACAGACCAGGGTGTAATCGTCTACACCGCCACCAGGGCGACGCCCCCGCCCATCGTTATTCCGGCTCCGGTTCAGGAGCCTGTCAAGGAGCCGGGTCCGAGCAGATTGGACAAATTCCGGGACTGGTGGCACAGGAACATCACCAATCACGACTGGTCAAACAATCCATGGACGCCCACGAGTCCTGTCGGTGGCCCGATATTTGTTCCAGTGATTCCGTGAATGAGTGATCGGTAAGTCGTGACGGCCCTCTCCTGTTCACTCCACGGCAGGAGGGGGCCGTTCGCTGGGCAGCGGTAGGATATGCGCGGTATCCGGCGCGGCATCTGACAGAACAGCGATACGGGAGATTCAATGGGATATTGGGGATATTTCACTGTTGCCGAATCTGCGTCCCCCCTTGGCGACCTGGCCTGTACACGGGCGATCCCAGAGTTGACGCTTAATCGACGCCTCTCGGGAGATTGGCAGGTCTGGGAACATCCGGCGGAGCCTGACATTGAGGCCGATGACCTGGCTGTTGCCCTCGCCGAGGAAACCGGCAAGCCTGCGCTTGTCGGATTTGTGATGGACAGCGATTGCGTGGTGATCGAGGCGGCCGACTCCAGCAATGGGGCTTGGACCGCCTGTCTGAGTCCCAAAGCGATGGCGCGCTATCTGGCTGAAGACGGGCAGCAACTGGAGGACTGGATGCTGACACCGGAACGAGCTACCGAGAACGCTGTCATCTGGGCTCGCTTGACGGGGCGCCAGGTGGCAACGGCCCCGCTGGCCGAGATCTTCCAAAAGGAGGCCGACCCATTCGCAGAGGATCTCTTCTTTACCTTGTTGAGGAACCTGAGTCTCGTGTGATAGTGAGAATTATCGCGCGAGTAGACTTCTTCTTATTGATCCGAAACGGTAGATGTTCTGGGTCGTTGATCCCTGCGTGAGTGAACTGGTGGGGGACGCAAGGCAGTTGTCGCCGTCGGCTCAGGAGGCCCTTCGACTGCGAGCGGTGGCCGCGTTGGTGGCGGGCCGGGACCGTGAGGATGTCGCGGCGGTGTTCCGGGTCTCGCTCAAGGCGGTGGACAATTGGTGGGCGAAGTGGCTGGCCGGCGGGCGCGAGGCGCTCGTGGCTCAGCCGCGTGGACGCCGGGTCGGCGAGCATCAGGTTCTCGACGCGGTCGAGCAGCAGGCGATCCGGCAGGCGGTTCTGGATCACCGCCCCTGTGACCTGGGGCTGGCCGGGCAGCTGTGGACGCGCGCGGGAGTGGGGGGCCTGATCGCGAAGCTGTACCGGGTGCGGCTGACCGAACAGGGGGTGGGCAAGTACCTGCGCCGCTGGGGCCTGTCGTTCCAGCGCCCGGACAAGCGGGCCGTCGAGCAGGACGCGGAAGCGGTCCGCGTCTGGCGGGAGGAGACCTGGCCGGCGATCCGCGCGAAGGCGAAGACCGAGGGCGGGGAGGTGCTCTTCGCCGATCAGGTCGGCATCCGTTCCGACCAGGTCACCGGCCGCACCTGGGGTGAGCGGGGCCGCACACCGGTCGTGCACCGCACGGGCAACCGGTTCTCCGTCAACGCGATGTCCGCGATCAGCACGAAGGGCCGCATGCACTTCATGGTGTTCACCGAGACCTTCGACGCCGACGTCATGTGCCGCTTCCTGGACCGGCTCGTCGGCCACTTCGACCACAAGGTGCACCTCGTCCTGGACGGTCACTCCGCGCACCGATCCCGCAAGGTCCGCGCTTGGCTGGCCGATCATCCGGACCGGATCGAGCTGCACTTCCTGCCGTCGTACTCGCCGGAGCTGAATCCCGACGAGCTGGTCAACGCCGACCTCAAACGGAGTCTGCCCATGCACAGCCGGGCCCGCGACCAGGCCCAACTCGCCGCCGAGACCCGCAGGTTCTTCCACCGCCGCCAACGTCAGCCACATATCGTCCGCGGCTACTTCGGCGGCCCGCACGTCCGCTACATCCTCGAATAGAACCGATTGAGTTTCGGATCAATATGTCAATCAGGCCGCCTGCGTAAGGTCAGCATGCTCGGTGCTGGTCTGGGCGTCGCGGAGGAGGGCTCGGTAGACCACGTCCGACAGACGGCGCCGCAGGTCACGGCACTGGCTGGCTTCTTCCGGGACATCTGAAGGCGCTGAGAAAAAAGCAGCGTGAAACCCCTGCTGAACTGCACAAATGCGAGGCAGGAGGGGACTCGTAGGTATCTCTGGGACTGCTGGCCGGGCGCGGGATCTTTGAGTGACAGGCATGTCACGTGATCCGCCATCGGAAAGATGTCGGCCTGAGCGGATCCCAGAAGAGCCCTCGTCAGATCCGGTTTCTCGGCTCATTGTCCTTCGTACAGACGCGCAGAGCGTCAAGGCCGAGAGTCCGTCCTGCTCAGGGCTGAGCAGACTGCGGCAACCAGCTCTCCCCGGGATCCGCCCCCGCTCGCTCCGGACTCCAGCTCGCCCATCATGGCCCTCGCAGTGTCTCCGGCCGCCATAATGGAGTCATGCCCTCCAGCCGGCCAGGCGCAGCAGTCCGGCGGCGAGGTCCGGCAGTGCGAGTGCGGTCAGCGCGAGGGTGCCGCCGACGCTGAGGAGCCAGGCCACCGACGTCAGCAGGGACAGGGCGACCGCCACGGGGACGCCGCCCATCCCCCATGGGCCCAGGTCCGCGTCCTCGTCGAAGGTGTCGGCGGCGGTGAGGCGCACGGCGACGAGGAGCCAGAAGCAAACGAGCATGACGACGGCGGCCGTGAGCACGATGGTGGGCAGACCGACGGTGGCCATCACAAGCGTCCGCATCCGCACGGTCCCGTCCCCCTTGTCGGTGCCCGGCACCAAAACCCTCTGACGTGCTCCCCGCAGCCCATGCTGCACCACCAATTCCGGTCCCCGCATTGCCGGTTCCCGGCAGTGTTCATGCGGGTCTGGATGCCGACGGCCCACTGAGTGGTCGTCGCGTGCTCCGTCGTGGTCATCCGTCTCCGCACGGCGTCGGCGGGTCCGCCGCGGGGAGCGAATTCTTGAGGGTGCGGATGCGTTGGATGAACGCCTTCGTCCGCGCGTCCCGTTCGAGGAAGGCGTAGACGGGTGCCACGGCCCGCTCCAGCGCTGCGAGTTGGGCCGGGCTCGCGTGCACGACCCGGCCGCCGGCGGCGCAGTGCGTCTTGGCGTCCTGCTCGTCCGACGGGGCGTTGGCGAGCGCCCAGTCCCGGGCGGCGGCGGCCGCCTGGCGCAGCGTGGAGCGCTGGCCGTCCGTGAGGCCCTGCCACACGGCCCGGTTGACGGCGATGACGTTCACCTTGGGGAAGAACGTCACGTTGCCCGTGGCGATCGTCGGGGTGTGCAGGTTGCCGCTCCAGGCGAAGGTCGACTCCGCGGCGTCGAGGATTCCTGCGTCCACGGCGTCGCCGAAGGCGTCTCCCGGATAGTCGTCCGGGAACGCGCCCAGAGCCTCGAACAGGTCGTGGGTGACCTGGGAGCGCGGAACGCGGACAGCGGCCCCGCGGTAGTCGTCCGGGCCGCGCAGCGGTCGGTGGTAGGCGAAGGGGTGGCGGAGCCCTTCGGGCAGCAGGGCGAGACCGACCACGCCCCGGCGCTCCAGCCCGGCCAGCATGTCCTCGGCGAGCGGGTCCGTCACGACCCGCTCGACCAGCGCGTCCGAGGTCACGAGGAAGGGCGCCTGGAGGGCCCGCAGGCTGGTGACACCCTCTGTGTCCCAGCTGCGGGCCGGGATCACTCCCGCGTCGAGGCGGCCCTGCACCACCCGCCGCAGCGCCTGCTGGTCCCAGTCGTCGCCGGGCGGGTCCTGCGCCTCCCAGACCGCCTGTAGGCGCAGGGCGCCGTGCGAGCGGTGGTCCACTAGGCGGACGAACTCCTTGAGCTGCCCGCTGACGGGGGAATCCGACTGCTCGGCGGTGCCGACGGTGAGCGTCACGGGCTCGACGCCGCCCGCCTTGTCGGCGGCTCCTCCGGTGCTGCATCCCGCCGCCAGGGTCAGTCCGAGAACTGCCGCGGCCAGCCGTGTCGTTGCCCGCATCGGTACCGTTCCTCCGTCCTTCGTGCGGTCAGCGGGCCGGCACGCTGATCCGGCCTGCCACGATCTGCGCCTTGAGCGCTTCGAGGCGCGGCACGACGTCGTCGGCGTGGCCACCCGAAGTCGTGTAGCCCACGCCGTTGTTGGCCAGGTCGAAACGGATCTCTCCGGGCCGGAAGTCGCCGCGGTGGGCGTCGACGATGATCCGGCGGACCGCCAGGTCCAGGCGTTTGATCATCGAGGTGAGGATGACGTCCCGCACCTCAGGTGCCGCGGTGCGGTACTGGTCGACGTCGACCCCCACCGCCAGCCCGCCGGCTTTCCGGGCCGCGTCGAACACGCCCGGCCCGGAGAGACCGGCGGCCTGATACACGACGTCGACGCCGGTGGAGTACATCTCCGTGGCGATGCGCCGGGCCCGCTCGGGGTCGTCGAAGCCGCCGGGACCGTCGTCGATCCAGGCGTTGTCCACCGTCACGTCCGGCCGCACCGCAAGCGCGCCGGCGGTGTAGCCCGCGCGGAAGCCCTCCAGTTCGCGGGTGCGCATGCCGCCCAGGAAGCCGATGCGTCCGGTGCGGGACTTCAGGGCCGCGGCGGCGCCGACGAGGTAGGACCCCTCGGGTGCGGCGAAGACGAGGTTGGCGATGTTGGGGCCGGTGATCTCGCGGGCGTCGGCGACGGCGAACCGGACGGCGGGGAAATCGGCCGCGACGGTGGCGAGCGGGCCCGCGTACTCGCCGCTCACCGCGACGACCAAGTCACAGCCCTCAGCGGCGAGTTGCCGGAGCCGCTCCGCCTTGTGGTCTTCGGTGTCCTCGTCACCCGGGGAGAGCTCGACGACCTGCCGTGGGCCCAGCCCCACTTCCGCGCGTGCCTCGTCGACGCCGGCCGCGGCCAGGTCGTTCAGCCAGTTGTCGCCGCGGCCCGGCCATCCGTAGGCCACGCCGACCGCACAGCCGCCCGCGTCCCGGGCGCCGCTGCCGCAGGCCGTGCCGCCCGTGAGCAGCACGACCAGCGACAGCGCGACCCCCGTCCATCGGCGCACCGTTCGCACCTCCCCCTTGTCCCTACCGGTACGACGGGTGTGCCGCCGACCAGTACGACGCTACGGACGGACCGTCCCGCCGGCATCCGTGCTACCTCTGAACCCGGGGCGGCGGGGATGCCGTCACGGCTGCCGCAGGGCGTCCGGATGGGCGCGCAGATAGGTGAGCACGACGAGGACCCGCCGGTGCGCGTCCGCGTGGTCGGCGAGGCCCAACTTCTGGAACACGCGGGTCACATGGGCCTCGACGGTGCGCTCGGTGATGAACAGCCGCATCCCGATGGCCTTGTTGGACAGCCCTTCGGCTACCAGTCCGAGCACTTCGTGCTCGCGCGGCGACAACTCCTGGAGCGGGTCGAGGTGGCGTCGGCGGTTCATCAGCCGGCTGACGATGGCGGGGTCGATCACTGTCTCGTCGTCGCGGATCCGGCGCAGTGCGTCGGTGAGGACCGCCACGTCGGACACCCGCTCCTTCAACAGGTACCCGACGCCTTCGGGGCGCTCCTCGATCAGCCGGAGCGCGTAGCTGGGCTCGATGTACTGGGAGAGCACCAGCACTCCGGTCCCGGGCTGCTCGGCCCGGATGCGCTGGGCCGCGACGAGTCCTTCGTCGGTGTGGGTGGGCGGCATGCGGATGTCGACGACCACGGCGTCCGGTCGCGCCACGCGGGTCCGGGCGACCAGATCGTCCCCGTCCTCGGCCTGTCCCACGACATCGTGGCCGGCGTCCTGGAGCAGCCGGGCGATTCCCTCTCGGGTGAGCATCGTGTCGTCGGCCACGACTAATCGCATGGAAACCCCACCCGTGTGCCGTCCTGCGTGTTCTCGATCCACCCGCCCAGCGCGCCGACCCGGTCGGCGACCCGATCGTACGGGTCGAGCGTCACTCCTTGGAGGTGGACGACCACATTCGGCTCATCTCGTTCGACACGGACCTCGACGAAGGGCGCTCTGTGGCGCTGAGCGGCGTCCACGGCCGCGCCGACGACGGCGTACACCGCCCGCTCGACGGCGTGCGGCAGCCGCTCCGGCGGCACGGCCTCGATCTGCACGGGTACGGACGCCCGGTCGGCGAGCGTCCACAGCGCGGGCTCGAGTCCCGCCTCGTGCAGGACGACGGGGAAGATGCCGTGGGCCGTCTCGCGCAGCTCGGCCAGGACCGCGAGTGCCTCTTCCACGGCGTCCGCCAGCTCGGGGGCGCGTGGATCACCGGCGGCCGCCGCGGCGTTGTGCGCGAGCCGCAGTTCGTAGGTGACGGCCAGCAGCCATTGCTGGGCGCCGTCGTGCAGATCGCGTTCGAGGCGGCGCCGTGCCTCGTCGCCGGTCTCGACAATGCGGGCGCGCGCGGAGCGGAGCTGGGCCAGCCGGGCCAGCAGGGAGGCACGCAGCCGCTCGTTGTCGATGGCGAGCCGGGCCGCGGAGCCGATCTGCTGCTCCAGCTGCCTGTCGTGGGCGTCGGCCCGGTGGTGCACGACGACCGCGATCGGCTCGCCGCCCCGGTGGATCGCGGTCACCACCCGCTCGCGATCGGCCGCGGGCCGTGCCGGGGCGCCGGTGGCGTCGACGTAGCCGTCGGATTCCGGCAGCCGGTACAGCACCTCCAGCCGGGCGTCGCCGAGGGCGTCGGCCAGGGCAGCCCGGAGCGAACCGGGCGGTGGGGCGGCGCCCAGTCCGGCGGCCAGCCGGGCGACGGCGATCCGGCGGCGGCGCTGGCGCACGGCCCACCAGCCGAGACCGAGGACGACAAGGGTCAGGGCGGCGGCCCGAGCGACGAACAGCGCGGCGAAGGGCTGCCGGGCCGGGTCCTCCGCCCGATGCGCGAGGAGCGTCGCGGCGTACGCCGCCTCGGCGAGGCCCGCGACGGCGACGGGTATCAGGACGTACGACCGCTGCGAGTGCCGTACGCCCCGGGAGGCGGCCGCGTCCGCCGCCACCGCCAGAGCGAGCAGCAGGCCCACCGCGACGATGAACACCGCGGACGCCGCCTGCACCGCTCGGGTCAGGCCGGGATCGGCGTGCAGCACCGTGGGCCCGGCGGCACACACGCGCCAGCAGTGCGGGTCCAGATACGGATCGTGGAAGAGCAGCAGGCTCGCACCGACCGCACCGGCCGAGGCGTGGGCGGCGACGGTCAGCGCCCGTCCGTGGCGGACCGGTCGCGCGGCCACGGCGAGGTGTACGAGCGCCCCCACCGCGAACGGCGGCACGGCCAGGGCGATCACGCGCAGCAGCGCCGGCCCCTCCCCGGGCGCGTGCAGCAGCGAACGCACCGGTGTGTCCCCCTGCCAGCCCGCCCACAGCGGCGCCAGCCAGACAACCCCCAGTAGCAGCAGGGGCAGTTGGGCACGGGCGAGCGGGGGGCGCCGCAGGACCTGTCCGGCCGTGAGCAGACTCAGCCCCGGCACGAGTGAGGCCGCCGCGAACGGCGTGGACACCCTCGCGTACGAGGTCACCGACGCGGTGCCGACGGCCATGACGGTGGCGGCACCGGCCGCGTAGGCCGACGTCGCCACGAACACCACCGCCCGTGCGGTCCCCGGGCGCGGCAGACGTACGGGCACGACACTCCCCCTCGGTGCGGTACCGGGCCTGCTAGGGCCTGTCGTTTGAATCAGTCCGGCGTCGCGGGGTCTGGCACGCGCATCTGCGGCGTTGTCGTCGGTTGCCGACGCTCCGCGTCGCCGCCCTCCTCCGCCTTGCAGCTGCACGCTCCCCCACGCTCGAACAACCTCGCGCGGGGGTACCCCCATCGCCCCCGCTCGGCCCCGCCGACCCGTCCCCCTTCTTACAGCCGACCTGATCCAAACGACAGGCCCTAGACCAGGCAGTCGGCGGGCACGTCGAGGGCCGGCTGCCGGGGCAGCTTCGCCTTCAGCCTCTCGATCTCCGCGATGAAGGACTTGGTACGCCCGTCCTGCCCGAGACGAGCGTATTCCGGCCGCACAGCGGCCCGCAGTCCCTTCAGGTCGGCCGCGGAAGCCATCGCGAACCGGACCCCGGCCTCGCACAGCTGCACGACCAATTCGCTTTCCTGGTCCGACAGTCGCGGCGAGCGCCGGGCCGCGTCCGTGGCGGCCTCGCTCAGCCAGCCCCGCTGCTCGCGGGTCAGTCCGTCGAGGAGGTCCGTGTCGGCGATCAGCGCGGCCGTCTGCGGCCACAAGTGGACGTTGGCCGTGATGTACGGGGCGCGCAAGGCGTAGTTGTTGATCCGGTGGCCGATGAGGTACATCTCGAATCCGTCGATCCGGCCCTGTTCCAGGGCCCTGTCGCGGATCGGGCCCAGCCCTTCGAACGGCTCGGCACCGAGGCTGCGCAGAGCGCTCGACTGTCCTTCGGACCGGGCAGTGCCGAAGGCGATCCCCCGCCAGTCCGCCGGTCCGAGCAGCGGCTTGCGCACACCCACGGGCCTGCGCAGCCCATCGGCCAGCAGCGCCAGTCCCGTGACGCCGAGCGGCTCGAGGTCCGGCAGCATCCGCTCGGGAATGCCGCTGTCGAGCACGGCACCCTGAAGGGCGTGGCTGTCGACGAGCAGCGGCGCGGTGAGCGCCTGGAACCCCCGTACACCCAGCGAGTCGAAGGCCCGGGTGCCCGCCCAGCCGAGGTCGGCCTTGCCCGCCGCCACATCCCGGACCACGCGTTGTTCGGAGTCGACGGCGAAGTCGCCCCACTCGTGGGCCACTTCGATCCGCAGCGCCCCGCCGGACACCTCGTCCACCCGGTCGACGAAGTACGCCACGGCCGGTTCGTAGTCCAGGTTGGCATAGCCGTTCGCGAGCGTGAGCGCCCGCGGAGCGCCCGGCCCCCCGGCCTTGTCCCCCTGCCCGGCCGCCGTCGTGCAACCCGCCATCACGGCCGCCGCCAGCACCGCAGCAGCGCTCCGGCGACCCCACCACCTCATGCTCATCCGGGCCCCCCTTTCAGGCATGCACCGACCGTAGGCTCCTGGTGTCGTCCGGGCATCGTGGCTGGCACGGATGCCGGGTCCGCCCGTTCACCGACGGGTGAGGGGGATGCGGGCGGAAAGGACGGTCCCCGTCCCCCGGTCGGAGACGAGGCCGAGGGTGCCGCCGAGCGCCTCGACGCGGTCGGCGAGCCCCTTCAGACCACTGCCGCGGCTCGGGTCGGCACCGCCGACACCGTCGTCCCGTACGGTGATCAGGACGGTGGTGTCCGCGCGCCGCACCTCGACCTCGACCCGAGACGCCTCCGCGTGCTTGATCACGTTCGCCAGTGCCTCCGCGACGGCGTAGTAGACGGCGGCCTCGAACTCGCCGGCGAAGCGCTCGTCGACCACGTCGAGCCGAACCGGCAGTGAGTGGCGTGCGGCCAGGGTCGTCAGTGCACTCCTCAATCCGTCTCCGAGTTCGCGCGGATGCAGTCCGAGTGCGAGCGTGCGCAGTTCGTCCGTGGTGCTGTCGAGACGGTCGCCGGCCCGTGCGAGGGCGTCGGCTCCCGGCCCGTCCGGTTTCGCGCCGAGCGCGCGCAGGGTCTCGCGCAGGGCGGTCAGGCGCTGCTGGGGTCCTTCGTGCAGCCGCCGTTCCAACTGCCGCCGTTCCTCGTCGGCGGCGAACAGCAGTCGCCGCTGAGATGCCTTCACCTCGTCAATCTGGGCCCGCAGTTCGGCGTGCAGGGCGGCGTGCGCGGCGGTCAGCCGGGTCGCGGACTCCACGGCTGCCACGAGGGCCGGATCGTCGAGGACGGCCGGGTCGTGCACGAGTACCGCGAAGGGGTGGCCGTCCCGCTCGATCCGGGTCACCGTACGGCCGTCCGCGGCATCCGGCATCTTCACGGGCCGCCCGGACGGGTCGAGGTAATTCCCGTGGGGCGCCTGCCAGTAGCCGACCACCAGCGAGTCGTCGTCGAGTGCCCGCACCAGGCCCTCGCGCAGCAACCCCGAGCGGTGCTCGCCGAGTTCCACGACGAGGTCGGTCACCGTGGCGGGTTCGGACCGCCCACGGATGCCCTGGGCCGCCAGTACGGCGACCGCGCACAGGGCCGCCTCGTACAGCCACAGGGCGGGTGCCATGGCCAGGGGGGTCGCCCCTACGGCCAGCCGTGCCGCGGCGCCTGCGGCCAGCACGGTGCACAGGGCCGTACCGGCCCACAGGACGACTCGGCGGTGCCGTGCTCTGCGGCTGCCCGTGCAGGTGTGCTCGTGGCGGAGCAGGCCGGCAACCGCCGCCGACAGCACGATGGTTGCGGCCTCGTATCGCCACCAGTTCCCGATGGATGCCGCGTAGCCGACCGCGACACCGGCCCGGGCGGCGCGGGAGCGCGGCCACAGGCCGGGGTACGCGAGGAGCAGGTGTATCAGGGCTCCCCGGTGCCAGAACAACAGTGTCCCGGGCTGGACGTTGGCCGCGAACCACGCCACGGAGGTGAGTGCGAGCAGGCTCGCGGCGCCGCGCGCCGTCGGCCAGGCCCAGCAGGCGGCACCGGCGAACGTGGCGCCAACGAGGAGATCAGGGGCCCATCGTCCGGGCTGGTCCCAGCCGAAGGCCAGGGACTCGGAGGCGATGCCGAAGCCGGTCATGGCCGCCATCGCCACGATGGCGGCCATGACCGGCCACTGACTCGCCCTAGGCGAGAAGGAGGCGAAGTGCGGCACCGGACAGCTCACTCTTCAGCAGGAAGCCACGCACGGGAGCATGCGCGACGCGCGGGCCGTAGGTGGCGGCGGGACGGCTGGAGACCAGGACGACCTGGGGCGGATCGGCCAGCCGTGCCAGCCGGCCGGCCACCTCGAACCCGTCGATGTCGGGCAACCGGACGTCCAGCACGACCAGTTCGGGGCCGTACCGGTCGGCGGCCCGCACCCCGTCCACGCCCGTGGCCGACTCGGCGACGACCACGAAGCCGTCCGCCTCCAACAGCAGCCGCGCCGAGGCCCGGAACGCCTCATGATCATCGATCACGAGCACCGTCTCCCTCACCGCAGCATCGTCCCACGCTGCATGGGCGATCCTCCCTCGGATGCTCTTCGTCCCCGTCAACCGCCCGTCGCGCCACCGGAGTCGGCGGCCGGGGCGCTCGCCGCGCTGTCGGCGGAGGGAACGGAGCCGTCGGTGGGCTCTTCCGTCACAGGAGGGTCGGTGACCGGGGGCGGGCCGCTTGCCACGACGAGGGTCACCACGGAGCCGGGTGGAGCGGTTTCACCGGGCAGCGGAGTCTGGCTGATGACCGTACCGGGTGCGTGGGTGTCGGACGTCTCCTCGGTCGTCTCGGACCGCATCCCCTGGCTCTCCAGCAGCTCGCGCGCCTGGTCGACCGGCATGCCCGTGACCTCGGGAAGCACGACCGACGTTGCCGTCTCCTCGGACGACGGTTCGCCGGTCGGTGACGGCGACTCGGGCAGGACCTCGTCGTCGGTGCCGTCGGAGCCGACCTCGCGGGCCAGACCGGTGTCCGGGTCCTCGACGTCGACGAGCTCGTACACCTCCACGGGCTGCTGTTCCGGTGCGGGCCTCACCTTGGTCATCTTCTTCTCGTCGTACGAGGCCCACTTCTTGTTGTCGCCCTTGAACTCCACCTGCGCGCCTTCGACATCGCGGTCGTAGGCGTCGAGCGGGTTGCCGCAGCTGCACTGCACGGCCGGCCGCCCCAACTCGTCGACCAGGACGGCGATACCCGCTTCGAGCAGCGCGTAGAACGCCGTCGCCTTGCCCTTCTTGTAGTCGTGGTTCTTGATGAGCGTGTCGCCCCGCAGCAGTACCGGCGTCAGCTTCTTCACGAAACCGGGGATCTCGCGCACGCTGTCGAGCCGCTGGACCCTGGCCCACTCCTCGGCCTTGCGACGGTTCTCCGGCCTGCCCAGGAAGTCGACGAGTTTCGCCTTGTCGCAACGGGCGGAGTCCTTGGCCCCGCCGTACAGGCCGGGTTCGTCGCCCCGTACCTCACCACCGATGTGGCTGAGCGCCTCGCCCAGAGCTACGTCCGCCCCGAGGCCGATCGCCTTCTTGAAGAAGGGAGATGCCGTCGGCACACCACGTGCGACTGCCTGTACCGCGACCCTGCCGGCACTGACGCACGCCGTCGCCATCAGCCCGACGACAACCAGAACCACCACGAGCGCGACGGAGCCGCGCGCCCTCCCCCGAGTACGTTTCATGATCGCTCGTCTGCTTCCTTCCGGACGTCGATCCACGGCCGCCGGACGACGTGCCGTGGTGACGTCAGTCTGGAAGCGGAGCAGGTGATGACACATCCGTGCAGGCACGGTTCCGTGGGGCGGAGGACGGCGGTACGCGCCAGTGCGTCCACAGCTTCCCGCTCTCGCGGACGGACCCGTACCGTCCGCTGGTCCGCGCACGTCCCACCGGGCTAGAGAATCTCCTGCTCCACCCAAATGACCTTCCCCTCCGCGGTGTACCGCGTACCCCAGCGCCGCGACAGCTGTGCAACGAGGAACAGACCACGCCCGCCCTCGTCCAGCGTGCGTGCGTGTTGCAGCCGTGGGGAGACGCTGCTGGCGTCGTAGACCTCGCAGGTGAGAACGGACGCGCGGATCAGCCGTAGCCGGATGGGACCCGAGGCGTAGCGGATGGCGTTGGTGACCAGCTCGCTCACCAGGAGCTCCGTGGTGAAGACCATGTCGCCCAGGTCCCAGGCTTCCAGGCACCGACCTGCCACGGCACGCGCGCCGGACACCGCCGCCGGGTCGGAGGCGATGTCCCAGGAGGCCACCCGGTCGGTCCCGAGTCCGTGGATGCGGGCGATCAGCAGGGCCACGTCGTCGTCCCGTCCCTCGACCTCCAGCGTGTTCTGCACCTCGCCGCACATGTCCTCAACAGGCCGGTCAGGATTGGCCAGGGCCGCGCGGAGCCGCTCCAGACCCACGTCCGGGTCCTGCCCGCGTACCTCGAACAGGCCGTCGGTGTACAGGGCGAGCAGGCTTCCCTCCGGCAGCTCGATCTCCGCGGACTCGAACGGCAGGCCGCCCAGGCCGAGTGGCGGGCCCGGTGGGAGATCGGGGAGGTACACCGATCGATCGGGGCCGACGACCGCGGGCGGCGGATGACCGGCCCGCGCCATGACACAGGTGCGGGCCACTGGATCGTAGACCGCGTACAGGCAGGTCGCGCCGAGTTCCGACGGTGCCTGTCCACGCTCCTCGGGGGATTCCTCGGCGATGAGCCCCAGCATCAGATCGTCGAGATGGGCCAGGATCTCCTCGGGCGGCAGGTCGAGGTCGGCAAGGGTGCGTACGGCGGTGCGCAGCCTGCCCATCGAGGCCGCCGCGTTGATGCCGTGTCCGACCACATCGCCGATCACCAGGGCGACTCGTGCCCCGGAGAGCGGGATGACGTCGAACCAGTCGCCGCCCACGCCGCCGCCCGAGGGCAGATAGCGCGTCGCCACCTCGACCGTCGACTGCGCGGCGATCCGGCGCGGCAGCAGGAAGCGCTGCAACGCCAGCGCGGTGTTGCGTTCCTTGGTGTACTGGCGGGCGTTCTCGACGCCGAGTGCGGCCCGTCCGACGATCTCGTCGGCCACGAGGAGGTCGTCCTCGTCGAACGGCTCGCGCGGGGCGCGTCGGAGCAGGGTCGTCATCCCCACCACACGGCCGTGCGTCCGGACCGGGACCAGCAACAGCGCGCACGGGCCGAGGTCCGGTGCGGCCGGGCCGAGCAGTGCGTCGGCGGCGATCCAGCCTTCGCACCCCGGCCCGGACACGGCCTCCCGGTGCGGGGCTCCGCTTGCCAGGCAGCGCGCGCCGGGTGAACCCGGCGGGAACTGCACCGGGCGCCCGACCACCGCGATCCCCTCCGGCGCGCCGCCGTCGGCGCTGCGGACCGCGACGCGCCGCAGCCGCTGGCCGCCGGTCAGCGCTCTGTCGGGGGACTCGCCCTGGAGGACGGAGTCGAGGAGGTCCACGGTGATCAGATCGGCCAGGTCCGGAACGCAGACCTCGGCCAGGCCCTCGGCGAGGCGGAAGACGTCGAGCGTCCTGGCCGTCCACGCTCCGGCTCTGCTCAGCAGGGACAGGCGCTCCCGGGCGCGCCATCGGTCGGTGACATCGAGGACCATGTAGCAGACTCCCCGCACGACCCCCGAGTCGTCCGCCAGCCGGAAGAAGGACGTGGAGTAGGCGTGTTCCCGGTCGGGGTCGGCGCTGGTACGACCGTGGTACTCGACGTCGACGGCGGGCCGCCCGGTCTCCAGCACTTCCTGCATGACCGACTCGATGGCCGCCGCGTCGAGCCGTGGCAGCACCTCACTCAGCCGCCTGCCCAGGCGCTCCTCGCGGGCCACGCCCCCGAGCCGCTCCAGGGCGTCGTTGATCCACACGTAGCGCAGGTCGGTGTCCATGACGGCCATGCCGATCGGGGACCGGGCCAGGAACTGCCCCACCAGGGAGTGGCCGATCTGCCACTCTCCACTTCCGTCTTCGGCACGGTCCGCCCAGGAGCCCGAGGGCGCTGCGGACGGGTCCTGCGCCCGTCCTTGGTCGCTGGAATTCATCGCTGCCTCGTCCATGGCCGCTCGCGGCCGATGAGGCCGTCCTCTCCAGGATGACACCGCGATCGGGCCCGGGCAGGGTGGGCCCGGTGCTCTGTGGTCGTGCCGGCCAGTGCGCCCGCGGAGCCACCGCACGCCGGAAACCGCCGGGGTTTCACCCCGTGCCCTTCCGTACGAGAATGGTGCAGACGCCTCACGCATGGATGCCGCGCCGCCGGTGCAGTGATCGGGGTCAGCATGTCGTCCACGGACAATGGCTTGGGTGCGCGCCTCTTCGCGACGAGCGCTGAGAGGGCGGCCGAGCGTGACGACGTGCTGGTGGACGCGGTCCTCAGGGCCGTCGAGGTGAGCGGGGCGCACGCCGCGAGCGTGTTCCTGGTCTCGGCCGACGGCAGTGCGCTGGTGCTGGCCGCGGCGGCGGGAATGCCGCCCTCGCTGCTGGGCGGGTGGCGGCGGATCGCGGTCAACAGTCCGATTCCGGTCGCGGAGGCCTTCCGCGCCGGGCGGACGGTCCATCTGGCCGACGCCGAAGCGACCGTACGGCGGTTTCCCCAGCTCGCGATCGCCGTGCCGTATCCGTTCGGCTCGGCCTCCGTACCCGTGGCGGCGGGGCGGGACATCCTGGGCGTGCTGGCCGTGGTGTGGGCCGCCAAGCCCGGCGGTGAGGGGTTGTCCAAGGCCCGCAGGCGGCACCTGCGCACCACGGCCGGCCGCCTTGGCACCGCGCTGGCCCGGCTCAGAGCGGGCGACACCGACGGCGGCACACCGGAGGCTCCGCTGGAGGTCCCGATCCCGGCTGTGTCCGCCGTACGGGTCGGCCTGTTCGACTGGGATGTGAGCACCGGGCGGCTGACGGCGGACGCCACGGCGTGTGCGATCTTCGGGCTGAATCCCGACGAGTTCGACGAGCGGGCGGCGACGCTGGCGGCTCAGGTGCACCCGGCGGACCGGCAGGCCTTCCGGGCCGCTGCCCGGGACGCGGTGAAGGACGGCCGGGTGCTGGCCCGGTGCGTCCGTATCCCGGAGACGGGCGGCGGGCACCGCACGATCGAGCTGTGGGGTCGGGTGCCCACCCCGCATGACGGCGCGGATGCCGCCTCCCACGTGGTGGGCGGCGTCCTCGACCTGGGCAGCGGGATGGCCGCGGCGGCAGCGCTGGAGCGGCTGGCGGACGGATTCTTCGCGCTCGACCGGGACGGGCGCATCACCTACGCCAATCACCGCCTGGTGCGGCTGGTGCACACGCGCCGCGGTGATCTGGTGGGGCGACGCCCCTGGGAGGCGCTGCCGTGGCTGGCGGATCCCGCCTTCGAGGATCGTTTCCGGGCCGCCCAGGTCTCCCAGCAGCCCGTTTCGTTCCTCGTCCGAAGCCCGCGGGAGCGGCTGCTGTTCTCGTTGCGGCCGGACACGCAGGGCACGACCGGGTGGGTGACGCCGGCCTCGGATCCCGGCCCGACCATCGCGGATGTCGTGCCAGGTCAGGATTCCGCGGGCCCCGCGCCGACGCGCCCGGGGGCCCTCTACCGCATCCTGGAGATGAGCAGCGCGCTCACCGAGGCGGTCACGGCTCTGGATGTCTGCGGCGTGGTGGCCGACCAGTTGCTGCCCGCGTTCGGTGGCCATCGGCTGGCCGCCTATGTGGTGCGCGAGGGGCGCCTGCACCTGCTGTGCCAGCGCGGCTATCACGAGAGCTTCCTGGACCGGTTCGAGGGCATCTCCCTGCGGCAGGCCTGGGGGCCCGTCACCGGGTCGCTGGCCGGCGGCACCCCGCTGTTCATCGAGACACCGCAAGAACTGGCGCGGGCCTACCCGGAGTTGGAGGCCCTGTCGCGGTCTCTCGGGTTCCTGCCGTTGATCGCCTCCAGCCGACCCGTGGGAGCCCTCGTCCTCGGCTTCGACGAGGTGCATCGGTTCACCGGCGAGGAGCGCGGTCTGCTGTCCGCGCTCAGCGGCCTGATCGCCCAGGCGCTGGAGCGGGCGCGGCTCTACGACGCCAAGAACGCCTTGGCCCACGGCCTTCAGCACGCCCTGCTCCCGCACGAGTTGCCGACTCTGCCGGGGGTCAACGTGACCGGCCGGTACCTGCCCGCCACCGCGTGGATGGACATCGGCGGCGACTGGTACGACGCGATCGGAACCGACCACGGCATCGCCCTGGTCGTCGGCGACGTCGAGGGCCACAACGTCGCCGCCGCGGCCACCATGGGTCAACTCCGCAGCGCGGTGCGGGCGTTCGCCTCAGCGGGCCTGCGGCCCAGCGAGGTGGTGGCCGCCACCAACCGGCTCCTGATCGACCTGGGTCCCGGCCTCCTCGCCAGCTGCTGCTACGTCCTGCTCGATCCCGCCACCGGCGCCGCCCACGTGGTCCGCGCCGGCCATTGCCCGCCCCTGCTGCACCGGCCCGACGGCCGCACCGAGACCGTGGAGCCGCCCGGCGGTCCGCTCCTCGGCATCGACCGCGGCGCCGAGTATCCGCAGGCACCCTTGACCCTGTCGCCGGGGTGCCTGCTGGCCCTCTACACCGACGGGCTGGTCGAAACCCGCGACGCGGACATCACCGCCGGCATCGACCGGCTGCGCACCCAGCTCGCCCACGCCGACACCGACTCGCTGGACAAACTCGCCGACGCCCTCCTGCACAGCGCCAAGCACGCCCCGAAACGCACCGACGACATCGCGCTCCTCCTCACCGAGTACACCCGTGCGGTCAGCGTGTGATCTGCGGCGTGGACGAACCTGAGCGTCCTCCGGCACCTGTCTTGATCCGCCCCGTCGCGACCGGCATCTCTTGCCTCCCGCGCCTCGGCCCCGTACGCTCACCGCTCATACCGACCGGCTGGTATGTCATGTAACCCGCTCAGTCCACGACCACGGGCATCCGCCGATCGTCACGCGCCGCCAGTCAACGCGACCGTCCGAGGAGCCGCCGAAGATGAGCACGATCAACCACCAGGTGCGCCTGGCCGCCCGTCCCGTGGGAGAGCCGCAGCCCACCGACTGGCAGCACGTGGAGGAGCCGGTCGGGCAGCCGGGCGACGGGGAGTTCCTGGTGCAGGTACTGGCCCTGTCGATCGACCCGGCGATGCGCGGCTGGATGAACGCGGGCCGGTCCTACATCCGCCCGGTGGAGATCGGCGAGGTCATGCGCGCCGGTGCCGTGGGACGCGTGATCGCCTCCCAGCACCCCGGTTTCGCGGTCGGCGACCACGTGTCGGGGTCCTTCGGCGTGCAGGAGTACTGCGTCTCGAACGGGCTCGGCGTGACCAAGGTCGATCCGACGGCGGCCCCGCTGCCGACGTATCTCGGCACCCTCGGCATGTCGGGTCTCACGGGCTACTTCGGGCTGATCGACATCGGGCGTCCCGAGCCGGGCCAGACCGTCGTCGTGTCCGGTGCGGCGGGCGCGGTCGGCAGTGTCGTCGGGCAGATCGCCAAGATCATGGGCTGCCGGGTCATCGGCATCGCCGGCGGCGAGGCCAAGTGCCGGATGATCGTCGACGAACTCGGCTTCGACGCCGCGATCGACTACCGCAGCGAGGACGTCCGCAAGGCGCTGCGCCGGCACGCCCCCGACGGCGTCGACGTGTACTTCGACAACGTCGGCGGCGACATCCTGGACGCCGTGCTGCTGACCCTGGCGCGCGGTGCCCGCATCATCGTCTGCGGCGCGATCTCCCAGTACAACAGCACCAAGCCGCAGGGCCCCGCCAACTACCTCTCCCTGCTGGTCAACCGCGCCACCATGACCGGCATGGTCGTCTTCGACTACGCCGACCGCTACGCCGAGGGCATCACGCAGATGGCCACGTGGCGGGCGGAGGGCCGGCTCAAGTCCCTTGAGGACGTGGTCTCCGGCGGCGTGGCGGACTTCCCCGACACCCTCATGCGCCTGTTCCGCGGTGAGAACCACGGCAAGCTCGTGCTGAAGATCGCGGACTGAGCGGGCGGAAGGGAGGGAGCCAACCGATGAAGGCACTGACTTACCACGGCCGCCACGACATCCGCTACGGCGACGTCCCCGACCCGGCCGTGACCAGCCCCACCCACGCGGTCGTCCAGGTGACCACGGCCGGCATCTGCGGCAGCGACCTGCACATCTACCACGGCAACCC
Organism: Streptomyces davaonensis JCM 4913; assembly: GCF_000349325.1. Classification (GTDB taxonomy): domain Bacteria; phylum Actinomycetota; class Actinomycetes; order Streptomycetales; family Streptomycetaceae; genus Streptomyces; species Streptomyces davaonensis. The sequence continues at coordinate 1,414,000 of NC_020504.1, forward strand.
GTTCAGCCCGGAACTGGGCTACACACCGGGACACGAATGCGTCGGCGTGGTCGTGGAGACCGGCGACCAGGTCACCCGCTTCAAGCCCGGCGACCGCGTCCTGGTGCCCGCCTCGGCGGGCTGCACCCAGTGCCGGTCGTGCGCGGCCGGGTTCACCGCCCGGTGCGAGCGCGCCAAGACCAGTACGGAACTCTGCTACGGCGTCAGCCCCCAACTCCCCGGCAGCCAGGCCCAGGCCCTCGCGGTGCCGTACGCCGACATCAACCTGGTGGCCCTGCCCGAGGGCATCTCCGACGAGGCCGCCGTCGTCCTGACGGACAACGCCCCGACGGCCTGGTACGGCTGCCGCCGCGCCCGCATCCAGCCCGGCGAGACCGTCCTGGTCATCGGCCTCGGCCCGGTCGGGCTGATGGCCGCCCAGTCCGCCTTCGCGATGGGCGCCGCGCGGGTGCTCGGTGCGGACCTGGTCGCGGAGCGCCGCGCCTTCGCCGCCGGCCTGGGGGTCGAGCCGGTCGAGGGCGAGGACGCGAAGGCCGCGGTGCGGGAGATGACCGGGGGACGCGGACCGGACGCGGTGGTGGAGGCCGTGGGCTCGGACGCCACCATCGACCTGGCCCTCAAGTCCGTCCGGCAGGCGGGCCGCGTGAGCGTCATCGGCGTCAGCCAGAACAAGGCGTTCCCCTTCCACATGGGACTGGCGCAGATCAAGGAACTCGAGTTCGCCATCGGGCTCTGCTCGATCCACTACGAACTCCCCGCCCTGATCGCCCTCGCCCAGGCCGGCCGGATCCAGCCGGAGGCCGTGGTCTCCCACCGCTTCCCCCTCTCCCAGGGCCCCGAGGCATACGAACTGTTCGCCAACCGCTCCGACGGAGTCCGCAAGATCCTCCTCGACCCGACCGGCTGACCGATTCGGTCAATCTCCCTACCCGTCAGTAGACACGGGCCGTTCTGAATGGAACGCTCGCTCCAGAACGCGACGACCCCGTTCGCCGCACGAGCCTCGCACCATGCACACCGGTAAGTCCTCGTACGCCCGGAATCCTCGCCGAGAGGAGTGCATCCCATGAGGGTCCGAGTCACTACGGCGGTGCTGACCGCCATCGCCATCGCCGCGGGCGTCCACCTCGCCCCCGCATCCGCGTCCGCCGCCGAGCCGGCGGAGTTCACCGTGGACACCACCGCCGACGCGGTCGACGCCGACCCGTCGGACGGCCGGTGCCTCACCGCGTCCGGCGCGTGCAGTCTGCGCGCCGCGGTGATGGCCGCCAACTCCCGGCCGGGCAGCACGATCACGCTGCCGCCCGGCCACTACCGGCTGACGATCCCGCCCGACCCCCGGCTGATCGTCGGCGACCATCCCGACCCCACCACAGGCGACTTGAACGTCGACGCCCCCACCACCATCACGGGATCGGGCGCGCGCACCACCGTCATCGACGCGGGCCTCCTGGACCGGGTCTTCCGGCTGCGCGCGGACACCCGTATGTCCGATGTGACGATCACCGGGGGCAGGGCCGTACAGCGTGAACTGCCCTTCACCGACACCGGTGGTGGCGGCATCGCCAACGCCCACCACCTGACCCTGCGCCGGGTCGCCGTCACCGGGAACTCCGCCGGGTACGGCGGCGGCATCTTCAACGTCCCGGACTCCCACCTGGATCTCATCGACAGTACGGTCAGCCGGAACACCGCGGGAGAGGCCGGCGGCATCAGATTCGACGACACCGGCACTGTCACGAACTCGACGATCGCGGACAACCGGGTGACGAACCCCGGCGACCGTCCCGGCAGCCTCGGCGGCTACGGCGGAGGCATCGACATTCGCGGCACGGGAACGGTGCAGATCCTCAACTCGACCATCGCACGCAACAGTTCCAGCGACGGCGGGGGCGGGATCAACATCGCCCCGGCCTACCTCGACAGCCTGCCCGCGCCCCTCCCGGACCTGCCCCTGGGCCGCATGACCCTGCGCAACTCGATCATCGCGGGCAACACCGTCGACGGCGCCGCCGCCGACTGCAAGAAGGCCTTCGCGACCATCGCCTCCCTGGGCCACAACATCAACGCCGACGGAAGCTGTCGCCTCACCGCCGCGGGCGATCTGCCCAGCCGTGACCCGCTGCTCGGGCCGCTCACGGACAACGGCGGCCCGACCGACACCGCGGCGCTCCTGCCGGGCAGCCCCGCCCTCGACGCGGCCGCCGACTGCCCGGACACCGATCAACGCGGCATCGCCCGCCCTCAGGGCGCAGCCTGCGACATCGGCGCCTACGAGCACACGCCGTGACCCCGCACCGCCATCAACGCCGATGAGGATGCGATGAGAGATGACTTCTCCGAGTCCGCGCCACCCCCTTGGCTGGGTCCTGGCCGCCGTTGCGGCCCTGTTGCTGTCCCTCACCACTCCCCCGGCCGTGGCCGGCCAGGACTCCCTGGTCGTGCGCACCGACCGCGGCCTGTTGCGCGGGGCGGCCGACCGAGCCGGCGGACGGGTCTTCCAGGGGATACCGTTCGCCGCCCCACCGACCGGTGAGCTGCGCTGGCGACCACCGCAGCCCGCCGCACGATGGCACGGCGTACGCGACGCCACCGCCCCCGCGCACCCGTGCCCCCAACTGCCGTTGACGCTGCTCCCCGACGGCGGTCCCGTCCTGCCCGGCGAGTCCAACCGCACCGGCAGCACGACGGAGGACTGCCTGTACGTCAATGTGTGGACCCCCGCCCGCACCACCGGCCGCCCCCTGCCGGTGCTGGTCTGGCTGCACGGCGGCGGCAACGTCTACGGCGCGGGCAGCGACTACGACGGCTCGGCGCTGGCCGCGAGGGGCCTGGTCGTGGTGACCGTCAACTACCGCCTCGGAGCACTGGGGTTCCTCGCCCACCCCGCCCTGTCGGCCGAGAGCACGGACCACGCCTCCGGCGACTACGGCCTGATGGACCAACAGGCCGCTCTGCACTGGGTGCAGCGCAACATCGGCGCGTTCGGCGGCGACCGGAACCGGGTGACGCTCGGCGGCCAGTCCGCCGGTTCGGCGGACACCTGCGCCCACATCGCCTCGCCCACCGCGAAAGGCTTGTTCCACCGCGCGATCCAGCAGAGCGGAAGCTGCGCCTCGCCCGACGCCCTCACCCCGCTCACGCTCGACGCGGCCGAGCGCAAGGGCAGCGGCTTCGCGGCCTCCGTGGGCTGCACGGACCCGACAACGGCGGCAACCTGCCTGCGCACCGTGCCCGTCTCCGCGCTCATCGGCACCGCCGGAACGGGGCCGGCGTCCCTGTGGGGCCCGAACACCGGGCCGCGCATCCTCCCCCGCCCTCCGCAGGCGGCATGGGCCGAGGGACGGGTGAACGCGGTACCGACACTGAACGGCAACACCCATGACGAGTACCGCTACTTCACCGCGCTGTACGTGGATCTGCTCGGCGGCGGCCCGTTGACCCCCGAGTCGTACGCCGCGCTGATCCGGCTCCAGTACGGCGAGCGCGCGCCCGCGGTCCTCGACACGTACCCGGCCTCGGCGTACGCGACCCCCAACCTGGCGTACTCCGCCGTCGGCACTGATCAACGATTCGCCTGCCCGGCCCGCTCCGACAGCCGCCTGTACAGCACGCGGGCGCCCGTCTACGCCTACGAGTTCACCGACCCCGAGGCGCCCCCGTTCATCCCGGCACCGCACACCCCGCAGGGCGCTTTCCACGCCTCCGAACTGGCCTATCTCTTCCCCATGGAGGCAATACGCCCCCTGACTCCGCCCCAACACCGCCTCTCCGCGACGATGACCACCTACTGGGCCCGCTTCGCCGCGACCGGCAACCCCAACGCGCTCGGCACACCGTCCTGGCCGCGCTACACGCCGATGGGAGACCGCATCCAGCAACTGACACCCGACCGGGTCGGCCCCACCACCGGATTCGCGACCGATCACCACTGCACGTTCTGGCAACCACTCACTCAGGCGCACCCCTGACCGCCACCCCGTGATGTGCCGCCAGCGCCCGCAACGCCACCCGCAACGGCCCGGTTTCCAGGGCGGCCCCCGCATCGAACCAGCGGGCCACGGCCGTCCCGCTCGCCATCCGCAGCGTGAAGCGCGCCAGTTCGTCCGCCACCTCGGGGCGTTCACGCAGCCCGAAGACACAACTCAGCGCATCCCGGGCCCATTGCATCAGGGCGTCCCGGTAGTGCCGCACCTCGGCCACTGCCGCCGCTGTGGCGTCCTGCTGCACCATGCCCAGCCCCAACAGCAGTCGCACACTGGGCTGATGACGCTGGAACGCGTCCCCGACCTCGGTGAGGAAGGCCTCCAGCCGCTCGTCGAGGTCGCGGCCCGGCACCTCGGCCGGGGGCAGGGCGGCCAACAGCGTGGTTTGGGCCCGCTCCAGCACGGCGACGTAGATCCCGTCCTTGCTGCCGAAGTGCCAGTAGAGGGAGCTGACCGGCAGGCCGCACGCCGCGGAGATCATCGAAATGGACGTGGCGGCGTAGCCGTGCCGGGCCATCAGCTCACCCGCGGTGTCGAGTATCGCGTCCCGTGACCGTGCGCCGCGGCCCCGGGCCGGTGCCTCCGTCATGCGGCCGACTCTAGAGGAAGCGCAGGCCGAGGCGCCCCTGGGCTGTGGTGACTGTGAGAAGCTGCGGGCCGAGCCACCCCTCCACCATCCAGAGTGAGGTAGTCATGCCCGGTCGGCCCGAACCCGCCTTCTTGCCGTCGATCACGTTGCGCGGGTACGGCGACAGTATCTGGCTTGAGGGCAGGGCCGTTCTCCTCGAACAGAACGGCACGCGGCGGCGGATACCGATCACGGCGATCGAAGGCGCCCGAGCTGTCGGCGCCGGGCAGCGATCAGTGGAGATCGCTCTTTGGGGCACTGACGGCGCTCCGGGACCGGTGTTCGTTGTGGAGGGACGGCATGCCGATCAGGCGGAACGTCTCGTCGAGGTGATCAACCGGGCGCGGCCGCAGAGTGCTCCACCGGGCGGAGGAGCGGGCCTGGTCGAGGTGTTGCCCGACAGCTCGGTGCCCGGCCGGAAGCGCATGAGTCCGCGCGAGCGCGTTGCGGCGCTCACTGCACTCATCGTCTACATCGGGGGTGCTGCCTCGCTCGCGCTGTTCGGGGAACCGGTCCAGGTGATGATGTGGGTGCTCGGCGTGATGCCGGTCCTCCTGGGCCTGATCATCTCCGGACCTGCCGTGGTGAACGCGCGCGACCGGCTGGTGCTCAGGAAGCGGGGCGTCGCGGTCGTCGCGCTGCTCGATCGCGACCACGGGAAGCGGCGGTTCTTCAAGTACACCGACCTGGACGGCGCCGTGCACGAGATTCAGGCCGACTACGCGGCAAGGGGGCTCGGGGGCGACCCACAACGCATCAACGTCGTCTACGACCCGCACCACCCGGAGAAGGCCGTCTGCACCCTGGAACGGTCGACCCTGGTCTTCAGGACAGTGGGGGTCGGTCTGCTCGGAGGACTGCTCCTGTCCGTCGGATTCCTCATGATGCCGTTCCAGCTGGTGCTCCTGGCTCTTTCCTGAGCCTTCGAGGTTCAGGCCGCACTAAAGGGCTCTACCGCGGCTGTCGCTCGTCCCGGCCGGGCTCAGGATCGGCCGGGGCGGGTGTTCAGAGGGTGGGGGACTTCTCGCGGAGGAGGACGGTCGTACGGAGGGCGGAGTGCAGGCGGAAGGTGTTCGTCCACTCGCGGTCCCGCGTCGGAGGGAGCTGCCAGCACAGGCCAGGGCACATGACACGGTGGAGCGGGGGGATCGCCACGTGGCAGCCCCGGCCCAGCACGCGCGCCTGCGGGACGTTCCAACTGGCGGCGGAGCCAGGTGGGATCAGCCAGTACAGGCGCTCGCCGAAGCTGTCCCTGATCACGGCTCCGGTCTCGTCGCCGAGGTGCCGGAGGACGTCGATACCGAGGTCGAGCGGTACGCGTACGGCATCCCACCAGCTCCCCGCGGCCACGGTCCGCACCTCGACGCCGCCCGGCTGCATCCACCACGAGGTTCTGCCGACTGCCATCGCCCTCACCGGCCTCCCGATCCGACACCCCGAACCGTAGAGCGGAAGCGGGCCGCCGACTTGCAGCAGAGCGCAGAGAAGTTGTTCCCGTGCGCAGCACTCACCGGGCGCTCTCGCCCGGACACGCTACGTCGAAGTAGCTTTACCGGTCGTATTGTTGTGCGAGTGCCAGGGAGGCCGCCCGTGGGACACCCCCGCCCCTTAGTCATCGACCCGACCGGCCGCGACATCCACGGCGAGGCTTCCCGGATCCGCGAGCGCGGACCGGTGACCCTCGTCGAACTGCCCGACGGCGTCCAGGCCTGGGCCGTCAGCAGTCCCGAACTCCTCAAGCGCCTGCTCACCGACCCTCGCGTCTCCAAGGACCCACGCCGGCACTGGCCCAAGTGGATCAACGGCGAGATCTCCCCGGAATGGCCGCTGTTCACCTGGGTCGCGGTGCAGAACATGTTCACCGCCTACGGAGGCGAGCACAAACGGCTGCGTGCCCTGGTGTCCAAGGCGTTCACCGCACGGCGCACCGCGGCTCTCCGACCCCGTGTCGAGGAGATCACCGCGGGCCTCCTCGACCGTATCGAGGAGGCCGGTCGGCACGGCCAAGTCGTCGACCTGCGTGAGGAGTTCTGCTATCCGCTGCCGATCGCGGTGATCAGCGAACTCTTCGGTCTGCCCGAGGAACAGGGTGCGGAGCTGCGGGCCGTCGTGGACGGCGTCTTCCACACCTCCGCGACCCCGGAGGAAGTCACCGACAACTACGCACGGTTGTATGCGGCGCTGGGTGAACTCGTCACCCTCAAGCGGAAATCGCCCGGCGACGACCTGACCTCCGCGCTCATCGCCGCCCGCGACGACGGCGACGCCCGGCTGAGCGAGCAGGAGTTGCTCGACACCTTGGTGCTCATGGTGAGCGCCGGGCACGAGACCACGGTCAATCTCATCGACAACGCGATTCACCTCCTGCTGACCCACCCGGACCAGCTCACCCACGTCCGCTCCGGTCGCGTCACCTGGGAGGACGTCGTCGAGGAGGCGCTGCGCGTCGAGGCACCCGTCGCCAGCCTGCCACTGCGGTACGCCGTCGAGGACCTGAAGCTGAGCGAGTTCGGCGGCCCGGACGGGGCGGTGATCGGCAAGGGCGAGGCGATCCTCGCCGCGTACGCGGCCGCGGGACGCGACCCCGGCAAGTACGGCGCGGACGCCGACCGCTTCGACGTCACCCGCGTCGACAAGGAGCACCTCGCCTTCGGCTACGGCGTGCACTTCTGCCTGGGCGCCCCGCTGGGACGCATGGAGGCCCACATCGCGCTCCGGGCGCTCTTCGACCGCTTCCCCGGCCTCCGACTCACCCAATCCGGAGACGAGTTGGAGCCTGTCGACTCCTTCATCTCCAACGGGCACCGCACCCTTCCGGTGCACTTGTCCTGATCACTCGCCTCGCCACCACGCCAGCAGCCGGGCACCCCATCCGCGCCGCACGCGACCGACCGGGGGCACTGCGGACGGCCGGGGTGTCGGCGCGACGGGCTCCAACGGCGAATCGCCGCCCGGCGTGGGCGGGGTGACGGTGGTCGGCGGGAACGTCACCGGCAGTGCGGCCAGCGCACGGTGGAACGGGCCCGGGCGCCAGGCCAAGTCCTCGACGGGTACGGAGAGTTCAACGTCCGGAAGCCGGTCCAGCAGCTTCTCCACGGCCACCGCAGCGATCAGCCGGGCAGGACCCTGCGCCGGGCAGTTGTGCGGGCCTGCGCTCCACGCCAAGTGGGCGCGGTTGCCCGCACGCTGGTCCACCGTCAGGGCGGGGTCGGTGTTGGCCGCGGCGAGACTGACCACGAGCGGCTGCCCCGCCCGCAGCAGCGCACCTTCGTACACCACGTCATGGATCGCGTAGTGCACGGCGTAGTTGGCCATGGGCGGGTCGGTCCACAGCACCTCGTCCAGGGCCTCCTCCACCGGCAGGCTGCCGCCGGAGAGGCTGCCCGCGAACCGGTCGTCGGAGAGCAGCAGTCGCAGGCTGTTGGCGATCAGGTTCTGCTGCGGCTCGGTGCCCGCGCCCATGAGCAGGACGAGGGTGTGCACCATCTCCTCGTCGGTGAGCTCGGCGGAGTGGGCCATCAGCCAGGACGTCACGTCCGGACCGGGCTGCCGTCGCTTCAGCGTGACGAGGTCCAGCAGGGTCGTCGCGAGCAGGTTGTTGGCCTGCTCGGCGTCCACCCCGTCGAAGATGCCGGACATGCCCCGCACCAGCCGCTCGCCGTAGTCGGCCGGGCAGCCGAACATGCGGTTGAACACCAGCAGGGGAAGCACCTGGGCGTACTCGCCGAGCAGGTCCGCCTGTCCGGCCGGGGCGATGCGGTCGATGAGCGTGTCGGCGCTCGCCTCGACGTAGCCGCGCAGAGTGGCGGAGTCGATCCGGGCCAGGCTGTCCGTGATCGCGCCGCGCAGCCTGCGGTGTTCCGTGCCGTCGGTCCACAGTGCGTTCGGCCGGTACATCATCATCGGCACGACCGGGCTGTCCGCGGGGACGGTGCCGTCCGCCAGGTCCTTCCAGCGGCGAGCGTCCTTGGAGAACGTCTCGGTGCCGCGCAGCACGTGCAGGGCGGCTTCGTATCCGACGACCAGCGAGGCCCGCACCCCGGGTGCCAGCTCGACCGGCGCGATCGGGCCGACGTCGCGCAGGCGCCCGTAGACGGTGGCCGGATCGGCGGCGAACTCGGGCCCGTACAGGGACTCGTGCGCGGGGCAGCCCGGTGGTGGGAAGGGCGGCGGTGCGGGGGTTGCGGAAGTCACGCGTGCTCCAAGTGGCCGGTGCGGTTCAGGAGGTACTCGACGAGGCTGATGAGGGCCCGGGTCGACGAGACCCGGTCGCGGGCGTCGCAGCGGACGAGGGGGGTTTCGGGCAGCAGGTCGAGGGCTTCGCGCACCTCGTCGAGCCGGTGGGCGGCGGCGCCGGGGAACTGGTTGACGGCGACGGCGTACGGCAGTCCGTGCTCCTCCAGTACGCCCATGACCTCGAAGGACTGGCTGAGGCGGCGGGTGTCGGCGAGGACGAGCGCGCCGAGCGCGCCCCGTGTCATGTCCTGCCACAGCCGGGTGAAGCGCTGCTGGCCCGGGGTGCCGAACAGGTAGAGCACCAGCCGGTCGTTGAGGGTGAGCCGGCCGAAGTCGAGGGCGACGGTGGTGGTCGTCTTGTCCTGGATGCCCGCCAGGTCGTCGACGAGGGCGCCGGCCTCGGTCATGACCTCCTCGGTGCGCAGGGGCCGGATCTCGGAGAGCGTGCCGACGTACGTGGTCTTGCCGACCGCGAAGTGGCCCACGATCAGCAGCTTGACCGCCGTCTGCACGCTGGGCTTCAGATAGACGTCGTCAGAGGCGGGCGCGGAGTGCATCGAGCACCTCCTGGAGGATGTGGGCGTCGGCCGGGCGGGCGGCGGGGATCGGCGCGCGGGTGACGATGTGGCCGCTGTCCATGAGGTCGGCGATCAGTACCTTGGTCACGCCCACCGGCAGCGAGAGGTGGCCGGCCACCTCGGCGACGGACAGGGCGCCGGGCCGGCACAGCTCCATGAGCCTGCGCTTTTCCGGGTTGAGTCCGGTCAGCGGCAGATCGTCGGCCGCGATCAGCAGGGTGACCAGGTCCAGGGTGTTGCGGGTGGGGTGGGCGCGGCCGTCCGTGACGACGTACGACCGCACCAGCCGGTCTGTGGGGCGGCGCCGGGGAGTCATTGCGGGCTGCCGGTGTCCTGCCGGGCGGGGCTGGTCAGTTCCTTGCCGAGCCGGTCGACGAGTTTGTGCATGCGGTAGGTGACCGCCTCCATGTCGACGTCCTCGCCGGTGGAGACCGCGAGGTAGGCGCCCTCGCCTGCGGCGACCAGGAAGACGTAGCCGTGCGCGAACTCGATCAGGGTCTGCCGCCACGGGGTGTTCGGGCTGCCGCAGAACTCGGCCGTGCTGCGGCTGATCGACTGGACGCCGGACAGGCCCGCGGCCAGCCGTTCGGCGTCGTCCCGGTCGATGTCCTGGGAGAAGGCGCGGAGCATGCCGTCGGCGGAGAGCAGGATCGCGTGCCGCGCCTGCGGGACCTTCAGCACCTCGTCCAGCATCCAGCCCAGCGTGTTGTCGGTCGGCCCGGTCATTCCTGGCTGTTCCCTTCGTGGTCGTCGTGTGTGTGCCGGGCGGCCCGGCCGGAGCTGGTGCCGCGGGCAAAGGCGGCCATGCGGCGGGCGTTCTCCTCGGCGGAGCGGCCGCCGACCTCGTCGGCCGGTGCGGGCTGTGGCGCCGGTTGCCGTGCGGTGCGGCGGCGGCGCTTGGGGAGGCCGCCGAGGGTGGTCGCCTCCGTGGGTTCGGGCTCGGGCTCGGGTGTGAGCTCAGGTTCAGGTGCGGGTTCGGGATCGGGATCGGGATCGGGGGCGGCCGGATGGGCGATGGGGTCCGCGTCCAGGTGCGTGAGCAGGGCAGCCGGCAGGAACACAACGGCCCGTACACCGCCGTAGGGGGAGAGCGTGTCCACGGAGACGTTGAACCCGTACCGCTCGGTGAGCGCCCCGATGACGGCGAAGCCGAAGCGGGGCGGGTCGCCGAGGCGGGTGACGTCCACCGCGTGGGTGCCGGCGAGCAGTTCGGCGGCGTGCTCGGCCGCCCGGCCGTCCATGCCGACCCCGGCGTCGTCGATCACCACGCAGGCGCCGTTGTGCACGGTCTGGATGGTGACCTCGACGTTCGTGCCCGGCTGCGAGTGACGCGCGGCGTTGTCGAGCAGTTCGGCGACCGCGAGCACCACCGGTTCGACGGCGCGGCTCCGCACGGCGATGTCGACCTCGCCGTTGATGCGGATGCGCCGGTAGTCGCGGATGCGGGAGGTGGCGCCGCGGACGGCCTCGATGAGCGCGGAGGTGGCGCGCTGGCGGCCGGGCCACGAGCCGCACAGTACGGCGATGGCCTGGGCCCTGCGGCCGAACTGGGCGTTGGCGTGGTCGATTTCGAGCAGGTCGCGCAGCACGCCGGGGTTGTCGTGCCGGTCCTGCATCTCGGCGATGGACACCTGCTGCTCGTTGGCGAGGGCCTGGATGGAGCGCATGGACGCCTTCAGGGCGGCTTTGGCCGACTGGTCGGCGCGCGAGCGGGCATGCTCCACGGCACCGGCGAACCGTTCCAGCACGGCGTCGAGGCATTTCGCGAACTCGGTGTCGGCGAGCCGGTCGTCGAGCATGCCGACGGCCGGGAGCTGCTGATGGGCCGCGTCCTCCAAGGCCGGCAGCCGGGCCGAGACGAGATGGCGCAGTTCCTCGTCCCGGCCCCGCAGACGGTCGCTCAACGCAGTGTTCCGTCTGCGCTGCCGCGCGGAGATGCCGCGCTCGCGCACCAGCAGCACAGCGACGGCGATCAGGCCCACGGCAAGGCACCAGAACACCGCCTCCGGTATCCGTTCCGTCATCAAGTCCTCACAGCAGGTGGCGGGTCGACGGGCGCACGACGGTAGTGGCGCGTCCGGGCCCGCACTTGTCCGTGCGCGCAAGGAAGTTCCCGTGGGACGCAGGCACGTTCGTGGGACCGACCGATCGCGCCAGGCCTGCATGTGGCATAGGCCAATGAAGCCGCGACGAGTTCCGGAAACCGATTGCCGGTCCCTAGTCTGCGCCGAGTAACAGACATGGCCGTTCGGGTCACGTCGCAGCGAAGGGGATGCGTTGCCCACGGGAAGCTACGTCGTGGAGACGACGAGGACCATCGAGGTCGCGGCACGCGAGCAGACCGACCTGTGGAGCGAGCGCGTCGGGACGTACCAGACCCGGTTGGACTACAGGTACGGCCGCGCCGAGGTCTTCCGCGGCGAGATGATCCGCCGGCGCAGCGACACCTACCAGGTCGTCACATGGCACAGCGACCAGATCGAGTACTCCCGCACCCCGGGCCTGATCCGCCAGGAGCCGGACCCCGACTACCGCTTCCTCTTCCCGCTCTCCGGCGAAATGCGGCTGCGCCAGGACGACCAGGAGGTGCGCCTGGCAGCGGGCACGGGCAGCCTCTTCACCCTGGGCGCGCCGTTCGAGCTCCAGCACAACGCGTCCCTGCGCGGCGTCATCATGTCCATCCCGGCCCAGGAGATCGACGGCCCGCTGAACCAGAAAGCACCGCTGGCCACCGGCCTGGATCTCACCAAGGGGCTGGGCCGCGTCGTGCACGCCATGATGCGCAGCCTGGACGAGGAGTACGAACACCTCACCACCCCGCAGTTCGACGCCGTCTGCGACCGCGTCGTCGAACTCCTCCGCATGCTGGCCTGCGGCGACGACCGCCCCGACGTACCGGGACAGCTGACCGAGGTCGAGGCGATGGTCCGCCGCTACGTCCGCGACCACGCTGCCGACCCCGCCCTATCTGGTACGTCCATGGCCCGCGCCCTGGGCTGGTCCCTCCGCCAGATCCAACTCGCCCTCCAGCAGGTGGGCACCACACCCCGCGACCTGATCCGCGAGGAGCGCCTGCGCCTGATCCGCGAGCGCCTCCTGTGCGTCGACTGCGACCACATGACGATCACGGACCTGGCCTACGCCTCGGGCTTCACCTCGGCCAGCGCCATGAGCACGGCCTTCCACCGCCGCTTCGGGGTGAGCCCCCGGGAGATGCGTCACAAGTCCCGCTGACCGCTGGATGCCGCATGGGGGCAGTGAGGCCGGACACAGTCTCGGGACTCCGTTGGAGGACGAGCGTGGTCACCCTGACCGTCTGGAACTTCGATGCGTCGGGGGAGAAGCGCAGAGAGAACACGCTGGATGGGTGACGCCATCGGCCAGATGCCGGCTTGAAGCCCACGAGGATCGCCGCGAGCAGCAGGGCCTCCACCCTCACCGCGAACTGTGCCTTCACCGACCTGGCCGAGACGTACCGCATGACCCTCCACAACGGCGTCCTCGTCCACGCCCGCACCCGACACCCTGATCACGGCGCGGACCGGTCCCTCACTGTCAGCAAGCCGCGGCTGATGGGTCTGCTCGCCGGAAAGTGGCCTGGAGGGCATGGAGCACACCGGCAATCCGGGCGTCCTGCACGCCCTCATGTCCGTCCTGGACGCCGACCTGGACTTCGCGATCGTCGCGCCCTGACAAGGTCGCCGCCGGAGCCGGGCTCCTGGATCGGAACTGTTCGTCTAGGGTCGTCAAATGCCTGGTGACGACATATCCGAGCGAAGGAACGCCTTCGGAGACGCCCCTGGCGCCGCGGCAGCACGGCGTCGCAGATGGCTGGTGGGCTGTTCGATCGCCGTGATCGTGGCGGTGGGGGTGGGCTGGTACGCGTGGCCGACGAGCCAGGAGACGAGCACGGACCCCCACGTGCGCAACCCGGGCAAGGAACAGCCGATCTGCGCCTCGTCGGACGGGCGGACGCTGTATGCGGACGTGGACGGCGACGGCGTGGTGGACGAGGTGCACGACAGCAGGGACCGTGACGGGCGCACGGTCGTTACGTTCGAGAAACCCGGCAACAAGCAGGTCCGGCGCTCCGTGTGGTCGATCGTCACCACGGCGGACGGGCGCAGGAAGGCCCATGCGTCGCCCGACGAGGGATTCCGAGCGGCGTTCGGAGATTTCGACAACGACGGCCGCGTGGACATGGCCGTCACGTACACCGCACTCCCCAGGGGCGACGATCCGGTCGACTCGATGAGCATGGGCGTAGTGCACTGGGGGCCACTGGGCCGTGACCTCAAGGGCAGGAGCCGGGGTTCGATCCGGATGAGCCACGGTTACTACATCGACGGTCTGCGTGCGGTGGGGGGCACCAAGCCCAGTGCCAGTGCCAACTCGGGCCCCGCACGGCTGCTGATTCACCAGACGACCGGCGACGGCGCGTTCGAGACCTACCAAGGACAGAAACTCGGTCGTGATCTGGTGGTGCCGGATGAACCGTTGCCCCGGTGGGGGCAGGAATTCGCCGAGCAGAAGGACGGGTGGGCCGACCTGGGCGAGTGCCCGGCATCACCGCGAAGCAAGGCAACCGGCCCCTAGGCGATCAGACCTGCTTCGCCGATTCGTGGTGGGTGCAGCCGATCGGCCAAGCGGTCCGCCATACCGGTCTCCCTCTGCAATCCATCACTGAGGCTCTGCGCCACACCTTCTTTGATATGCCACAACACTCACCATTCGTCCCATAATCAGCCTGTCTCGCTCTCATTGGTCAACAGAGAATGGAAGCGGACAGTACTCAAGGGCTTCAAGAACTTCCTCATGCGCGGCGACCTCATCACCATCGCCGTCGGACTGGTCATCGCGCTGGCCTTCTCGACCCTGATCAAAGCGTTCACCGACTACGTGATCAACCCGTGATCTACTTCATCATCTTCATGGCGGTCATCTACTTCCTGATCGTCGTGCCGTACAAGCACTACCAAGCCCGCCGCGGCGTCAAGGCGTTCGGCGAACCCGGCCCCGTCAAGACCTGCCCTGCCTGCCTCTCCGAGGACCTGCCCGCGGCTGCGAGCAAGTGCCTCCACTGCGCCACGGAGCAGCCGTCGGCCTGAGTCTCCGACGCGTTCAGCCCTTCGCCGCGGACGCCAGGCGGGTGAGGCTCCGGTCGTGCAGACGGCTGAGGAGCAGCAGTGAGCAGGTGGCGCCGATCAGCGCGCAGAACATGTCCCACTGGGTGTCCCACACATCGCCCTGGGTGGCCAGGAACGCGTCGGCGGCCTGTCCGCCGGTGACGGCCGCCGCCCACTCCAGCATCTCGAAGACCGCGCTGAAGGCGAGGCAGGCGCAGACGGTCAGCGGAGCGAGCCAGCCGCTGCCGCGCAACGGCGAGGTGCGGACGAGGAGTTCCCGGACCAGGATCGCCGGCACGAAGCCCTGCATGAGGTGGCCGAAGCGGTCGTAGGGGTTGCGTTCCAGGCCGAACCAGTCGCGCACCCAGTCACCGGCCGGGACTTCCGCGTAGGTGTAGTGCCCGCCCACGACGAGAACCAGCGCGTGCACGGCCAGCAGAGCGCACAGCAGGCCGCTCAGGGGGAACCGTCGGCGCAGCAGGATCGCCAGGGGCAGGCCCACCATCACCCACACCGTCTCCAGCAGCCAGGTGGTCGGGTCCTTGGCGCCGAACGCCGACACCACGAGCGCCGCGGCGACGGTGAGCGCGAGAACGGCAGGCAGTCGGCGGCCGACTGCGGCCGGCCGTGCGCTCGGCGACGGGCTGACGGTCGGGTGGATGGCGGACATCGCTGGCTCCTCGTGTCTGGGGTGTGCCCCCAGCCTCGGGCCCGCCGCGCCACCCCGGCATGAGTGCGCGTACTCAACCGCCATGCCCAAGTACCTGGTTGATGCTCAGACGCGCAGGGTGACGCCGAAGCGGGTCCTCATCCGCCGCAGTTCCCACAGGGAGACGGCGGTCACGGTCAGCGGACCGCCCAGTACGGAGCAGAACTGGACGGCGGGCGGGCCCGTCGGCAGGCCCTCGCCGATCAGGCTGAAGGCCGCGAACACCCACACCAGCGTCAGGGTGAGGACGGGCGGCAGCATCGGGTGGACCTGGGCGCTGTTGAAGGCACTGCGCGCCGAGTACAGCGACGCGATGAAGAAGAAGGGAAAACCCCACACGATCACTATCAGCGAGGCGACGGCCAGTGCGTACTCCCACCAGCTCTTCCCGTCGTCGGCGTTGGCGAACAGAGCCGTCGGGACGAGGACTCCGACCATCACGACCAACGTCAGCACGTACCAGCCCACCGCCTTGAGCGGAGCGCGCAGCCGGGAGCGCAGATGCGGCCGCAGGTGCGGGGGCGCGTAGTAGATGAATCCGACGATGACCAGGGGCGCGGCGATCATCAGCACGAACGGGGCGATGAGGAGTTGGGCGGCACCGCGGTACGCCGCGTCCTCCCAGCGGTCCGGATCCACGTTGTAGGCGAGGATCAGGACGATGGTGGAGGCGGCACCGAGCACCGTGCGGGCCGACTGGACGCGGTCCACGGTGCGGTCCTCGATCCGGCCGTCGCCGTCCTGCGCGAAGAGCCTGGTGGCAACGCGGTTCGCGGAGCGCAGGATCGCCCCGACAAGCCCGAAGCGAAAACCGAACGACAGACAGCCACGGCGCCGGGCGGCGGGCCCCGTGGGCTGGGGGCCGTAGGGGTGGGGAGGCTGGTTCGGGTTCGGGTACGGGTACGGACCCGGATTCGGCGGCGGCGGACCGTACGGACCGCCCTGCGGCGCTCCGTAGGGAGCACCCCAACCGCCCTGGCCTCCCGGCCCGTTGCCGCCAGGCTGACCTGGGCCGTTTCCCGGCCCCCATCCCCCCGTAGCCATGCCGCTCCCCGTTTCGCTTTCAGCCAGTTGGCGTGTGTCCAGTGGCGCCTGGCGCAGTTTAGTGGCACATCAGGTGTCTGCCATCGCGTGTGGACTCATCTCAACGGTCAAGACGGCCGACTGGTGGTGTGTTTGCGGGCCAGGTGCGTGCGCGTTGTCGCGATGGCGAGGAATACACCCACGACCGCGGCGGAGGTGGTCGCGGCCATCAGCCAGTGCCCGCCGTCGCCGGGCCCTGTGGCCAGCAGCAGGGCCGCGATGGTCACGGCCGTGACCAGCCCGCCGCCGAGCAGCGCGGCGAACGTGTACCGGGACGGGCCGTGGCTCCAGCGGTCCGGGGGCGGGGTGTGGCGCAGGGCCGCCCAGTGGGCGGCGATCTCCCTTGTCTCGTCTCGGTGTTGCACAGCCGCGCGTATGCGCAGGCCGATCGTGAGGGCGGCGCCCGCGACGGCGACGGAGGCGGGCGCCCACCATGGCTGCGACACGAGCAGCACCACCGCCGTGGCCGCCGGGGTGGCCCAACCCATGAGGCAGGCCGCCGCCCCCGTGCGGCGGGAGTGCGGCCGGTCGGCACCCGCCCGCACATCGGCCAGGGCCGGCAGGTACCAGACGCAGCCGGCCGCGGTCACGAGCGCGACGCCCAGCGCCAGAACAACGCGGGACATGAGTCAGTGCGCCGCTTCGAGTTCGGCGATCTCCGGGTGGTGCAGGTCGAAGGCCGGGGATTCGCTGCGGATGCGAGGGAGCGCGGCGAAGTTGTGGCGCGGCGGCGGGCAGGACGTCGCCCACTCCAGCGAACGGCCGTAGCCCCAGGGGTCGTCGACCTCGACCGGCTTGCCGTACTTGGCGGTCTTCCAGACGTTGTAGAAGAACGGCAGGATCGACAGACCCAGCAGGAACGCCCCGATCGTGGACAGGGTGTTGAGGGCGGTGAAGCCGTCGGCGGCCAGGTAGTCGGCGTAGCGCCGCGGCATGCCCTCGGCGCCGAGCCAGTGCTGGATGAGGAACGTCAGGTGGAAGCCGACGGTGAGGGTCCAGAACGTGATCTTGCCGAGGCGTTCGTCGAGCATCTTGCCGGTGAACTTCGGCCACCAGAAGTGGAATCCGGCGAACATCGCGTACACGACCGTGCCGAAGACCGTGTAGTGGAAGTGCGCGACGACGAAGTACGAGTCGGACAGATGGAAGTCCATCGGCGGCGAGGCCAGGATGACGCCGGTCAAACCGCCGAAGACGAAGGTGATGAGGAAGCCGGTGGTCCACAGCATCGGCGTCTCGAAGGACAGGCTGCCCTTCCACATGGTGCCGATCCAGTTGAAGAACTTCACACCGGTCGGCACCGCGATCAGGAACGTCATGAAGGAGAAGAAGGGCAGCAACACCCCGCCGGTGACGTACATGTGGTGCGCCCACACCGTGATCGACAGACCGGCGATGGCGATCGTGGCTCCGATAAGTCCCATGTAGCCGAACATGGGCTTACGGCTGAACACCGGGATCACCTCGGAGACGATGCCGAAGAACGGCAACGCCAGGATGTACACCTCGGGGTGCCCGAAGAACCAGAACAGGTGCTGCCACAACAGCGCGCCGCCATTGGCCGGGTCGAAGATGTGGCTGCCGAACTTCCGGTCGCACTCCAGCGCGAACAACGCCGCCGCCAGCACCGGGAACACGATCAGGATCAGCAGCGCGGTCAGCAGCACGTTCCAGGTGAAGATCGGCATGCGGAACATCGTCATGCCGGGTGCACGCATGCAGATGATCGTGGTGATGAAGTTGACCGCACCGGCGATGGAACCGAATCCGGAGAGCGCCACACCCATGATCCACAGGTCGGCGCCGAGCCCCGGCGAGTGGACCGCGTCCGACAGCGGGGCGTACAGGAACCAGCCGAAGCTGGCGGCGCCGTCCGGGGTGAGGAAGCCGGCAGCGGCGATCGAGGAGCCGAGGAGGAAGAGCCAGAAGGCCAGCATGTTCAGCCGGGGGAACGCCACGTCCGGGGCGCCGATCTGAAGCGGCATGATCCAGTTCGCGAAACCGGTGAAAAGCGGCATCGCGAACATCAGCAGCATGATCGAACCGTGCATCGTGAACGCCTGGTTGAACTGCTCGTTCGACATGACCTGAAGCCCGGGACGGGCGAGTTCCGCGCGCATCATCAGGGCCATCACACCGCCGACGATGAAGAAGACGAACGCGCTGACCAGGTACAGCGTCCCGATCTTCTTGTGGTCGGTGGTCGTCAGCCACTCCACCCACGACGGCCGGCTCGCCGTCCGCCCGGCAATCGGCCCGGTCGCCGTGACCTCGGCCCTCGGTCGTGCGGTCGTTGCCTGACGTATTTGTGCCCTGTCCACCGGACGAAGTCCTCCCCATCGCTCATTTCACCGACGAGCCGGGAAGTGCCCTGGCACGGGCTGTGGACCTGGCCCTTCCCGGCCGCCGCCACATGATCGCCCCAGGGATACCTGGTCCCACTAGGGTCCAAAGACCCCTGCCTGCGCCCGACGGATGGGGTCCAACGGCCCTTCTTCGCGTCATGGGGCAGGCGCACTATGGCCCGTAGCCCGGGCGCCCAGGACACCGCCGCTGTGCTGACCCAGCACGGTGCGACCCGCTTGCTGACCCACGAGGCCGCCGGGTACGCCGACTACCCGGTCGTCCCGAAGGTCGACGCCCTCCGGGCCTCCTACGACGCCGTCTCCCCGGCCGCCGTGCATCATCACCGACGCCTCGGCCGTCGGCGGCTCGCGTGCCGCGGTTGATGCCGGCCGACCCCACGGCTGGGTCAGCCCGGCTTGACCGCCAGCGTCGCGAAATAGTTCGACATGTATTGAGCGGATGCGTTGGATTGGTGCGGCGCTTCCGCGAAGCCGGTGAGGACGAACCCCGCGGCGAGTTGCCCGCCGATCTGGTCGGTGAGGGTGTGGCTGTATTCAAGAGCGGCATCCGCACCGAACTTCGTGGCGCGTTCCTCGGCGGAGTACTGCGTGACATCGCTGTAGGGCAGCTTGTGCACGACGATCAGCTCGCCGCGCTCGTCCAGCGCCTCGTGGTCGAACAAGTACGTATCAGGGTTGATGAAGCCCACGAGCAGAGTTCCGCCCGGTCGCAGGACGCGGAAGCACTCACGCCACACCGGTGCCAAGTCCGGGACGAATAGGTTGGAGACCGGATGGAATACGACGTCGAATGCTGCGTCGCCGAAGGCGCTGAGGTCGCGCATGTCGCCCAGGACGGTGCGCAGCTCGAGTCCGTCGCGCGCCGCCACCATCTGGTCCTGGCCGAGTTGGCGCGGTGAGTTGTCGAATACGGTGACCCGCGCCCCCGCGGCGGCGAGGATCGGACCCTGCTGGCCACCGCCGGAGGCCAGGCACAACACATCCTTGCCGGTCAGGTCTGCCGGCAGCCAGGAGCGGTCGACCGGCTCACGCCCGATGAGAACAATCGACCAGTCGCCCGTGCGGGCGCGCTCGACATCCTCAGCACTGACCGGCGTCGACCACTCGTTACCCTCCTGGACGTACTTGTCCCAGGCTGCCCGATTGTGGGCAACGGGGTCGACAACACTGTCCTGCACGTTCAACTCCCTGCTACGGCCAAGCGGCCACCTGCGGTACTGAAAGTTCGGCGCCGCCAGCCAACACGATCGCAGGGTGCGGCCTCAACGAAATTAGCGGGCATCGTGGTGCCTTGATGACCAACCGTGCGGCCCTGATCGGCCACCGCCGGCGATCGTGTGGTTAGCCGCTTGCGTAGCGGTACTGGCGGGACCGACTCAGTGAACGAGCGACACTGGCACGCCGGCTCGTCGTGGCGCCAGCGGCGCGCTTGGCCCACGCCAGCCGCAGTCGGCAGCCACCGACCGAAGACCGTTCGCCTGCTGGCCGAACTTTGGCATTCCCGTCCTGCCAAGCACTCAGCAGGGACGACCAGTTGTCGTGGAGACTGCTGAAATGGCCTCTGCAATCTTCGGCTTCGTGGGAGTCCTACTCGGTTCCCTGACCACGTCTGTCTTGACGATCTACAAGGATCGGCTCGCCGCCAGGCACGAGACCATGATCCGCGACCAGCAATACACACGAGATCGACAAGCTACCAGGGATGATTTCCAAAGGGAGAGCATCCAGGTACTTCAGTCAGCCGTCTCAGACGTGATCAAGGCTGCCTACGAGGAACTCGACCGTGTCCTGGCCGAGCTTCGCGAATCAGGCTCGTGGCCTGCACGCCAGTGGGAGACCCCAACTGCCCAAGGATGGTCAGAGGCTGTGCTACAGCTCCAACTCTCGGCAGCCCGCGTCCTTGACGAGGGGTTGCGTGAACTGGCTTACGAGATCCAGCGTGTTGCAGGTGAGGCAATTTGGGCGGCAGATCTTTCGGCCGCGAAAGAGCACAGCCGACGCCTTGAGCCCTTGCACGTTCGGTTCAACAACACCGCTAACAGGATCTTCGCTTCGCTCTTCTGATTTGGGCTGAGGGTATGCGTCGACGTCGCAGGCATCCGAGCTGTGACCCTGTCGGGGGTTCAGAGGAGACTCCTGACAATGATCGCCGCCTCAGTCGGCGCTCTCGTCGACACCGCGCTGCTCGGCAACCACGCCACCGCCACACTCGCGGCCTTCGCCGTCGCCATGGCCGTATTCAGCCCCGCTACCGCCACAGTGGCGGGGGCACTGCGCGGCGTGATGCCGTTCATCACACCAAGCAAGGAGGATCCTGACCGCCTTCTGCCCGTGGTGCGCAGCGGGACCTGGCTGGCGATTACCGTCGGTGCCATCGCCGCAGCGGCGGTCGCGTCCGTTCCGCTGATCGGCCGCGCGGCCGGGATTCCCCGCACCACCCTCGACAGGAGTTGGTGATGCGGGCCGGACTTATCGGCACCGCCGCATCCACCACGCTGTCCGTCCTCCTCGTAGGTGGCCCCGGCCCGCTGCCGAGCTACGGCCTTACCGGGGCAGGCATCGCCATGCTGACCTCCAGCGTGATCAGCGCTTGCGTCAACCAGGTAGCCATCCGCCGCTCTACGCTGCTCATCGGCCGCTCGTTGTGTCCGGGCCGGCCTAATGTGAAGCAGGTCTGGACCTTGGGCACCGTGGGGATTCCACTGGCCGGCACAGTACTCGTCAAGTTCGCTGTCCTGGGCGTATTGACCTTCGCGGCGGCCAGGATCGGGACGGACAGCGCCGAAGCGTGACAGCCGGCGTATACGGCGCACCGTTCGGGCAGGAACGGGGCTGGCACTGGGCGCGGTGGGGTTCATCGGGGGCAATGGTGATCCTGTTCAGTTCCTGGGTTGTTCCGATATTCACCCAGGATGTTGATGTACGGCCACAGATCACAGGTCTCCTGCCACTGGTGCTGACTGTGGTCGTCACCGACGCGCTACAGGCGGTCCTCGGATTCGGCCTCAAGCGCACTGTGCCGAGTTTCGTGTCGACCCTCGTCTGTGCTGCACTGTGGACGGCTCTCGCCCTGGCCAATCTTCTCCAGGCAGTGAGCAAGGCCTACTCCTTTCACCGACACCCGCGAATACGCACCAACCGCCAGGTGAGAGAAGCGCCAGCCCTTCGGCAGCAGTCGACTTCCGCGACGACGAACGCGCACGGTCGACGACAGGACGTGGGGACCGCTGCACCTCCAGCTCTCCGACCTGACGACCGTACGACCCACCGCGCCGGCCAGGGGCAGGCGCATCCGCCGGTGACGTAAGGGCGAGCCATTAACCCATTCGCCCGTAAAAAAGGCATATGCCAGTGGCCTCCACTAGCGTCCAGTACTGGGTAACCGACCGCCTGTTCACCTGGCGTCCAAATGTCCCAGGGACAGGACTCGTCCCCCATCCACCTCCCCCTACTGGAGTCGCCATGCCCATGCTCCTGATCCAAGGCTCATTCCATGTCAAGAACACTCAGCCCGACGGAGACACCGTCCACTTCGTCGCGGACAACCTGGACGACTGGTCACTCGTCGGCGGCAAGAACCCCGTACAGCTCACCGGCGCCGACCACGCAAAGCTGCGGCTGGAGGGCATCGATGCCCTGGAAACCCACTACCACGGGGAGCACCAGCCACTGAAGCACGGCCACGCGGCCGCGGACGAGCTGCTCAAGTGGCTCGGCTTCACCAACGTGCAGCGCGACGCGAACGAATCCGTCACCGCCTCGACGCCCGCCAGCACACCCGGCTACATCCTCACCCGAGGTGCCGACCTGTTCGGTCGTGTCATCGCCCTCGTCGGCCGGGGCTCCCCTCCCGGAACAAGCGGGACGGAGATCAGCGTCGGCGTGCCCGAGCTGAAGAAGACGGCCAACCATCACCTGGCGTCGGTGGGGCTGGTGTACCCCACCTTCTACCGAAGCCTGTTCAAGGACCTGCGCGTCGAACTGACCCAAGTGGCCCAGCAGGCACAGACGGCCGGCAAGGGACTGTGGCCCGACGACGTGACCACATCCGGAGTGAAGATCACCGGCCTGTCCTCGATCACCGATGACGCGGTGATCGTGCCCAAGCTGTTCCGGCGGCTGGTGGACTACCTCAAGCTCGACATGTCGCTCACCTGCTTCCCCGCGTATCTCGCCGGCAAGGAGGACCTCGTCACGGTCCTGTCCACCGGTGAGCGTTTCAGCGGCATGCACAACGTCGTCGAGATCACCAACAGCAACACCCTCCGCATGACGCACCCGATCCACGATCTGCTCTTCGACGAGAAGTGAAGAAGCTCCCGCGGTGATCGTCGCGGCGGGGCTCCTCGGCTGATCGCCGGCGCGCCTCGCACCGCGGTCGCTGCGCCCGGCCGCCGCCCACCCCCCTCCCCCGAATTCGTCGCACACCTGGTGGAGGAGGAGCTGCTCGGCCGGTCCCGGGGCGCTGGAGGTCCATCGGCATTGGCGGCGCCGCATGGTCCTCCAGCGGGTGCTCGAACAGCTACTTCAGGTCCTCCCTGACTACGGCTGTGTCACCTTCGGTCAGGACAGCTCATGCCCACGCCCCCACCGGCACGAACGAGCTGTCCTGCCGGAACAGGTCCGTCCCGTCCGACCGTTCCACCCGGAGTTGGTAGCCGTAGTGCCGCAGGTAATACCCCGGGTAGTTGTACGACTCGAAGCGCAGTGAGCCCGTTGCCGAACCGGTGCGGGCGATGAACGTCGCGTCCCGCGCGAACGTCGTCGTGCCGTTGTTGGCGTCGAATCGAGCGCGGAAGTCGTAGTGGCGCAGGTAGTTGCCGGATGCGTCGCGGAAGGAGTGGCCGTTGGCGTCGGCCAGGCCCGCGGTGACCGTGAAGGACGACGCCTGCTTCTCGGCGGCCGTGCTGGAGGCGGTCACCACCGGGAGGTTCAGCAGGGACGACTGCTGCTGCCAGTAGCGGGTCGGGTAGTTGGCCGACTGGAAGGAGCGGGTCACGTTGCGGGCCAGAGTCGGGCCGCCTGTCACCGTCTCCTTGACCACCGTGAAGTGGCGGGCCGTACCCGAGATCGACGGGAGTGCCGTCGGCGCCGACCACGTCGCGAACGTGTCGTAGCTGTCGCTGTAGTAGTAGCGGCCGTCGCCGTAGCCGTCGAAGAACAGGCGCCAGGCGCCGTTGTCGAGTTGGATCAGGGCCGGGCCCTCGCGGTAGCTGCCCCAGCCCGCCCAGTTGCCGGTCCGGGAGATCGTGTACGGGCCCGTCAGGCTCGTCGCCGTGCCGTACTCGATGTACTTCGTCGTCTCGTTCTTGGTGAAGGCGTGGTACGTCGAGCCGATCTTCACCAGGAACGTGTCTATGTGGTTCGCGCCGATGCCGGACAGGGCCACCGGTGAACTCCACGCCGTCAGCGCGGAGTTCGTGGCCCGCAGCAGATACGGCGTGAAGATCCACTCGTCGTTCGTCGTCGAGCAGGACACGATGACGTTCACGCTGCCGTCGCTGTCGACGAAGAACTCCGGTGCCCAGGCGCGGGAGAGGTTCGTGATCGGGACCGGATAGTCGTAGAGGAACGTCCAGTTGACGCGGTCCGCGCTGCGGGCGAAGCCGATCGTCGTGCTGGTGTCCTGCCACGTGTGGGTCGTGTACGTGGCGTAGTAGTAGCCGTTGGAGTGTTTGATGACGCTCGCGTCTCGGATGCGGTTCGCGGGCGGGGTGTAGGCGGAGGCGCGCAGCAGGCGGAAGTCGGTGGCGTCGTCGGACTGGTAGACGTTCACGGTGCCGTCGTTGCTGTTGAGGAACGGCACGATCGTGTACCGGGTGGCGGAGCCGCTCGGCGGGGCGGCGGCGAGGGCCGTGCCGAGCAGTCCGGGGGTTTGGGACAGGAGCAGCGCGGAGGCGGGTGCGGCGGCCATCGCGCGCAGCAGCGTGCGACGGGACGGGGCGGGCTGGGGGGTCATGGGCGGCTCTCCCTCTGACACGTTCACACCGATCGGTTCGGAATATCGAACTTGGTTCGGCAAATCGGTCAGAAGTTAGAGGTGAGGCGGGAGAGCGTCAATGGTTCGCGCAAGGGTGCTACGGCCACTCAATTCCGGCTGGCACCGAGGACGTTCCGTCGCGGCCCGACAGAGGTTACTGTTCAGTAGACAGGGTCGTCCCCGGAGGTGTCCGTATGACGTTCGACCGTTCCGCAGGGCTGGCGGAGTCCGCCCGCGCGCTGGCCGACGGCGAGGTGACGTCCCGGGCGCTGGTGGAGCGGGCGCTGGCGCGCATCGAGGCGACCCAGGGCACCGTCAACGCCTTCCGGGTCGTCCGAGCCGAGGCGGCGCTCGCCGAGGCGGACGCGGCGGACAAGGAACTCGCCGCCGGGGTACGGCTGCCGCTGCTCGGGGTGCCGGTGGCCGTCAAGGACGACATGGACGTCGCCGGGGAGCCCACCGCCTTCGGCTGCCGCGGAGAGTACCCGCCGGTCGGCGAGGACGGCGAGGCGGTACGGCGGCTGCGCGCGGCCGGGGCCGTGATCGTCGGCAAGACCAACACCTGCGAACTGGGCCAGTGGCCGTTCACCGAGGGCCCGGCCTTCGGCGACACCCGCAACCCCTGGCACCCCGAGCACACCCCGGGCGGCTCCTCCGGCGGTTCGGCCGCCGCGGTCGCCGCCGGTCTGGTGCCCGCCGCCCTCGGCTCGGACGGCGCCGGATCGGTACGGATCCCGGCCTCCTGGACCAATCTGGTCGGCATCAAGCCGCAGCGGGGCCGGATCTCGACCTGGCCACGCGGCGAGTCCTTCCAGGGCATCACCGTCAACGGCACCCTGGCCCGTACCGTCGCGGACGCGGCGCTGCTGCTCGACGCCGCAGCCGGGAACCACGAGCGGGACCCACACCGTCCGCCGGCCGTCGACGCCTCGGCCGCGGCCACACGCGAACCCGGGCGCCTGCGCATCGCGCTCTCCCTCAAGCCGCCCTTCACCGCGCTGCCCGCGCGCCTCCAGCCGGAAGTGCGCGCGAAGGTCGTCGAACTCGCCGAGAAACTGGCCGCGTTGGGGCACACCGTCGAGGAGGCCGATCCGCCGTACGGGCAGATCGGGCTGACCTTCGTGCCCCGGGCGACCGTCGGAATCTCCGAGTGGGTGACCGACTCGCCCTTCCCGGCCCTCCTCGACCGGCGCACCCTGGACGCCGCCCGCCTCGGCAAGCTCCTTGGCGGGGCACCCCTGCGGGCGGCCCGGCGCGCCGAGGCGGTCCTGCACCGCCGTATCGGCAGGTTCTTCGAGTCGTACGACGTGATGCTCGCGCCGACAACGGCCGCTCCCCCACCGCGGATCGGCGCGATGCTGGGCCTCAGCGGCTTCGCCACCGACCGCGCGATGATCGCCGCCTGTCCGTTCGCCTGGCCGTGGAACGTGCTCGGCTGGCCCGGCGTCAACGTCCCCGCCGGATTCGTCAACGGCGGCCTGCCGGTCGGCGCCCAGCTGCTGGGCCCGTCCCACAGCGAGCCCCTGCTGGTGTCGCTCGCCGCCCAGTTGGAGTCGGAGCTTCGCTGGCACGAGGCATGGCCACCGGAGGCGGTCACCTCGAACGCCCCGGCCGCTTAGCAGCCCGTTGTCAGTGGTGTGCGCTTCACTGTGTGTCATGGAGCTCACGCAAGCGAACGTCCACGACCTGCTGGCGCAACTCGGGCCGCGGGACGGGTACATGTACCTGCCCGTCGACCTGGACCCGCAGGACATGACCGACCTGCTCGCCGACAGGTACGGGGCCCCGCGCACCCTCGTCCTCGACGGCTTCACCGATCCGACGCTCGACGAGTCCAGTGGCGCGGCCCTCCTCCTGCCCTTCGAGGAACGGGCCGTGACGATACGGGCGTGGGCGTACGGGAACCGGTGGGTCGGCACGGGTACGGCACGGGACGGCGAAGACATCGTGCGGCCGGTGCTGGTGGTCGCCCACCGGGAGATGCCCGAACCGTTGGCGGTCGCTGCGGACGAGGACGTCGACTGGATGGAGCGGCTCATACGGATCACCGGCTGGACGGACCCTGATCGGCGGCCGGACGTGGACTGGGCGGAAATGGAGTCGCGGCTGGGCACCGCGCTGCCGAGGGACTACAAGCGCATGGTCGAGACGTTCGGCGAGGGCGCCTTCGACGGATTCCTGACTCTGCACCAGGAGCCGTGGAGGGGGCGCGGGGAGGACGGCCTGCTCAACTGGGCAGGTACGGAGCATGAGGAGCTCTACGCATGGCGAGCCGACGGGGACGACCCCAACCACTGGCCCGTCGTGGTCCACTCCTTCGACGAGGAACTCTCCTTCGACTGCCAGGCCGCGGAGTTCGTCTGCCGCATCCTCGTCGACCCGCACCACCCGTACACGATGGCCCGATATTTCGACACGCATTGGTTCATGAACTACGGGGAGACCGACTGACCGACATGCGGCGCCAGGCTCTAACGTGATCCCCGTGACTGCGTCCACTGAAGAGAACATCCCGGGCCGCCAAGGCCCCCACGCCACCATCGAGGCCGACCCCCGCAAGGTGGGGCGGGTGCGCACGGAGTACTCGCCCGCGCATGACGGCGACCCGGATCCCGGGGAGATCGTGTGGACTTGGGTGCCTTTTGAGGAGAACGACGGACGGGGCAAGGACCGGCCCGTGCTCGTCGTCGCCCGGGAGGCGGGCGGCACCTTCCTCGCCGTGCAGCTCTCCAGCAAGCGGCATGACGCGCAGCGGGACTGGGTGCCGATCGGGAACGGGCCCTGGGACAAGTCCGGGCGGGACTCCTGGGTCGATGTCGACCGGGTGCTGCGGTTGCACGAGCGGGGCATGCGGCGCGAGGCGTGCGCGCTGGACCGGATGCGGTTCAACCTGGTCCGGAATCGACTGCGGGAGCGGTACGGCTGGAGCTGACACTCCGCACACGCCACGGCTGGCCTGAGGCCCTGCGCGCTCTATGACTGGAGCTGCCGCTCCGGGAACGCCCGTTCGAACGCCGCTCGCGTCACCGTCCCCGGCGTGCGATCCAGGATGCCGAACACCACGTGCTCGAAGCGGCCCGCGAACCGCCCGCCCGGCCCAAGCAGCGTCCGGAACGCTCCCGCGACCTGCGCCGGGTCGTTCTGGAACACCCCGCAGCCCCAGGCGCCCAGCACCAGGCGCCGGTAGCCGTGTACCGCGGCGACCTCCAGGACGCGCTCGGCGCGGGTCGCGAGGGCGGCCGGGATGTCCGCGGCGCGCTGCGGGGTCGTACGTCGGATGACGCCTGCGTTGGGCGCCGGGGCCGTGAGGAAGCCGACCGTGTGCGGCGAGTCGAGGAGCCGTCCTCGGTCGTCGCGGAAGACGGGCACGCTCGGTGAGTGGATGACGCGGTCCGTGTAGAAGGGATCGCGGTGGGTGCGGTGGTGGTCGTAGAAGTCCCGGATCCCGACAAGGCAGGTGTAGAGCGCTGAGGCTCGGCACAGGGCCTCTTCCTGGGCCTGCGCGCCGTTCAGGTAGCCGCCGCCGGGATTGCGGGCCGAGGAGAAGTTCAGTACGGCCGTGCCGTCGCCGAGTCGGTGTGCGGCCTCCAGGCTGCTCTCGCCCGTGACCTCGAAAGACGTGTCCACCGAAGGCGCGGAGGGGACCGGGACAGCGTCCGGCCCGTACATGTGCGTACCGCTCCGCGCGGCGTCCACGGCCGCCGCGATCGGCACCTGGCGGCCGTCGGTGGCGGTGTAGTGGCCCGCCGCCACGATCTGTTCCGTCTGCTGTGCGATGCCCCGCAGGCGCGCGCTCATGGCGCCACCCCCGTGAGTGCCATGAGCGCGCGCCCGGCGCGCTCCCCCGTCGTGCTCATGCACGCATCGTGGGCGATGCTCTACGGGAGGTGCAACCGAGTTTCCTGGTCCCCGAACGCCTCCGAAAACGCGCGGGAACTGGATGTGACCGATCCGGAACATCCCGGGAGGCGCCCTTGTGCCGAGCCGGTTCAGCGTCTTGGGTGGGACGAGTGTGCCTGCCCGGCCCACCCGAAATGCCGGGCCGGTGGCATGGTGGAATATCAGGAGGATCCCGATATGCCAGATTCGTCCAGCGGCTCTTCGCCGAGCGGCTGTACCAGGCCCCGCACCTCGGTCTCCGAGGCCGAGGTCGAGGCCCTGGTCCGCGGTATCTGCTTCAAGACCGGACCGCCCCGCACCATAGGTGTCGAGGTGGAATGGCTGGTCCACGAGCTGCGCAGCCCGCAGCTCCCCGTCACACCCGAACGACTCCGGGCGGCCTACGCCGCCCTGCGGACCGTGCCTCTGAGGTCGGCGCTCACCGTCGAGCCCGGTGGCCAGCTGGAGCTCAGCTCGCCGCCCGCCGCCTCCCTGACGGAGTGCATCGGTACCGTCTCCGCCGACCTCGACGCCGTACGCGCGAGCCTTCGCGAACACGGTCTCGGACTGGTCGGCATCGGCCACGACCCGTGGCACGAACCCCGCCGCTATCTGCGCGAACCCCGCTACGACGCCATGGAGGCCTGCCTGGACCGCAGAGGTCCGGCGGGCCGCGCCATGATGTGCACCTCGGCATCGGTCCAGGTCTGCCTGGACGCCGGCCACGAGGAGCCCGGGCCGCTCGGCCATGTGCGGCGCTGGTGGCTCGCCCATCAGCTCGGCGCGGTGCTGGTGGCCGCCTTCGCCAACTCGCCCCTCGTCGGCAACGAGCCCACCGGCTGGCGCTCCACCCGGCAGCTGCTGTGGATGGAGATCGGCGCGGGCCGGGCGGGCGCTCCCCCGCTGGACGGCGATCCGCGCGCCGCGTGGGCCCGGCATGTGCTGGACGCGCCGGTGATGTGCGTACGCCAGGACCAGGGCCCTTGGGAGGTCCCGGAGGGGCTCACCTTCCGGGAGTGGACCCGATCGGCGGTGCCCAGGCCGCCCACCGAAGAGGATCTCGGCTACCACCTGACGACCCTGTTCCCGCCGGTCCGACCGCGCGGTCATCTGGAACTGCGGATGATCGACGCCCAGCCGGGCGAGGACGGCTGGATCGTCCCGCTCGCCGTGGCGGCCGCGTTGTTCGACGATCCGCAGGCCGCCGAGACCGCCTACCGCGCGGTCAAGCCGCTGTCCGAGCGGGCGCAGCCACTGCCCGCGCCGCACAATCCGCTGTGGACCGACGCGGCCATGCACGGCCTGAGCGATCCGGAGCTGCACGAGGCGGCGGTGATCTGCTTCGCCGCCGCGCTGGAGGCGCTGCCGAGGATGGGCGCCGCCCCCGAGGTCACGGCCGCCGTGGCCGCGTACCGGGACCGCTACATCGCCCGGGGCCGCTGTCCCGCCGACGATCTGCTCGACCGCCTGCACGGGAAGGACCGCACGCCATGACCGAGACCGAGGCGCTCCGGGAACGGGCCCTGACCACGCTCATCACCGCCCGGGACCGCACCACGCTGCTCACCAGCTGCGTCGAGGACCCGGACCTGACCGCGCAGCACTCCCCGCTGATGTCCCCGCTGGTGTGGGACCTGGCGCACATCGGCAACCAGGAGGAGCAGTGGCTGCTGCGGGCGGTCGCCGGCCGGGAGGCCATGCGCCCCGAGATAGACGGCCTCTACGACGCCTTCGAGCATCCGCGCTCCGAGCGTCCCTCGCTGCCGCTGCTGCCGCCCGCCGAGGCCCGGCTGTATGCGGCCGAGGTGCGTGGGCGGGTGCTCGACCTGCTGGAGAGCACCGCGTTCGGCGGGAGCCGGCTGACCGAGGCGGGCTTCGCCTTCGGGATGATCGCCCAGCACGAACAGCAGCACGACGAGACCATGCTGATCACCCATCAGCTCCGCACGGGCCCGCAGGCCCTGACCGCCCCGGACCCGGAACCGGCCCCGCTGCTCACCGGCCCGGCCGAAGTCCTGGTCCCCGGCGGCCCGTTCACGATGGGCACCTCGACCGAGCCGTGGGCGCTGGACAACGAACGCCCCGCGCACCGGCGTGAGGTGGCGGCCTTCCACATCGACACCACGCCCGTCTCCAACGGCGCCTACCAGGCGTTCATCGAGGACGGCGGCTACGACAACGAACGCTGGTGGGACCCGGCGGGCTGGGCCCACATCCGGCAACATTCCATCCACGCACCGCTGTTCTGGCAGCGCGACGGCAAGCAGTGGCTGCGCCGCCGGTTCGGGGTGACCGAGGTGGTGCCGGTGGACGAGCCGGTGGTGCACGTCAGCTGGTACGAGGCCGACGCCTACGCCCGCTGGGCCGGGCGGCGGCTGCCCACCGAGGCCGAGTGGGAGAAGGCCGCCCGGCACGACCCGGCCGGCGACCGCTCCATGCGCTACCCGTGGGGCGACGCCGACCCGGCGTCCGAGCACGCCAACCTCGGCCAGCGGCATCTGCGCCCGGCCCCCGTCGGCAGCTACCCCGAGGGCGAATCACCGCTCGGCGTCCGGCAGTTGATCGGGGACGTGTGGGAGTGGACGTCGAGCGACTTCCTGCCCTACCCGGGGTTCGTCGCCTTCCCGTACAAGGAGTACTCGGAGGTGTTCTTCGGTCCTGAGTACAAGGTGCTGCGCGGCGGTTCGTTCGCCGTGGACGCGGTGGCCTGCCGGGGCACGTTCCGCAACTGGGACTACCCGATCCGCCGGCAGATCTTCTCCGGGTTCCGCACGGCCCGCTCGGAGGCCGTCTGATGTGCCGTCATCTGGCGTATCTGGGGCCCGAGGAGCCGCTCGGCGCCCACCTCGTACGGCCCCCGCACGGCCTGTACCGGCAGTCCTGGGCGCCCCGGTTCCAACAGCACGGCACGGTCAACGCCGATGGCTTCGGCGTGGGTTGGTACGCGTCCGGTGATCCGGTGCCGGCCCGGTACCGGCGGGCCGGGCCGATCTGGGCGGACCTGTCCTTCGCCGATCTCGCCCGCGTCGTACGCACGACGTGCCTGCTGGCGGCGGTCCGGGACGCGACCCTGTCCGGTGCGGACGCGGAGGCCGCGGCGGCGCCCTTCGCCTCCGGCGCCTGGCTGTTCAGCCACAACGGCGCCGTACCGGGCTGGCCCGGCTCCCTGGCGCCGCTGACCGGCACCCTGTCCGCGACGGATCTGCTGTCGCTGGAGGCCCGTAACGACTCGGCGTTCGTGTGGGCGCTGGTCCTGGCCCGGCTGCGGGCCGGGGACGCCGAGGGCCAGGCCCTGGCCGACACCGTCCGCGAGGTCGCCGAGGCGGCGCCCGGCGCACGCCTGAACCTGCTGCTGACCAGCGGCGACAGCATCACGGCGACCACCTGGGGCGACACCCTGTGGTACCGCACAGAGCCCGGCCGCGGCACGGTCGTGGCCTCCGAACCGTACGACGACGATCCGCTCTGGCACGAGGTCCCGGACCGCACGCTCCTCGTCGCGAGCCGCACGGACGTCACTCTCACTCCGCTGAAGGAGCCGGGCGAGAACTCGGCACCCGCACCCTCCAAGGAGCCCCGCACGTGAGCCCGTTCCATCTCACCCGCCAACTGCCCGAGGACGCCACGGAGGCCGCCCTGCGCGCCGACGTCCTGCACGGTCTGACCCGCACCCCCAAGACCCTCCCGCCGAAGTGGTTCTACGACGCCGTCGGCAGCGAACTCTTCGAGCAGATCACCGAGTTGCCCGAGTACTACCCGACCCGCGCCGAACGCGAGATCCTCATCGCCCGCGCGCCCGAGATCGCCGCCGCGACCCGGGCCCGGACCCTGGTCGAACTGGGCTCCGGCTCCTCGGAGAAGACGCGGTACCTCATCGACGCGCTCACCGAACTGCACACCTACGTCCCCGTCGACGTCAGCGACAGCGCCCTCACCCAGGCCGGGCACGCCCTCATCGAGGAGCGTCCCGGACTCGATGTGCACGCGCTCATCGCCGACTTCACCGGCGGCCTCACCCTGCCCGACACCCCGGGGCCCCGGCTGGTGGCGTTCCTCGGCGGCACCATCGGCAACCTGCTGCCCGCCGAACGCGCCGACTTCCTCGCCCGGGTCCGCTCGCTGCTGGTGCCGGGCGACGCCCTGCTCCTCGGCACCGACCTGGTCAAGGACGAGAAGGTGCTGGTGCGGGCGTACGACGACGCGGCCGGGGTGACGGCCGAGTTCAACAAGAACGTCCTGACGGTCGTCAACCGGGAACTCGGCGCCGACTTCGATCCCGGCGCCTTCGACCATGTGGCGCTGTGGGACGCCGAGAACGAGTGGATCGAGATGCGGCTGCGGTCCCGCACCGCGCAGACCGTGAAGGTGCCCGCGCTGGACCTGGCCGTCGACTTCGCGGCGGGCGAGGAGCTGTACACCGAGATCTCGGCGAAGTTCCGGAAGGAGGGCGTGCGCGCCGAGCTGTCCACTGCGGGGCTTGAGCTGTCCCACTGGTGGACGGACGAGGAGGGCCGGTTCGCGCTGTCACTGAGCGTGGCGCGGTGACGGACGGCTCGCGCGATGCCCCGGCTTGGGGCACGGTGGAGTGACGCGTGTGCGAGAGGAGCACCCACATGTCGAACCACACCTACCGGGTCACGGACATCGTCGGCACCTCGCCCGAGGGCGTGGACCAGGCGATCCGTAACGGCATCAACCGGGCCTCGCAGACCCTGCACAACCTGGACTGGTTCGAGGTGGTCGAGGTACGCGGCCAGCTCAACGACGGGCAGATCGCGCACTGGCAGGTGACCATGAAGGTCGGCTTCCGCCTGGACGAGACCGGTTGAGCGCGGCTGGGCTGAGCGTGACCGGCTGAGCGCGCTGCCGGGACCTCAGGTCCGCCCCTCCCGCTCCTGCGCGGACATCAGCGCGGCGGAAGGGGCGGTCCAGCGCGCCCGTACGACCCGGAACCCGGCCTGTTCGGCGTCCGCGCAGACGAGTTCGTCGTCGTCCACCAGGACCCGGATCTCCCGGGTCCTGGCCAGGCGGCGGAGGATCTCCAACTTGGTGCGGCGGGCGGGCCTGCGGTCATTGTCGCGCCGCATGTACACCCGGCCCTCGGGCAGTTCCTGTGCCGCGAGCCACTCCAGCGTGTCCGCACGGCAGCGCTCGGGCCGCCCGGTCAGATAGACGACCTCGCACTCCTCGGCACTGGCCCGCACCAGCGCGATGCCCTCGGGAATCGGCGGGTCGGCGGGCGCGGCGGCGAAGAAGCCCTCCCAGTCACGGGGCTTGGACTCCAAAAACCGTTGCCGGTGGGCGGTGTCGGCAAGGGTGTTGTCCAGATCGAACACGGCGAGCGGCCGCTTGCTGCTGTCGGTCACGCCGTCAACCATACGCAGCGCAGGGCCCGGTGATCACGACGGTCAGCGCAGGGCCCAGACTTCTGTCATGTCTTCGATGCCCCGCACCGCCTCCCGCACCACCTCCCTGTCCGGGTCCGCCTGCTCACTCGTCGTCTGCCGCGGCTGCTGCTGCGGCAACGCCCGCAAGCACCCGGGCACCGATCACGAGGGGCAACTGGAGGTGCTGCGCGCCGCGGCCGCCGAGCACGGCTTCCGGATCCGTACGACCGACTGCCTGGGCCCCTGCGACCAGGCGAACGTCATCGTCGTCGGCCCCTCGTCGGCCGGACGCCGCGCGGGCGGCCGACCGACGTGGGTGGGCTTCGCGACGGACGACGACAGCACCGAGGAGGTCGTGCGCTGGGTGGCCGCGGGCGGGCCGGGCGTGGCCGAGCCACCGGTCACGCTGGAGCTTCAGTTCATCGACCCACCGAAGGACGCCCGGGTGCGCTCACGCCGCTGACCTCCACGCCCGTGCCGGGTCAGGCGCATCGCTGTGTCGGCGTCATGGGGCTCAGACGCCGGCCTGGTCCAGGGCGCTCTGGAGGGACTGCTTGTAGCCCGCGCTGGTGTACGTGGCGCCGGAGACCGTGTCGATGTCCGCGCTCTGTGCCTGGAGTGTCTCCTGGTTGAGCTTGGGGATGGCCGTGGAGTTGATGTCCTTGCTGCGGGCCGTCTCGTCGGGATACTGGACCGCGTTCGCCGCGGTGATCTTGCCGCCGGTGAGGGTGATCCGTACCTGGACGGGGCCGTAATTGGTCTGGGCCGTGGCGCCGGTCACGGTGCGGGTGGTGGAGGCGGCCTCGGTGGTCTTCGGGGCGGAGGGCGCGCTGCTGGTTCGCGTGGGTGCTGCCGGTGCTGTGCTGGAAGCGCGCGCGGACGAAGGGGCGGAGGGAGAAGGGGACGCGGTGCGCTTCTTCTCCGATGCCTTCGACGACTTCGACGACGAGGGTGACGCGGATGTGGACGCGGAGTGCGAGGACGCCGATGGGGACACGGCGACGTTCGACGTGACCGCGGACCCGGCCTGCGGAAGCGAAGGGTCCGTGGTCGGCTTGAGCGCGATCAGCAGCACGATGCCGGAGACCGTACCGACGGCGGCCAGCAGCGCGTGGCGGAACGGGTGCTTCTTCCTCATGCGAATTCCAGCGTCTCAGGGGTAGCGGGTGTCACAGCGGCGCCTCAGAACTCGAAGGACTCGTGGTGGATACGGCGGTGCGGGACCCCTGCCTCGCGGAGTGCGGCGTACGACTCCTCGGCCAGGCCCGGCGGCCCGCACAGATACACGTCGTGGTGAGCGATGTCCGGCAGGATTTTGCGCAGCATCTTCGCGGTGATCGCGCGCCGTCGCCCGTCCGGGCTGTTGAGGGCGTACAGGAGCTGGGCTCCGCGTTCGTCCGCGATCTCCTCCAGTTCGTCGCGCAACGCCAACTCCTCGGCCGTGCGGGCCCGGTAGAGAAGTGTCAGGTCGCCGGGACCGCCGGGCAGCGTCTCGAAGAGGGCTCGAAGAGGGGTGATGCCCGCCCCGCCCGCGAGCAGGAGCACCTTGCCGCGGCTGCGGCGAGCCGCCGTCATCGCCCCGTACGGGCCCTCCGCCCAGACACGTGTGCCTGGCCGCAGTCGGGCCAGCGCCGCGCTGTGCCCGCCGACGGCCTTGACGGTGATGCGCAGCAGGTCGGGGCGGGGCGGCGCCGAGAGGGAGTACGGGTTCGCGGTCCACCGCAGGCCCCTTGCCAGGAACCGCCAGCGGAAGAACTGCCCGGCCTCGGCGCCCAGCCGATGCAGTCGACGGCCCCGGATCAGCACGGAGACCACGCCCGGCGCCTCCCGCACGACCGACTCGACCCGCATGCGGTGACGGAGGTTGAGCCGCAGCGGGGTGAACACGCGGTACCACAGCAGAAGGGTGCCGACCATGACGTACAGGGCATACCAGGCCGTACGGGCGACCGCGTCGGCGGCGAACTCGCTGCCCGTCGCGAGTTGGTGCCAGAAGGCGAGATAGACCGCGGCGTAGGTGAGCAGGTGCAGGTAGTACCAGGTCTCGTAGCGCACTCGGCGGCGTACCGCACCGGCGGACACGAGGCCGACGAGGAGCAGCAGCAGTGTGCCGACGGCTGCTTCGACCATCCTCGGGTACTCGGTGACGACGGAGACCGTCTGCGCCACGATGCCGGTGTCCGCCTGTAGCGCGTAGCCGTAGAGGATCAGCACCACGTGGGCGATGGTCAGGGTCAGCGCGTAACGGCCGCTTCTCGCGTGCCAGCGCACCACTCGGTCGGACCCGACCCGGCGCTCCAGGGCCGGGACGCGTGCCATTTGGGCGATGACCAGGGCGATCACGTATCCGGCGAGCAGTCCGGTGATCCGGCCCGCGTTCGCCAGCCGGTCGGCGGTGGTCGGGGCGACGGCCGGGGTGTTGTGCCACCACAGCCAGACCACGGCGCCCGCGCCGGCCCATGCGAGCGCGAGCAGGGGTGCCGCGGGAGAGCGGCGGGGCCGGATCCGGCGCATGGCCTGCCGTCTGCCCGCCCGGCTGTGTTGGATGGTCGTCAAAGTGGGCCGTACTTCCTTCTCACTGTTCACCAGATCCAGCGCACAGGCGGGGCTGGGTGTCACACCCTCCGCACGGGGCGGTGGCCCGCGCCCCCGCCCGACC
Source organism: Streptomyces davaonensis JCM 4913 (assembly GCF_000349325.1). Taxonomy (GTDB): domain Bacteria; phylum Actinomycetota; class Actinomycetes; order Streptomycetales; family Streptomycetaceae; genus Streptomyces; species Streptomyces davaonensis. Next base: position 1,450,617 of record NC_020504.1, read on the forward strand.
AATTGTTAATGGGATCCATTTTCATGTAGCGTCCTCGATGTTCCGCTGTTCACCCACCCAGGAGGTTCGTCATGGCCGTCCCCAAGCGGAAGATGTCCCGCAGCAACACCCGTCACCGCCGAGCACAGTGGAAGGCCACCACCCCCACGCTGGTGCCGGTCACGGTCGACGGCGTCCAACACCTCGTACCGCAGCACTTGGTCAAGGCGTACGAGCGCGGGTTGCTGCGTCCCGAGGGCTGAACGGATGCCGGACGACCGCCCGCCGAAGGACGCCCGGGTGCGCTCCCGCCGCTGACTCGGCATCGGGGGAAAATGGCTACACCGCTGGAACCCGGTCCGTGCATGATTCCAGGCGTGCACGAGGACGAGGACCATCGCGGGCGATCGCGGTACACGCTGACCGAGACGGAGCACGGGCACGCCTGGGGAGCCTGCGCCGAGGCGGACGGGCTGTTCGGGGAACCCGAGCGCGGGACGTACGAGCTGTTCGGCTGGGTCCCGGAAGGGGAAGTGGGCGCCTGGGTGGGCCACCGGGTCTGGCTGGTACCGGACGACGATTCGCTCGAACCCTGGCTGCTGGAGGACGCGGAGAGCCTGGGCCGGCTCACCGCGACAGACAGCCTCGTACTCACCGGACTGGACGACTACGAAGGCCCGCCCGAGGGGCACAGGGGCCGCGTGCGCGTGCACGACGGGCGCCAATGGCTGGGCTCCTGCCGGGAGTTCACCCGCGTCCTGCCGCCCAGGCGATCAACACCTCCGCTCGTCCTGCGCGGGCTCACCCAGGGTGACGAGCTACGGGCAGCACTGGCGAAGGGCACCCGGCGGGCGCTGGACCTGGAGCAGGCAGCCCTGGAGATACGGGACCACCAAGGCGAGCAGCTCACCGAACGTCTCCTCTGGACCAGAGTCAGTGCCTGGCGCCCATCACCGCACGACACGGACCTGATCGACCTGGAGCTCGACGGAGCATTCTGGACGCCCGTCCCCGAACACGCCCGGCCCATCTGGGAGCAGTGGTTCACCGGCCCGCCCGCCACGAAGGCCGCCTGGGCCGATCTCGACACCCGGCGCCGCTGGGCTTGGCACGACCTCGTCCGCGAGCGAACCGCCTATCGCACCATCGCTGACCGACCTGCCGGACACGCCTACGAACTCGACGGTCGCCACGTCACCGACGAACCGGGCCTCTACCTGGCCCTCGGCGAGGCGGTGAACGGCCCGGGCGGCTACTTCGGCGGCTGCCTCGCCGCCATCGACGACTGCCTCGGCGGCACCTTCGGCTACACCGCCCCCGCGACCCTGCTCTGGCACGACGCCGCCACCGCACGCGAGCACCTGTCCCACGTCCTGTCCTCCGACGGCCACCCCTACGACCTCTTCGCCCTGGTCCTCGACCTCCTGGCCGAGGGCGGCATGCACGTCACCCTGGCGTGAACCACTCACTCCCATTCGTGCAGGGCCTTGCGGGTCCAGGCGGGGGATTCGTCGCGGTCGCCGAGGTGGAAGTGGTTCAGACCCAGCAGCCGCAGCGCTTGCCGAGGAACTGGTGGGCGGGTGAGTCGTCGGGGTAGGTGTCCAATTCGTCGAAGACCTCGGCGGCTCGCGCCACGCTTCGGTGGCCCGAGCGCTGGACCAGTTCGTGCGCACGGTGAGCGTGCGCGATGGCGGTGTCGAGGTCGTTGCGCTTGGCCGCGTTGGTGGCCAGCCGGGAGTGGACGAGCGCCACCCATCCGTCGGCGCCCGCCAGTTGACGCAGTGCGACGGGATGGCCAAGGCCGTCCAGGTCGCGCGCGATCCGCTGATCGAATCGCTGATCACCTGGGCCGCCCTCACCTTGATGACACGCTTGGCCCGCCGCACGGCCTGCTCTGCCGAACGCCGTGACACTGCCCCGTACTGCCTCGCACAGGCAGCCTGATCGCTTTGCTGGTGGGTGTGTGCCTACGACGTCCTGATCGAAGACTCTCGGCAGGTCCAACGGCTGGGCGGCGATAGTTCGTTCCCGAAACGCATGTGGCGTTTCGCCCAGCCTGTTGATCTTTCGCGGCACCCCGCAGCCCCTCATACTCCAGATCCTGACGAAGCAACAGGTTGAGGAGCACGGTGAAAGCAGCAGCGGCAGCAGGGACCTGGAAGCTCGGGGACCTGGAGGTGAACCGCGTCGGCTATGGCGCGATGCGGCTGACCGGCAACGGCATGATGGGCAACTCCGACGGCACTCCGATCGACCGCGATGTCGCCGTCCGGCTGCTGCACAGCGCGTTCGAGCAGGGTGTCAACCATATCGACACAGCGGCCTTCTACTTCTCGCCGCTGCGCTCCGCGAACGAACTCATCAACCGGGCCCTCGCCTCCTGGAACGACAACGTGGTCGTGGCGACCAAGGTCGGCCCGGGTCGCGCCCCCTCCGGCGAGTGGCTGACCATGGCCCGCCCCGACCAACTACGCGGCCACGTCGAGGAGAACCTGCGCCAGCTCGGCCGGGACCACCTGGACGTGGTGAACCTGCGAAGCGACGGCATGGATTCAATCGCCGAGCACTTCGGCGCCCTCGCCGAGCTGCGCGCGGCGGGCCTGGTCCGGCACCTCGGGCTCTCCAACGTCCGGCCGCAGCACGTCGCCGAAGCCCGGGCAATCGCGCCCGTGGTCTGCGTACAGAACTCCTACGGCCTGGACTGGCGCCGCGACGACGAGAGCGGGCTGGTGGACCTGTGCCGGGAGCAAGGCATCGCCTTCGTCCCGTTCTTCGCCATCTCCAGCCTGCGGCGCGAGGCTGCCCCCACTCAGGACCACGACGCTCGCGTCCACACGGTCGCCCGCGCCCACGATGCGACGCCCGCCCAGATACGACTGGCCTGGACCCTCCACCGCGGACCCCACATGCTGGCCATCCCCGGCACCACCAACCTGGCCCACCTCGCCGAGAACATCGCCGCCGGCGCCCTTCGCCTGACTGAGGAGGAGCTTGCTCTCCTCGACAAACCGAGCGAGGCCCACGCCTGAGCGCGCCTGTGTCCGGACTCGAGTCAGTAGCGTCGAGCGTGAGCGGTGTTTGCGTGCAGGTCCGGCTGTCGAGCAGGTTCCGGAGTGCTTCCTGGATGGCTTCGCGATCCAGCTGAGACTCCTGTGCGAGAAGCAGGCGGGCTCCCGCTTCGACCTCAGCCCACGCCAGCCGGCTGCGCCGGTTCTCGGTGCGTCTCACGTCGCTGCGGAGGAAGCCCGCCCCTGCTGAGAGACCAGGCAGCTCCAGAGATGCCGGCGAGCAGTGCGGCGGGAAGGCCGAGCGCTACGTCCATGACGCCCGAAAGACGCACCCGTTGATAGGCCTGCGTTCTCGACGCTCCGCTTCGACAAGCACGCGTTCGACGTCGGCCCGAAGAGGCATCACTTGCCCCTGTGAATCGCCGTGACCGCCGACCCAGTGGCTGGGGCCCGATGGCTACAGCCGGCGCAACACGGAGTTCAGTGTTTCGATCTCCTGCGCGGAGAGCCTGTCGGTGAAGTGGCGGCGTACCGCGGCTTCCAGGCCGGGGCGCACGTTGGTGATGGCCTGGCGTCCGGTGTCGGTGAGGGTGACGGTGACACCGTCGGCGCGTTCGCGGGTGACGAGTTCGCGCTTGGCCATACGGGTGAGCTGGTGGGAGATGCGTGTGCGGTCCCAGCCGAGCGACGCGGCGAGTTGGCTCTGGCGCAGGGCGCCACCCGCCTTGTCGAGGTTGACGAGGATCGTCAGGTCCGGCTCGGACAGGCCCGCCGCCTCGGCGGTGTCCGCGATCACGCGGGCCCGGACGATCTCGTGGGCGCGCTTGAAGGCGGACCAGAGCTCCACCGGCTCCGGTGTGGTGTCGCCGATCGGATCGTTCGGCTCGGCAGTTTCGCCAACTCGTGTTGACATATCAACGCGCCTCTTCCTAGTGTTGAAATGTCAACGCTAGCAGGCGGCTGCTCCTCGGCCGACCGCCATCCACCGCGCCGCGCCCGCCTCTCTCGCCCCCGGAAGGATCCATGCAGACCCGACCCCTTGGCACCGGCGGCCCACAGGTAGCCCCTCTCGCACTGGGCTGCGCAGGCATGTCCGACCACACCGCCCCCGCCGACGAGGCCGACGCCATCGCCACCATCCACACGGCCGTCGCCGCCGGCGTCACCCTCCTCGACACCGCCGACTTCTACGGCATGGGCCACAACGAGGACCTCATCCGCCGCGCGCTCCGCACCCTCCGCGCCGACGATCGCGAAAGGGTGCTTCTGAGCGTCAAGTTCGGCGGGCTGCGCGGCCCCGACGGAGCCTTCGTCGGCATCGAGGGCCGTCCCGCCCATGTCAAGAACGCGCTCGCCTACTCGCTGCGCCGCCTCGACACCGACCACGTCGGCATCTACCGCCCCGCCCGCCTGGACCCCGACACCCCGGTCGAGGACACGATCGGCGCCATTGCCGATTTGGTCCAGGCCGGCTACGTACGCCACATCGGGCTCTCCGAGGTGGGACCGGAGACCATCCGCCGCGCCCACGCCGTGCACCCGATCCGTGACGTACAGATCGAGTACTCCCTGTTCAGCCGTGGCCCCGAGACCAGCGGCATTCTGGACACCTGCCGTGAGCTGGGCATTGGTGTCACCGCCTACGGGGTCCTCGCACACGGCCTGCTCACCGGCGCCTACCGCCAACCCGCCGGAAGCGACCCGCGCGCCCATTGGCTGCCCCGCGTTCACCCCGACAACCTCGCCGCGAACCTCGCCCTCGTGGACCGGCTCCGGCCGCTTGCCGACGCACGCGGCATCAGCGTCGCGCAGCTCGCCACCGCCTGGGTCATCGCCCAGAGCCGCCGGCACGGCACCGTCGTGGCCGTCCTGGGCACCCGCCGACCGCACCGCGTCGAGGAGGCCGTGACCGCGGCCGACCTCGCCCTGACCGATGCGGACCTCCGCGCGATCGGCGGGGCGGTCCCGGCCGACGCGGTGGCCGGCTCCCGGTACGCCGCACCCCTCATGGCCCTGCTGGACAGCGAGCAAAGGAACGGCCGCGCATCATGAACACTTCCACGTCACCGCTCGCCGAACTGGCCCGCTCCGAGAAGCCGATCGGCGTCGGGATCATCGGGCTTGGGGCGCACGGGAGTTGGGCCGAGCGCTCGCACTTGCCCGCCCTGCGCGCCGTCGCCGGTTACGAGTTGAGGGCCCTGAGCACGAGTTCGAAAGAGTCGGCGGAGCGCTCCGGGCAGAAACACGGTGTGTCCCGCACCTTCGGAACGGCGGCCGAGCTGGCCGCCTGCGACGAAGTGGACCTCGTGGTCGTGGCGGTGAAAGTGCCGCACCACCGGGAACTGGTGCTGACCGCGCTGAGCGCCGGCAAGAGCGTGCTGTGCGAGTGGCCGCTGGGCAACGGGCTCGCGGAGGCGGAGGATCTGGCACGGCGAGCGCGCGTCCGCGCTGTGCCGACCGTCGTCGGACTCCAGGCGCGGTCGCACCCGGCCCTCGCCTACGCACGGGATCTCGTGGCCGACGGCTACGTCGGGGAGGTGCTGTCCACGACGGTCGTCGGCTCCGGCGGCGCCTGGGGCGCCACCGTCCGCCCTGGTGATCACTACGTGCTCGACGCCGCCAACGGCGCGACCCTGCTGACCATTCCCTTCAGCCACGCCCTCGACGGACTCGCGTCCGTCCTGGGCGAGCCCGAGGAACTACGGATCCACTTGGAGTCGCGGCGTACGTCGGCCGTGGACACCGAGAGCGGGCAGCCCGTGCCCATGACCGCCGCGGACCAGGTGGTGGCCTCCGGACGGCTGACGGGCGGCGCGACAGCCACCTTCCACTACCGCGGCGGCATGTCCCGGGGCACCAACTTCCGCTGGGAGATCAACGGCACGAAGGGCGACCTCGTCCTCACCGCCCCGATCGGCCATCCCCAGCTCAGCCCGCTCACCCTCGAAGGCGGCCGCGAGGCATCCACCGGACTCGCCCCCCTGAGCGTGCCCGAATCGTACGTGCGCGTCCCGCAACTGGACCCCCGAGCCGACGCACCGGCGTACGCGGTTGCTCATGCCTACCGGCAGTTCCTGGACGACCTGCGCGAGGGCACGTCGCACGTACCCGATTTCGCGCACGGCGCCGCCCGGCACCGCAGCCTCGCATGACCCCCTCCCGCCCATCCTGGACAGGAGGCGATCCGGCTCTCGCAGTACGCGAGAAGGGAGTCGCGGGTGAGCGAGCGGACGGTCGACACGGCGGCGGAGGCGGTGGGGCAGTCGGGTCGATGAGTCGATCGTGCATCGTAGGCGGGCCTACGCCGGGTATGTGGCGGCGGACAATGCCCGGCGGGCGGGGCACTACGCAGCGTCCTCGGTGTTCGCTCACCCAGTCATGACCGTCCCCAAGCGGAAGATGTGCCGCAGCAACACCCGCCACCGCCGAGCACAGTGGAAGGTCACCACCCCCACGCTGGTGCCGGTCACCCTCGACGGCGTCCAACACCTCGTACCGCAGCGGCTGGTCATGGCGTACGAGCGTGGGCTGCTGCGCCCCGACGACCGCCGACTGCCCGTAACCGTGCTCTCCGGGTTCCTCGGGGCGGGCACGACCACGCGACGGCGCCACCCTCGACGACCTGGCCCGTCTGGACACCATGGTCACGGTCGTGGACGCGGCCAACTTCCTGCCCGAACTGGACAGCGGCGACGAACTCGCCGAGATCGGTCTCGCCCCATACAAGGACGACGAACGCACGGTCAGCGATCTCCTCGTGGACCAGATCGAGTTCGCCGACGTCATCGTGCTGAACAAGCTCGACCTGGTCGACGACGCGTCCGCGGCACGGCTGCGAGCGGCGCTCACCCGGCTGAACCCCCTCGCGCGGATCATCGATGCCGTACAGGGACAGATCCCGCTCCAACACGTGCTGGGCACCCGACTGTTCGACCTTGACCGGGCGCAGCAGGCACCGGGCTGGGTGCGGGAGCTGAACGGCGACCATGTCCCCGAGACCGAGGAGTACGGCGTCTCCTCCACGGTCTTCCGCGCCGACGTCCCCTTCCACCCCGAGCGGTTGTGGACGTTCGTGCCCTCGTCGCCCTGGCCGTCAGCACCTGGCTCGTCGTTCACCACCGCCGCCGCGACCAGACCGTTTTCCCCCGGAGCCGGCCCGGAAGGAGGATCGGGGTACGGCCTCGGCTACAAGCGCGAGAAACGCAGGTGTCGGTCAAGACTCGGCGCTCTATCCTGCTCTGTTCGCTTACAGAGGGGTACAGCGCTATGACCGGCCTTGCAGATCCGCTCGACGATGAACAGCAGTATCTCGTTGACGTCGTGTGGTCGACGTTCGTTGAGCACGGCGAGTTCCCGAAGTTCTTCTACGTCAATCACCTCATGCGGCGCCGCAGACACGACACGGTCGCCGTGCTCAACAGCTTCCCCGCGGTGGGCACTGTGCTCACCCACCGTTACCGGGCAGTCGGCTGGTGGGGAACCGATCACAACCCCGACCACGACGGAGTGGTCTTCCTGACGGTTGCCGGGCTCTACCACGTTCAGGATGACCCGGTGGCCGAAATGATCAGCCGGGGCCTGCTCGTGTTCATGCGCGAGTTGACCAAGGCTCAGGACAGGATCCTCGACTCGCCGTTCGCCATGCCTGACGTCGAGGTCGACCTAGCCACCTCGGTGACGCGGGCCGAGGCCAAGGGAGGCTACGTAGGCCACATGGCGACGATCGCCGAGCAGGAATGGCCGGGGATTCGCTACAACAAGGGAAACAACACGGGGCGGCTGGGCATGTTGGCTGACGCCGACTTCTCTACGGTCGCGGACTACCTTGCCGCGGTCACAGCCACGCTGTCGCCGCCCGAGCCTCCGGCCGCACTGCCGTACGCAGAGCCACGCGCCCTTCTGCGGGCGTTCAACTTCCTCGACGTCACCACCGAGCTGGTGCTTGGCCACCAGCTCGTATCCCGTCCGCCGATGGACCGGTCCAGTCTGCTGGCCCAGGACATCGAGGACGAGGCCGGGTTCCAAGCGGGCTTGGTCGTCCTCACAGACATCCTTCGCGATCTACAGGTCCCGGGCAGGGCACCCGCCTCTGCTCTCGGCCGTCTCGAAGGTCACCTCGTCCGTCATCTACCCGCTATCGACCAGGCCGCGGTACAGCAGGCCGTCGAACTCCTCGACCAGGTCCGGGTGTTGCGGAACTCCGCGGTTCATCCCAAGCCCTCGGCGCGGCTCCTCGCCGCTCACCAGGCGCTCGGCTTGACCTTCCCCGTCCGGGACTTCACGGCCGCATGGGACAGCGTCCGGGCGCATGCCGAGCGGGCGCTGAGCCGAGTGCAAGAGGAGATTCAGGCCGCACGGCCGTAGGGTGACCTGTCACATCGGGCCGTATGTAAAGCGGCCCGGTGGGCGCGGCACTCGCGCACGAGAACGCACGGCTCAAGGCGGTCGCGCGTCTGGACCTCACCAGTCTCGGCCGTCCGGAGGGAGTTCGTCTGTTTCGTCCCGCATACGGTCCAGGGTGGCGTGCGCGAGATCGCGGTAGAACTGCTCCTCGACGCTGCCCCGGGCGCATCCGTCGGCCAGCTCAGTGGCCTTCGCCTGCTGCTCTATATCCTCGGGGTGGGGCTCGCCAGGCGTCCCCCAACGCATCCCGCTCATGCAGGCTTCATAGAGGGCGCCCCGCACTCTTCTCAGGCTGGCGTCTCCGTGGCGGTCCGCGGCTCGCAGGCAGCGGCGTACGAACCCGACGTCCCAGACCAGTGTCCGTGGGGCTTTGGACAACATCGCCGCGGCGACCGTGATCTTCACGGGGTCGCTGTCGTCGAGATATTCGTCAATCACGGCGGTGACCCGGGCGTCGTAGGGCCCGGCGACAAGCTCGAAGAGGTGGGCTCCCAGATAGCGCCTGCGGGCGGATTCCGGTTCGGCGGCGATCCAGTCGCGGATCTGTCGCAGTAGGTCCGGGAAGTCGCCGTGATCGTGGAATGGCGGTGTCACATGCCAGCGGAAGGGCAGGGCGGAGTGCATGCCTCTCGCTTGGCGTGATGAGGACTCCGCCCTGGCTTCGAGCAGTTCGATGACGGAGAGGGGTTCGGTGCGGGCGAGTTCTGCGAGGAACCGGCCGATCTCGTAGCCGTCGATGGACGGTGCTGCGGTCAGGGCGGTGAGAAATGCCTCCTGCTGTTCCTTGGAGAGATCCGACCAGGACAGCGAACTGTATGGGGCACCGGCCACGGCCAGGGCGAACGCGTCGAGGTCCGCTGTCTCCAGGGCGGGCGATGCGGTGAGCAGTTCGACGGCCAGGTCCTTGTGCTGCGTGGCGATGACGCGCACGGCGCCGAGAGCGGCCCTGCGCACGATATTGTCCCCGTGGATGGCGAGTTCGCGCAGCAGGTCCGCCTCGCCGTCCAGCAGATCGCCGCGACCGCGCTGGTGACCAAACGCCTGCGCCATTTCCCGGGTGAGTTCGGTGTTCTCCGAGCCCATGAGCGTTCGCCCCCAGTGGACCGCGCGGTCGCCGGCGGCGTGTCCCATTGCAGCGACAGTGACCGACACAAGCGATGCCAGCGAGCACTCGGGCGCGGCCATGGCCTGCTCGCAGATGGCTTCGCCGACGGACGGGCGGTGGGTGACCAGCGTCCAGATGAAGGACCGGGCTCGTCCGCTGTCGGTGCCGAAGACCCTGTAGTTCTCGCTGAGCAAGACATCGACGCACGCCGCGATCGTGTCGTCTGTCCAGTCGGCGAGCGCGCCCATCACGTCGCTGAACAGTGCGTCTTGCGCCGCACGCGAATCCGAGACGGCGGAGTAGACGGCCGGGTCGGCCGGTCCGTGTAGCGCCCGGGCGAGTTCGTTGTCCGGTGAGGTGGGTATTGCGCTCAACAGGTCTTCGGCGGGGCGGCGGAGGCCGTCGGGGCCGTGCTGTGCGAGCCAGCCCAGCTCAGTGCGCACGGCGACCAGGATTGCCGGCGGCAGGGCGTGCTCAACGATGTACCGGTGCAGCCGGTCGATGGTGCTCGCGAGGTGTGGGATCCACGGCTGGCACATGGCGTCTGTCACCGTCAGCCCGAAACCGCCAAGTGGCAGGCTGATTGCGTTGCCGATCAGGGAACGGGCCGCCGAGGCGCGTTCGAGCTGCGGGTGTCCCAGCTCCTCGAACGCCAGGTCCAGCGCCGCGCCGCGCATGTCCAGGACCTCACTGGTGGGGGTCAGCACGTAGGGGCGGAAGGTCAAGGTCCAGGTCGTGGGTGTCCACAGCTCGTCATGGCCTTCCGTGCTCAGTACGGGGGCGAGCACGCTCAGCGGCTGGTGGACAGACGGAGGAGCGGGTGCTCGGGCCAGCCAGCGCTCGACCTGGCTGACGAGGATCTGCTGGTACTCGGTGGGGCCCCAGCGGGTGTAGCCGGCCAGTTCCTCCAGAATCCGCAAGGGGTGCGAGGGGTGTTGAGGCAGGGGGCGCGGGTCGTCGCAGCCCAGGCGCCAGAGAAGGGCGGCCGCCTGCGGCAGGAACTCCAGAGAATGAGCGGCGGCCTGGAGGACAGGGGCCAGGGCATAGCGCACATCCGTGTCGGTCCAGGTGTGGGTCAATCCGAACCCGACTTCCGCGGTGACGGGGGCGCAGGGGTTGTCCGCCGCCCATGTGGCCAGGTCTACAACCCGCCGTGGTTGGAAGAAGGCGACCTTCGCCACGACCTCCAGCAGACTCACCAGCTCCCGTGCGTCCGCGGCTCGGAACGCTGCCGTGATCTGCTCCCACAAGGGCTCGATCAGCCCTCCGGTGCTGGTGCCCTGTTGCTGTTGCCACTCCACACGGCCGGTGTTCACCACCAGGTTGGCCAGCGCGCTGCCCTGGCCGGCTTCCATGGCTCGGGCGAGGTAGCCCGTGGGCAGACCTGTGCTGCTGTGACGCGCTGCCTTGACGAGCAGGGCGTCGCCCAGCAGGTCCGGCACGAGACGTAGGGTTGTGCCGTGGCTCAGGACCACCCCGGCGCCTTCCAGGGTCGCCAAGTGGCGGGCGCAGACGTCGAACGGCAAGCCTGTCAGAGCTTCCAGCGACGTGCGAACCTCCGGTTCCGCGAGCCGCGCAGGCTGGAACGCGGCGAGGGCGGAAAGCAGGTCCTGGGGTACCTGGACAGATGCCGGATCGGCGGTCAGCGCCTCGGCAAGCCGGTCCGTGAGTTCCAGGTGGAGTTGCTCGTCGCCTTCGATTCTTCGAGGATCCAGGGCTCCGCTGTTGATCAGCGCCGCGCCGGTGACGATCAGCAGTGGGCAATCCCGCGCCGCAGTGGCGAGCCTCGGTGCGTGAAGCCGTACCGCTTCGTCCAGAATCTCGCTGGCCAGGGAGAGGGCGTCGTCGAACTCCAGGTCCCCGATCTCGACCGAGGTGGCCTCGCTCGCGTGCAGACCGGCCTGGGCCAGTGCGCGGCGAGCGTGGGCCGCACCGTAGGGCCGTAGGGAGAGCAGTACGTTGGCGGAGCCGTTGGCGCTCCGGACCCCGGCGACGATCTTTTCCAGGGGGAGGGTGTGGTTGTGTGCGTCGTCGACGATCACCAGCAGACTGCCCGTGCTCGGCAGTTCCCTGAACGCGCCTGGGCCGATGTCCGGGTCGGGGCCGAGCACCCGTACTTCGACGGCGGGCTCTGCCTCGCGAAGCGCTTCGCACAGGGCCGTCACGATCTTCGTCTTCCCGACTCCACCCCTACCGATGAGGAGCGCGACGCCTCCGTGCTCGTTCCTGGCGAACGGTACGAGGCTGTCCAGGATCTGAGTACGTCCGACGAGTCGCCAGCGGTGCGTGTAGACCGAGCCCTGGTTCACCTGGCGGAGGTAGTCGTCGGGTTTCATCCAGGGATCCGATTCCGCGGGTCCGTTCTGCTGGATCACGACCTGCGTGCCGACCACATTGCCCAGGAAGACCCCGCCCGTGAAGTCGATGTGGTCCCCTCGATACCAGGCCTCCGCGCTGCCCGGCGTATGCCGCTGCATAGCCTCCGCAACCGCTTGCGCGATCTGCGGATCGGCGACGAACAGGTCGGCCAACCGGTCGCCCCAGGACCGCACCGCTTCCTGCCGGGCGGGCTGGGCAGCCGCCTCGGCAAGCACTTGTGCGGAGGCACTCGGATCCTGTGCCAGCGCCCGCGCCAGTTCCTCCACAAGCTGGCGCCCGCCCTCCCCGCCGACGCCTTCGGCCAACACCGCCAGCAACGCCGTCGGCAACGACTCGTCCATCTGCCCCTTCCTCGCTCTACACAACCGGCCCGCTCGGAGCCGTGGGTCAACGGTAGAGGTTCAGGCCGCACCAGGTGCCGACCTGGCGTACAACACGACCTCGACGCCGAGGCCAGCCACCGCCAGCGCCTCCAGCCCCGACAGAGCGCCGAGCAGCCCGCCGCCCGGTCCGCCAGCCCAGAACACCACCAACCCCGCCAGCGGCAGCACGCAGAACGCCGTCAAGTGCGCGTCAGCCAAAGGGCCTCGGCACCAGCCGGGAGCATCTCGTCAGGTTGACGCGAAAGAGCTGAATGAGCCTCCCTCTCCCGATCAGTCTGAGATCCTGGGGTCCGATCGAGAGGGGCCGCACGCATGGAGTGGAAGACCCACGGTGAGCGACAGATCTACACCAACAGGTGGGTGAATCTGTGTCTGGTCGATGTTCAGCAGCCTGACGGGCGCAGGTGGGAGTACCACGTCGTTCGCCTCCGGCACCTGGCCGTGGCCGCCGTGGTCAACGACCGGCAAGAGGTTCTAATGATGTGGCGGCATCGCTTCATCACTGACTCGTGGGCCTGGGAGTTGCCCATGGGTCTGGTCGAGGAGGGCGAGACTCCCGAGGAGGCTGCTGGCCGCGAAGTCCTGGAGGAGACCGGCTGGCGCCCTGGTCCCATCAAGCCTCTGATCTACGCCGAACCGGCCAACGGCATCACCGACTCGCAGCACCACGTCTTCCGCGTTGACGGTGCGACCTACGCCGGACCTCCCACGGAGAAGAACGAGTCCGACCGCATCGAGTGGATTCCCCTCTCGGAGATCCGGGGCATGATCGACCGCCGCGAGGTCGTGAGCAGCGGATCGCTCGTCGGCCTGCTCTACCTGCTTATGGACGAAGCGGTCCGCTGACCAGCGGTAGGAGTTCCCGTAGCCGTGCCTCGAAGGCCAGGGCTACGGGCTCCTGCCTGTGGGGAGCCAACTGGTCGTAGAACTCCCTGAGATGGCCTGTCACGCGCTCGGACGCCACGGTCGACGCGGACTCCAGAGCCTGTGTGGCGGTGTGGCACGCCTGGTCAAGCTTGCCCTGGTCCAGTTGCGTACGGGCGAGCCAGAAGGCGTGAAACGCACGGCCACGCTGATTGCTGCGGTCTTCCCGCCGCAGAGCATCCGCGATCAGTGGCTCTGCGGTCGATGCTTCGCCGAGTCGGCCATGGGCGATGCCGGTGTCCACGATGAGCTTCGGCTCGTCGAAGTAGGCCACCCATGACGGGTCGGGATCGCTCTGCCGGATCTGCTCGAAATGGCTGTGTGCTTCCCCGATCGCCTGGTGGGTGGCATCCCGGTTGCCGAGGGTGGCATGCGCGAAGGCTTCGCGCATCGACAGCATGGACAGAACGCGCGGGGTGGTGTCGAGTGCGGAGCGGGCCTGGTCCTGGGCAGCGGTCACGAGTGCCAGGGAGTCTGCGGGCTTGTCCTGGTAGGTGCCCTGCAAGCTCATGCAGGCTAGGACGTTGGCCATGAACTGGCGGTCGTCGATCTCCTTGGCGAGTTGCAGGGCTTCGGTGAAGTAGGCGCGGGCTTGGCTGTACTGGCGGGCGTCGAAGTAGGTCCAGCCGGTGAGGCGTGCCAGTTCGGCTGCGATGCCGTACAGGCCGTTTTGGATGGATGGTGGCCGGTGCTCTTTCAGGAGTCCGACGACGTAGCGGAGCTGGCCGACGATGGCCGGCCGCAGCGCTTCGCCGCCGTGCTGGTTGTCCCGTCGCCAGTAGTCCTCGATGGAGGAGCGGAAAGCCTCAAGTGTGGCTGTGCTCAAGCTTGTTCGGGTGGCCAAGGCCAAGATGCTGTCCACATCGGGGCCTGGTAAGGACGTGGTGGCTTGCTGTTCGGGCTCGGGTAGCTGGGGTAGCGCTCGCTCGGCGACCACAAGGGCCTGAGGGGTCTCCCACTGTCGGCGGGCGAGCCCGAGCATGTCTCCGGGGATGCGCAAGCCATCTGCGATGCGCTCGATCACGTCCATGTGCTGCAACTGGCGTTTCCCTGCGATGACTTCGCCAACGCGACTGGGTGTCAGATCGCATCGCCTGGCAATCATCGACGGGTAGATGCCTGCCTTGATCTTGACCAGCCGGAACACTCTGGAGAAGTCCCGCACTCGACACGCGTCGATCATCTCGGGATCGGTGAGCAGCCTGGCAGGCAGTTCCTGCGGCCGGTCGGCGTCGGGCATTGGGCGGCTCCCCCTGCGAGGGCTACGCAACGTTGTTGGGACTCTACTTGCCGCGATGTTACCCAAGTTGGGTAATCAGCCTGACCTTCTGGCGGCGGCTCCCGGAACGCGATGCTCCTGCACATGGCGAGCAACCAGCAGACCAGACCAGACATCGGTGACCTGGCGAAGGACCGCGTCAGGGGATGTATCGGCATCGTCATGGGTGAGATCGGCGGCCGGGTCCAGATAAGGCCCATCGGTGGCGGCGTTGAGTGGGATGCCTTGCCGAGCAACGTGGTGGCGCCGAGTGCGCGGGAGGAACTGAGCGCACGTCTGGCCATCAAGAACGCCAGCAGCCGGGACGGCCTGTGATGCGCGCCATCGGCCAGTACGCGGGTGTCCTGCTCATCGTCATGATCAGCGGGTCGTGCGGCCTGGTGATCGGCATGGCTTTTGCCATGAGCCTGTAGACCGGCCGCCCGAACGCAGGCCAGGTTCCTGGCTCCCCCTTTCCCCGTTCGGGGCGGCCACCCCAGCCCGCCTCCTGGTCGTCCCTGAGTCAAGCTCGGCGGCCCCATCGGGCGGTCTGTCCCACGCACCGTCACACACGAGGAGTTTTCGCATGACGGCAACGGCGAACGATCAAAGGACCGGTCGCGCGGTGGCCGGCGAGGAGCTGTTCGAGAGCCTCGCCAACTTCGTGGTCATCCACAACAGGCAGTCGCCCGAGCGTGCCGAGCGGATCGCCGACCAGGCGGTCGCGTTCCTGGTCACGGCGGCCACTGCCACCGTCCCCATGGTTCCGTCGGACGATGTGGACCTCGGCCTGCACGCGCTCATCCTGCACACCAAGGGCTACGCCGAACTGTGCGAGGAATACGCGGGCCGCTTCCTGCACCACAATCCCGAGCCCGGTGGACCAGGCCGCGACCCGCAGATCGTCGCTGCGTCGGTGCGTGCCATGAAGGCGGCCGGGTTCCTGGTCTTCGATGACCTGTGGACGGTCAACGGCGCGAACCTCGCGCAGTGCGATTCGGACTGCGGCCGACCGTACGGTCAGGCGTAGCACCCACCACGTCGGCGGCGCGGTCGGTTTCGGCTTCTGGTCGGCCGCGTGCGCCTGGAAGGAGAACAGACGTTGTCCGGCTCAACCCCTGAACTGCCGATCGTGGTGCTCGACGCGCTCATGCCCACCACTCAGCGCCTGGTCCTCAAACGTCGGGGCTCCATGGTCTGGGATGTGGAGGGCCCCCGGGGCCGCTACGCCGTAAAGGTCGGCTATTCGATCGAGGCCACGGCCGACTGGCCCGCCCAGCCCTGGACCGCGCTCGCCCCCGCCCGCGAGGGTGCAGTCCTACAACGCCTCGGCATCGAGGAGATCGCCTACGGCGAATGGGAGCACGGAACGTGGAACTTCCAGCCGTGGCACGAAGGGCCGGACCTGTACAGGCTGTGGGCCTCCTGCCGTGAGCAAGGCTCGTCCAACACGCCTGACGCCAGTGTGGCGCTGGAATGCGCCGAGGCACTGGCCGAACTCCACGCGAAGGGCTGGGCACACGGCGACGTGCAGCCCGCGCACTTCATCATCGGGCTGGAGCGGACCCATCTCATTGACCTCGCCCTTGCCAGGGGCGGGCACGTGCCCGAGGGCTACGACTTCCCGTTCCGCGGCTGCCTCGTCCACTACGAGGCACCCGAGATCGCGCGCAGCGTGCTCGCCACCGGCGAAGCCGAGCCGACACCGGAAGCCGACGTCTACGCCCTCGGCGCCTCCCTGCTCATCTCCGCCACCGGATGGCGCGCGGTCGAGTACCCGGACGATGCTCCGCGCCCCGTCCAGCGCAAGGCCGTGGCCGATGGAAGGCGCCGCCCCGTGAAGGTGCCCGGTGAGCTGGGCAAGGTGATCGACGACATGCTCAGCCACGCTCCCGAAGACCGGCCCACCGTCTACGAAGTGGGTAAAGCCCTGGGCTGCCTCTGAGGCGTCAGTTCACTGGAGCAGTGACCGTATCGGGGAATCAGCAGGGGCATTCGCGCCACCAGTGACCCAGAGGTCTGACCGCAGCCCACCCACCATCTGATGGAGACACGTTCCGAGTCAGGAGGCGTCGGCGCGTACGGCGGTCGTCGCCAGGGTGGTGTAGTGCATGGTGAAGGAGCCGCCCATCGCGTCGATGGCGGTTCCGACCGCGTCGAGGATGTGGGATCTCACGTCGGTGGGCAGTGGGGTGAGGCCGCCGGTCGTAGCAAGCAGGTCCAGCCACTGGTCGCGCGTGTAGGGGTGCTCCCAGTTGAATCGCCACTGTTCGGGGGCGTGGAAGCGTTCCGACTGGCGGATGGCGTCGGCGAATTTCGCATACCCCGCCTGGTACGTGGCCGTCGGACGTCGGGCCGGCTGATGGCTGAGGGGCGAGTCCGGCGCCGCCTGCCGGTAGGCGGCGGCGAACGGCTCGGCCACCTCGGCGGGCGGCTCGTAGAGATGACCGAAGATCGTCAGGCGCCCGCGCGGACGCAGCACCTGGGCCGCCTTGACCGCGCCGACGACCGGATCGACCCAGTGCCAGGACTGAGCCGCGACGACCGCGTCGAACTTCCGGTCGGCCGCCTGCCAGGTTTCGAACGTCGCCACCTCGACCCGAAGGCCACGGCTCCGCGCGAACTCGGCCATCCGCTCGTCCGGTTCGACGCCGAGGACCGTGCAGCCGGCGGCCTGGAACTGGCGGGCCGCGATACCGGTGCCACAGCCCACGTCGAGCACCTCGGGCCCAGGGCTGCCGGAGACGATGCGCGCCACCATTGGGTCGGGGTAGCCGGGCCGGGCCCGGTCGTAGCGTTGTGCGTCCGTACCGAACGACTCGGCCGTCCGCCGGGCCGTGTGCGGCTCGGCTCGGGACGGCGGTTCCGGTTGCTCTCGCGATAAGGTGGGCATGCGCCCACCTTAGTGGGCACATGCCCACTGGACAACGGATGCCGGCGGATCGACGTACGAGAGGGGCCGAGAGTGCCAACCGGTGTGCACCTTCGTGACGCACGGCAGCAGTTGTTCGACGCTGCCGAGCGCGTGCTGCTGCGGGACGGGCCGAACGCGCTGACCAGCCGGGCCGTCACCGACGAGGCGGGCTGCGCCAAGGGCGTCCTGCACCGGCACTTCAGCGACTTCGACGCCTTCCTCACCGACTTCGTGCTCGACCGGGCCGCGCAACTGGAGGAACGGACGCGGGCGCTGGGTGAGTCCGTCGGCGCCGACACGGTGGCCGGCAACCTCACCACCGCGCTGACCACCCTGTTCGGACCGGTGCCGGTGGCGATCATCCCGCTCATCACCTTCCGGGACGAACTGCGGGCCCGTCTGCGGCAGTCCAGGCCCGGCGGCGGCATCGCCATCCTCTCCCAGGCCACGACCGCGATCTCCGCCTACCTGGCCGACGAGCGTGAACTGGGCCGCATCGCGGCCGACGCCGACATCGACTCACTCACGCTCTCCCTGGTCGGTGGCGGTCACCTGCTGTTCGCGGACCGCGACCCCGGCCCGCCGCAGCCGGCGACCGTGCACAAGCTCGTGACCACAGTGCTCGCCGACGTGGTGCAGCGGCGGCCACACTGAGGGGCGAAAACACGGCAACTCCCGTGCCGTGCGGTCACCGCAGGGCCGGAATGACCCCGGCGGCCTCCAAGCGGGCCGGGTCCGCTCGCAGAATCGCCTCGTGGGCGAGACGTAGCGACGGGCCGGGCTCGACGCCCAGTTCCTCTCTGAGCACCCGGCGGGCACTGCGGTACGCCGCGAGCGCGTCGCCCTGGCGGTTCGCCCGGTACAGGGCGACCATCAGCTGGTGGTGGAAGGGCTCCCGCAGCGGGTGCTGGAGGACCAGGCCGCGCAGTTCCTCGATCATCTGGTGATGGCAGCCGAGAGCCAGCGCCGACGCCATCCACAGTTCTGTGCAATTCAGCCGTTTCTCGTCCTGGACCGTGGTGAACGAATCGATGACCAGCGAGCCGGGAATGCCCTCCAGAACCGGGCCGCGCCACAGCGAAAGCGCTCGCCGGAGAAGTTCGGAGGCATGGCGGAAATCAGCCTCCCCGTACCGTTCCCGACCACGACTGTAGAGCATCTCGAATTCATGGAGATCCGTCACCGTCCCGCTCGTGCCAAGAATATATCCGGGCGCCGTCGTGACAATCGGTGACATTCCTTGCGGAGCGCTCAGAATTTTCCGCAGTTGTGATATGTACACGCGCAGGCTCGCCACCGCGCAGCGCGGCGGATCCTGCTCCCACAGCTCCGCCACGAGTTTCTCGCCGGCCACCGGCTCATCTGCCTTGATCAGGAGCAGGGCGAGCAGTTTGGCGAGCTTGGGCGGCTCGGGCGTCAGGTCGGCGCCGCCTCGGGTCACCCGCAGGCGCCCGAGCAGGTCGTAGCGCAGTGGCTGGTCAGCCTGTACAGAGGACAGGGCCACAGCAAACCCCCCAGAATGCGCGGATACGCATTCAACTGATTCTGGTTCCCCCGTCCGTCCCCAGGTCCGGGACGCACCTAGTCGACGATATCGCGACTAGTGCGTGAAGCCTATGCCAGCCCATCTCTCGCTGCCACCCCCTCCCTGTTACACCGCCATTAAAGACAATAGAACTCGGACGCCCGGATTCGAGTCGGGGGAATGAATTCGGCCGCTCGAATTGGACGACAGCCCGGCCTGCTCACCCAGGGCCGGGCTGTCTGCCCTGCACGGTCCGTGGCCAGGACGGTCAGACCCCGACCGCCCGTTCCGTCTCAACGGTCTTGGTCAGCCACGAGAACAGCCGGTCGTGGAAGAGCCGCATGGCCCCCGAGTGGCAGTGCGCTCCGCCGCCCCCGTCCGCGGTGAACACCTCAAGCGTCTTGGGCGCGTTCAGTCCGGTGTAGACCTTCTTGGCGTGTTCCAGTCCGGCGAAGAACATGTCCTCTTCCGCGTCCATGACGAGCACGGGACAGCTCACCCGTCCGATGACGTCGGACAGCCCGAACTCGGGCAGCCGACGCAACAGTCCGGCCGGGGTGTCGGCGCCGAAGGTCCACAGCGCGTGCCGGAGCAGCCAGCGGGTGAAGGTCTGCTGGGCGGCGATCCCCCACATGACCGGATTGGCGAAGTCGTCGTGTCCCTGCTCGACCCACTCATGCACGAACGGCGGCAGGGCGACGACATCGCCCAGTTGCCAGACTGCGTCGTGGGCGACGCAGGCGGCCAGTCGGTGCTCGAAGGCAGCCGCCCGCAGCGCGAGCAGGCCGCCGAGGCTGGTGCCGATCAGCGCCAGGCGGTCGGGATCCACCCCGGGCAGGGACCGTGCATGGTCCACGACCGGGGTGACGACCTCCTCCCAGTCGGGCCGGAAGACCAGGCCCTGGTCGCGCAGGACGGAGCCCTGTCCGGGCCCTTCGAAGCAGAGGCAGTTCCAGCCGTGGGCGAGGGCCGCGGCGGCCACGAAGAAGTAGCCTTCCTCCACCGTGGAGTCGAGCCCGCCGTGGTGGATGATCGTCGGCCGGGGCACGTCGGAGTCGTCGACCCGGTACAGGTAGGCGGGCAGTGAGGTGTCCTCGTAGGGGATGCGGATGAACTGCGGTGGGCGCTCCATGAGTTCGGCGGCGTCGGCGAAGGTCTCGCGGGACAGGCGCATCAGCCGTAGGGCCTCCGCGCCGCGCGGGTCGTCGCGCTCGAAGAACTCGGCGGTCCGGTAGTAGTTGTGCGCCCGCAGCAGCGCGGCGCGGGCCGAGTCGGTGCGGCCCTCGCCGCGTGCCGTGACGGCCAGGCCGTGGACGCGTTCGGCGAGCGAGGTCCAGGCCTGCCGCCAGGAGGCGGTGTCTCCGCCGGAGATCCGGGAGGCGACCGCAACCACCTCGCCGAGTTGCGCACCGCCGTAGTCGGCATAGCCGGCGGCGCGTAGTGCCTGGTAGTCGAAGGCTGGGTCGTCGAACAGGAACTTCATGGCAGCGGCTCCTCAGCGTGGGGAAGGTGCTCCGGTGTCGTGCCCGGGCTTGTCCCGGGCCGGCTCGTGCGGGTTCCGTTCAGGAAGGCGTCGACGATGCGTTCGGCGAACACCGCCGATTCCACGGGGCGTTGACGCAGGATCAGGCGGGCGGCCATCGGGCCGGTGAGCATCTCGACGGCATCGTCCAGGTCGAGGTCGGCGCGGAGCTCGCCGCTGTCGATGCCGTCCGCCAGGACCCGTAGAAAGGCCTCGTGCCGGGCGGCGACGACCGTGTCCTCGAAGCGCTCCACGAGTTGCGGGCGGCGTACCGCCTCTCCGAGCAGGCTGCCGATCAGCCGGTGCAGATTGGTGTCCTGGCCGCGGTGGCGCAGCTGGTCGACGAGCGTCACCAGCCGGTCCCGCAGGCTGAGTCCGTCCAGCGGCGGCACGGGCAGGTCGAGGCTGCCCAGCGCGGCGAGCACCAGTTCTTCCTTGTTGCGCCAACGGCGGTAGATGGTGGCTCGGGCGACGCAGGCGCGCTGGGCGACCAGGTCCATGGACAGGTCGCCGAAGCTGCACCCCTCACTGAGCAGGCCCAGGGTGCTGTCCAGGATCGCCTGGTCGGCGGCGGGGTCGCGCTGGCGGCCGCCCCGGGGGACGGGTCCCGGGGCGGCCGCGGGTGGGTCGACGTGGGGCATACGGCTCAGACCTCCGTGGTGTGGACTTCTCGCGTGGTCGCCTCCTGGCCGCCGGGTGCCCTGATGGCCGTACGGGAGGGCAGGAACAGCAGGCTGACGAGGGCGCCGAGGAAGGTGACACCGACCGCGACGAGGGCCGTGAGGTGCATGGCGGAGACGAACGCGTCGACGGCCCGGCCGGCGAGCGGTGCACCTCGCGGGCCCAGGTCCTCCGCGGCGGTGAGGGTGGCGGCGATGGACTCCCCGGCGCTGTCGCGGAGCGGGGCGGGCAGCGGCGTCAGGTGGTCCTCGATCCGGGAGCGGTAGGCGAGGGAGAGCACCGAGCCGAGGACGGCGACACCGAGGGCGCCGCCGACCTGCCGGAAGGTGGTGGTGACGGCCGATCCGGTGCCCGCCCGGTCCGAGGAGACGGCGGACATGGCGGCCGAGGTCGCGGGCGGCATGACGCAGGCGATGCCGATGCCCATGACGAAGAGGACGGACTCGATCACCCACACCTCGGTCCGCTCGTCGATGCCCGCCACGGCGAGGAAGGCCAGCGAGGTGAGCAGCATGCCCACGGCGCACACCGGCCCGGTTCCGATCCGTTTGGCCGCGAGCGTGGCCGGTGCCGAGCAGCCCAACTGCGCCAGGGCCAGGGGCAGCAGCAGGCACCCGGCCTCGAGCGGCGTCCAGCCGCGCACGCTCTGGAGATAGAACACCAGGAAGAAGGTGGCGCCGAGCAAGGCGAAGAAGACCAGGCAGATGACCGTCACCGCAGCCGAGAAGCGGCGGTCGGTGAACAGGGCGAGGTCCAGCGCGGGCCGCTCGATGCGGTGTTCCCAGAGGGCGAACAGGCCCAGGATCAGCAGACCCCCGAGGATCGGCCCCCAGACGACGGCCTCCGCCCAGTTGTCCGACTCACCGCCCCGGATCACGCCGTACACCAGAGAGGTGAGCCCGGCGACGGACAGCACGGCGCCGAGCGGGTCGAGACCGCCGCGTCCGGGGTCCTTGGACTCGGGGACGACGTAGAGCGCGGCGGTGGCGCCGATCAGTACGACGGGCAGGTTGACCAGGAACACCGAGCCCCACCAGAAGTGTTCGAGCAGCGCGCCACCGGTGATCGGCCCGAGCGCGATGGCCAGTCCGGCGGCGCCCGCCCACAGACCGATGGCCTTGGCACGCTCGGCGGGCGGGAAGACGGCCATGATGATCGCCAGGGTGGCCGGCAGCACCAGGGCGGCCCCGACTCCCAAACCCGCCCGCGCGACGATCAGTTCGTCGGCGCTGCTGGCGTAGGCGGACCACACGGAACAGGCGCCGAAGACGGCAAGTCCGGCCAGCAGGACGCGTTTTCGTCCCCAGCGGTCGGCGAGCGCGCCGGTGGTGAAGAGCAGCGCGGCGAAGACCAGGGTGTAGGAGTCGATGGACCACTGCAATGCGCCCGGCGAGGCCCCGAGGCCCTCGGGCGCGGGCTCGGCCAGGGTTTTCAAGGCCACGTTGAGGATCGACGTGTCCAGGACCACGAGCAGCAGGCCGACCAGGAGCACCGCGAGCACGCGCCAGCGGTGCGGGTGCGCGGTCTGCGAGGTGGGGCCAGGGGGCGTGCGGCGAGACTGAGGTGTCACGGATGTCCGCTCCTCGGTGAGAAGAGGGTGATCGTGAGCTGAGTGCCGTTCGGCGCCGTGGCCTTGACGCTAGACCCGGCGAGCAATCGAGTCAACGGTGTATCGAAACACTGTTGACTCGATTGCCGAAGCCGGTGGTTACAGACCGTCAGGCCCCAATGCGCGGGCGACGACGAAGCGGTCCATGACCGGATCGCACCGCAACCGCCAACCCGGCGCGGAAGGTTCCAGCCACCAGCCGTCGCCCGGGACGGGCCGGGGGCGGAGGCGTGCGAAATCGTGCGCAAGACCGACGCCGAGCGCCTTGGTGTAGGCCTCTTTGAGCGTCCACAGCCGTACCAGCAGCGCATTGCGTTCGGCGGGCGGCAGTTCGCGCAGCTCGGCCAGTTCCTCCGGGTGACAGAACCTCTCGGCGAACCCGGGCGCCAGCAACGGGCGGTCCCGCGCCTCCACGTCCACGCCGATGCGACGACCGTGCGCCACGCCGACGACTAGCACGTCGGCCGTATGACTGATGCTCACGTCCAGCCCCGAGGGGGCGCGCAGGACCGGCCGCCCATGGCCGTCGCGGTCCAGGACCACACGGTGGGGTGAGGTGGCGGCGGCCGCCGCCACCGCTTGGCGCAGCAGCCGCCGGGAGCCCAACGACCGTGCCCGGCCCACGGTTTCGCCCGCGGGCACACCGAGCGCCCGCGGCCGTACGTCCAGCCGGCCCAGGCAGACGGCATGCCCGCCGGGAGGCAGCGGACCGGCCGGGAGTGCTCCCACCGCGGTCCCCTCGCCGGGTACGTCCGCTTCGCCCACACAGCCCTCCTCGCGTCGACGCTTCAGGCACCGCGTGCCAGCACGGTACGTGTCCCCGCGCGCACCCATCGTCGCAACCGGCCATGCCTACAACCCCAAACCCTTGACGTGCGCACCAATTTTCGCTTTACGCCGTCTTTTCACGACACCTCAAGGCTTGGGGCAATCGGATGGCACTCGGTGCCGCCGCAAGGATCGGTTCTGGGAGAGGACAGCCCGTGCCACACCAGCTTCAGTACCGGACGATGACGGACGCCGTACGCACCGGCGTGGAACGCCATCCTGAGCGGCCCGCGTTCGTGTACCTGCACGAGGACGGCCCGGACATGCGGCCCGAGCAGCTCAGCTACGCCGAACTGGACCGCCGGGCCCGCTCGGTGGCCACCAGGCTCCAGCACGCGTCCCAGCAAGACCGCTCGCGTCCGGTCCTGCTGCTCTACCCGCCGACCCTGGACTTCGTCACGGCCTTTCTCGGCTGCTTCTACGCGGGGCGCACCGCCATCCCCGCACCCCTGCCCGACGAGCCGGGCGAACGACTGGCCCGGGTCCACGGGATCCTGCGGGACGCCGACGTGGGCGCGGTGCTGACCCTGCCGAAGTACCGGCAGGCCATCGCGGCCTGGCTGGCCGCAGCGGGAGAGCAGGACGTGCTGTGCCTGGCGACCGGCGCGGACGCCGAGGAGACGGCCGACCCCGACCTGTGGACCCCGCCCCGCGTACGCGACACGGATGTGGCCTTCCTCCAGTACAGCTCCGGCTCCACCAGCGAGCCGAAGGGCGTCATGGTCACGCACGCCAACCTCGCCGCCAACGAGGAGGCCATCCGCGGCGCCATGGTGACCCCGGACGGCGTGGTGGCCGGCAGCTGGCTGCCGCTCTACCACGACATGGGGCTCATCGGCATGACCCTGCAACCGCTGTGGGTGGGCGGCACCAGCGTGCAGATGTCCCCGATCGCCTTCATCAAACAACCGCACCGCTGGCTGCGCATGATCCACGACTACCGGGTCGAGGGCACCGCATCCCCCAACTTCGGCTACGAACTGTGCACCCGCCGCGTCACCGAGGAACAGTCCGCCGACCTGGACCTGTCCAGCCTGCGGGTGGCCCTCAACGGGGCCGAGCCGGTGCGCGCCGAGACCCTGCGCGCCTTCGTCGGCCGCTTCGCGGGCAACGGGCTGCGTCCGCAGGCGATCCGGCCCTGTTACGGCCTGGCGGAGAACACCCTGCTGGTCTCCAGCGGCGACACCGAGGCCCCCCACCTCGAACTCACCGTGGACGCCCGCGCCCTGGAGCAGGACGAGCTGCGGCCCGCCCGTAGCGACCGTGCCGACCGCACCCTGGTCGGCTGCGGCCGGCCGAAGGACACCGAGGTGCTGATCGTGGACCCGGTGACCCTGCGGGTGCTGCCCGACGGCCAGGTCGGCGAGATCTGGCTGCGCGGCCGATCGGTGGCCTCCGGCTACTGGAACCGGAAGGAGCTCACCGCCGAGACCTTCCGGGCCGTGACGGCGGACGGCCGCGCGGGCTACTTTCGCACCGGTGATCTCGGGGCCCTGCTCGACGAGGAGCTCTACGTCACCGGGCGGATCAAGGAGATGCTGATCCAGCACGGCCGCAACCTCTACCCGCAGGACATCGAGCAGGCCGTACAGGAGTCCGGGGAGGCGTTCCGGCGCGGCGGAGGCGCGGTGTTCACCGTCACCGACGAGGCGTCCGAGCGCGCGCACGTGGTCGTGGTGCAGGAGTTGCGGGCCCCCGCCGTCGAGGCAGCGGACCTGGTCCAACTCGGCGCCTCGGTCCAGTCCTTGATCAGCCGTCAGTTCCAGTTGCCCGCCGTGAGCGTGGTGCTGGTGCGCCCCGGAGCGATCCGTAGGACCACCAGCGGCAAGACGCAGCGCACCCTCATGCGGCGGCTCTTCCTCGACGGCAGCCTGCCGGTGCTGCACCAGCGGCTTCAGCCGCCGGTCGCCGCCCTGGTCACCGCCCCGGGCGAGGCACCGGAGCCCGCCGTCACCCGTCGCTGAGTTCTGCAGGCACCAGCCCCTGAGAGGAAGAAACGCCATGAGCATCGCCCCCGACACCCGAGGCGCCCGTCGCGCCGGACCCGTGGACCGGCCCTCGCCTCGCGGAACGGCACCCGACCTCGAACTGTGGCTGACCGGGCGAGTCGCCTTCCACCTGCGCAGGACCGCCGACGAGATAGACCCGGACACCCCGCTCGCCGACTACGGCATCGACTCCGTCGCGGCGATCAGCATCTGCGGCGAGATCGAGGAGACGTACCGGATGGCGGTCTCCCCCACCATCGCGTACGACTTCCCGACGGTCCACGCGATCGCGTCCCATGTCGCCGAACGCCTGGCCGACCGGGCTGCGGGCCGCGAGGACCCGTCATGAGCGTGCGCGAGCCCATCGCCGTAGTCGGTCTCGACTGCCGTTTCCCCGGCGCCCGGGACGCACAGGAGTACTGGGCACTCCTCATGGACGGACGCGACGGCACCGGCCGGGTGCCCGAGCGGCGCTGGGACGCTGAGCGCTACCACGTCGCCGCCCCGTCCACCGCGCAGGGCGCCCCCGGCAGCCGGCCGCCCGGCCGCAGCAACACCGTGCGCGGCGGCTTCATCGACGACCCCGACGCGTTCGACCCCGCCTTCTTCGGGATCGCACCGCGCGAGGCCGCCGCGATGGACCCGCAGCAACGGCTGCTGCTCCAGTGCTCGTGGCGGGCCGTGGAGGACGCCGCCGTCGCACCGCAGGACCTGGCCGGCACGGCGACCGGCGTGTTCGTCGGAGTGATGGCCAGCGAGTGGGCGCATCTGGCGCTCCGGGACTACGACCGGATCACCGCCCGCCACGGCTCCGGCAACGGCTACTTCATGGCCGCGAACCGCGTCTCGTACCACCTCGACCTCAAGGGCCCGAGCCTTGCGGTGGACACGGCCTGCTCCTCCTCGCTGGTCGCCGTGCACCTCGCGATGAACTCGCTGCGCTGGGGCGAGTGCGACCACGCCCTGGTGGCCGGCACCAACCTGATCATGACGCCGGTCATCAACATCTTCTACACCCAGGCCGGTCTCTCGGCGCCCGACGGCCGGTGCAAGCCGTTCAGCGCGGCGGCGGACGGGATCGGGCGCGCCGAGGGCGTGGCGGTGCTCGTGCTGCGCCGCCTCGGCGACGCGCTGGCGGACCGTCAGCCGGTGTACGCCGTGCTGAAGGAGACCGGGAGCAACCAGGACGGCCGCAGCAACGGCATCACCGCGCCCAACCGCTGGGCTCAGGAGCAGCTGATCGAGTCCGTGTGGGAGCGGGCCGGCATCACCGCCGACGACATCGGGTTCATCGAGGCGCACGGCACCGGCACGCTGCTCGGCGACTTCATCGAGGCCCAGGCGCTCGGCCGGCTGACCGCTGCCCGCAGCGGCGGCAGCGTCGCGCTGGGCTCGGTCAAGAGCAACTTCGGGCACGCCGAAGGCGCGGCCGGCATCGCCGGACTCATCAAGACCGTCCTCGCGCTGCACCACCGTACGGTGCCGCCGAGCCGGTACGCCCACGACGAGAACCCGCGGTTGGACCTGCCCGGACAGCGGCTGAACCTGCTCAGGTCGCCGCTCAGGCTGGGCTCCGGCACGGTGCATGCCGCGGTGAGCAGTTTCGGCATGGGCGGCAGCAACGCCCACGCGGTGCTGGCCTCAGCGCCCCGGACGGTCCATCGGACCCGCCCCGGTGCGCCGGGCGTGTTCACCGTCTCCGCCCGGGGCGCGGAGCGGCTGCGGGCCAATCTGCTCGCCCAGGCCGAGGCCCTCGCCCGCCGTCCGGGCGACCAACTGGCGCAGGTGTGCTGGACCAGCAACCGGGTCAAGTCCCGGCTGCCGCAACGGGTGGCCGTCGCCGCCGCCGACCTGCCCACGCTGGTGGCGGGGCTCCGGGAGGCGGCACACCGGGTGGACGGGACCGGCCCGGCGGGCACCGCCCGGCGGGCGGCCCCGTCGGTGGCGTTCGCCTTCACCGGGCAGGGTGCGCAGGACCCCCGGAACACCGCCTCCTGGTACCGGTCGTGCCCCGCCTACGCACGCCACCTCGACGACGTGGACCGACTGCTCGCCCCGCACACCGGTCGGTCCGTGCGCGACCTGCTCCTCGACGACGCCCCGGAGTTCCACCGCCCGGGACTGGTCCAGCCCGCGCTGTTCGCGGTCGGGTACGCGATGGCCGCCACCCTGGCCGAGGCCGGGATCAGGCCCGCGTACGTCATCGGGCACAGCATCGGCGAGTTCGCGGCCGCCTGCGTGGCCGGAGCGCTCGACCCGGCGGACGCCGCCCGGCTGGTCGCCCGGCGCGGACAGCTGATGGAGACACTGCCCGACGACGGCGGGATGCTCGCGGTGGCCCTCGACGCCGCGGAGGCCGAGCCGCTGCTCGCGGGACGGCAGCGGCTCGGCCTGGCCGCCGCGAACGGCCCCCGCCGCACCGTGATCGCCGGAGACCGCGGTGAACTCACCGCCCTCATCGCCGAGTTGACCGAACGCAAGGTGGCCGCCCGGCCGCTCGCGGTCTCCCATGCCTTCCACTCGCCGCTGATGCTGCCCGTGGTCGACGCGTTCCGCCGCGCCTGCGCGAACACCCCCGACCGGCGTCCGAACCTTCCGGTCTTCTCGACCGTCCACGGCCGGGAGCTGACCGGCGAGGAAACCCTTGACGCCGACTACTGGGCGGCACAGATCACCGCCCCGGTGCGGTTCGCCGAGGCCGCCCACGCACTGCTCGCCACCGACGTCACCCACGTGGTGGAGATCGGCCCGGCCGCGGTGCTCACCCCGCTGCTGGCCCGGCTGCGGACGGAGACCGGATCCCCGGTGAGCCTGCACGCCGCACATCCCGGCGAGCGTGCCCCGGGGCACCGGCCCCAGCAGTTGTTCGGCGAACTGTGGTGCGCGGGCCTCACCCCCGACTGGGACGTGCTGTACGCCGAGTCCGACCGGCTGCCCCGTCGGCTGCCGCCCTATCTGTTCGACACCTCGTTCCGCGCCTGGCGCTCCGGCGCCGCCCCGGATCATCCGGAACCGTCCGCGCCCCCCATCCCCCTTGGCGCGGACGCCGCGGTACCGCTGCCCACGGACCGCGATCAGTCGTGTCCGCCGACCCCGGCAGGGGACGTGCCGGACTCCCTCGCCGCACAGGCCCGCCGTCTGGTGTGCCGGGTCGGCGGACACGACCCCGACCTGGTGCACGACGACTCCCGGCTCCATGAGGACCTCGGCTTCGACTCGATCCAGGCCGTGGAGCTGAAGGCCCGGATCGAGCACGAGCTGCCCCACCTCGGCACGCTCCCGGTCGAGGAACTGCTTCAGAGCATGCGCACCGTGGGCGACCTGGTCCGGTATCTGCGCAGCCGCGGCCTCGCCGACACCGCCCTGCCCCTGACCCCGGAAGGAACCGGCCGATGACCGTTCCCACCGCACACCTGGCCTCGGTCGGCACCTGTCTGCCCGGGGAGCCCGTGGACAACGCGACGCTGGCCAAGCTCGTCGGCGTCGACGAGACGTGGGCCGAGATGTTCATCGGCAACACCAGCCGGTACTTCGCCGTCGACCTGGCCACCGGTCAGGTGCGGCACAGCCTGGCCGACATCGCGGCGACCGCCGCCGACCGGGCGCTGGCGCAGGCCGGTCTCGATCCGCGCGACATCGACTGCGTCGTCATGGGCACCGCGACCCCGGACCATCTGATGCCCGCCACCGTGAACCTGGTCGCCGACCGGCTCGGCATCGACAACGCCCCCACCTACCAGCTCCAGTCCGGCTGCGCCGGCGCCGTGCAGGCCCTCGACGTGGCCCGCACCCTGCTGCTGGCCGGGCGCTGCGCCACCGTGCTGGTGATCGGCGGCGACGTGTGCGCCAAGCACTTGGAGCGGGACTTCGATCCCGGTACCCGCACATCCGCCGAACTCGTCAATTACGCCCTCTTCGGCGACGGGGCCGGAGCGGCCGTGCTCAGCGCCGAACCGCTGGGCCCGGGGATCGCGATCCGTCAGGTGCTCAACCGGCTGGTGGGGCTGGGCCGCGAACCCGGCCAGATCATCGACTGGTTCGGGCTCGGTGACCGGCACAGCGACCGTCCGGCGGTCTCGGAGGACTACAAGGCGATCGAGGAGACGGTGCCCCTCCTGGCCCAGCAGATGTTCTGGGAACTCCTCGGCGACCTGGGCTGGGGCGCCGAGGAGGTGGACTTCCTGCTGCCCCCACAGCTCTCCGGCCGGATGAGCGACCGCATCTCGGCGGCCATGCCCGCCCCGGGCGCCCGACGCATCAACGTGGTGCGTTCCGTCGGCAACAACGGCAACGCCCTGCCCTTCCTCCAGCTCGCCGAGCTCCTGGAGCAGTGGGAGAGTCCGGGGCGCGCCGTCGCGGTGGCCGTCGAGTCCAGCAAGTGGATCAAGTCCGGTATCGCGCTGGAGCGCTCATGACCCAGGCCCAGGAACGGATTCCCCTGTCCCCTGCGAGCTGGCACGACCAGGCGTCCCTCGCCGCTTTGCGCGGCCTGTACCGCGCCGGGAGGCTGGCCGAGGAGTACGGCACGGTGCGGGCGCTGCTGTCCCGGATGCCCCGGGCCGACCTCCCGGCCGCGGGCCAGCTGCTGGCCCGGCTCGACCTGGAGGAGGTACGCCGCCACGCCCCCGACCTGCCGGTGGTCTCCATAGCCGTGACGGGCGAGTCCACCGTGGCACCGGTCGTGGGACCGCTCACCGCCGAACTGGCCCGCCATGGGCTGCTGCTGGAGGCGAAGGTCGCGCCGTACGGGTCGTACGTGCAGGACTTGATGCGGCCGGCCGACCCGGCGATGGGCGAGGAGCAACCGCACCTGACGCTGTGCGTGCTCGACGCGCACACGGTCGTCGGCGGCCTCACCGCGCCCTGGCGGGCCGAGGACGTCGAGAAAGCGGCGCGGACCCAACTCGCGCTGCTGACCGCCGCCGTGGGCGCCCATCAGCAGGCGGGTCGCGGGCTGCTCGTGCTCAACACCGTCCCGTTGCACCACCACTTCACCCATCAGCTGATCGACCTGCGCTGCCGGGCCCGGCTCGGCGTGGTGTGGCGGCAGTTCAACAGCGGGCTGCTGTCACTCGCCGCCGAACACCCGGGCGTGGTCGTCATCGACCTCGATCCGCTGATCGGCGAGGGCGTGCCCGCAGCGGAGCCGCGCGCCGCCCAGTACGCCCGGGCGCGGTTGTCCGAGCCGCTGCTGGCCCGCTACGCCCGGGAATCCGCGCACATCGTCCGTGCCCGCCTCGGCCGGACCCGCAAGGTCCTGGTGCTGGACCTGGACGGAACCCTGTGGGGCGGCGTACTCGGTGAGGACGGGCCCGGCGGCATCGAACTCGGCGTGGGGCTGCGCGGCGAGGCCTTCGCGGAGTTCCAGCGGGTGCTCCGGCAACTCGCCGCCCAGGGTGTGCTGCTCGCGGTCAGCAGCAAGAACGACGCGGACGCCGTGAGCCGCACGCTGCGGACGCATCCGGCCATGGTCCTGCGCGAGCAGGACTTCGTGCACGTCAACGCCAACTGGAAGCCCAAGCACGACAATCTCCGGGACATCGCCGAACGGCTCGGACTCGGCCTGGACAGCTTCGTCTTCGCCGACGACAGCCTCTTCGAATGCGGGCTCGTCGCCGAGCAGCTGCCCGAGGTCGCTGTCGTACGCGTCGACGACGAACCCGCCCTGCACCCCTCGGCGCTGCTGGCCGACGGCTGGTTCGACCTGTTCGAGCTGACCGAGGCCGACCTGGAGCGGGCGGACCGCTACCGCACCGAGGCCCGACGGCAGGAGTTCCGCGAGGACTTCGACTCCTACCAGGACTACCTCGACGGGCTCGGCCTGGAGGTCACCCTCCGCCCGCCGGACGAGCCGGACCTCGCGCGAGTCTCCCAACTCACCCTGCGCACCAACCAGTTCCATCTGGCCACCGAGCGACTCCACGTCCCGCAGGTGGCCGACCGGATGACGTACCCGGGACAGTACGTGATCGCGGTGCACGCGCGTGACCGGTTCGGCGACCACGGCCTGGTCGGCGCGCTGTTCCTGCGCCGCGACGGGAAAGTGCTGCGCATCGACAACTTCGCCCTGAGCTGCCGCGTGTTCGCCCGGGGCATCGAGGCCGCCTGTGTGGCCGCGGTGCTTCGATTCGCCCACGACAGCGGGGCGCAGGCCGTGGCGGGCCGCTACCTGCCGTCCCCGCGCAACGCCGCCTTCGCCGCGTTCTACGGCGAGCAGGGCTTCACCCCGGTGGGCACCGACCCGGACGATCCCGACGCCGTCTTCTTCCGGCACGACCTGCGCCACATCGCCCCCGCCCCCGCCCACCTGCGGCTGCACGCCGCGTTCGGGCCCGACACCGGAGACCGCACATGACCACCGCCCTCGCCGGTACGGCGGAATTCCGCACGCTCCTTGAGGAGGAACTCGGCCTGTACCTGGAGGAGGAGGACCTGGACCGGCCGCTGGACGACTTCCCCGACTGGGACTCGGTGCTGCTGCTGCGGCTGGTGACCGTGGTGGAGCGCGTCGTCGGGCGGCGGATCCCGGTGGCCGATCTGCTCGAGGTCAGGACGTTCCGCCAGATGCACCAGGTGGTGACCGAGCCATGACCCCTCCGACGACCGACTCCCCGCCCCAGGAACCCGACGCCTGCCTGCACTTCCACGCGGTGTTCCTCGACACCCACCTGGACCTGGTCTGGTCCCCCGGCCTCGGCAGGCGGATACGAGCCTGTCTCGCCCTGCTCGGCAAAGAGGAAGAGAAAGGAGCAGCCCGATGATCCCCATGGCGGAGCTGCGCAGGTTCGCTCTCCCGCACGCGTACGCCCAGGGCATCCCCGGCGACGTCATCCACCGGGTGACGCACAGCCTCTCCGAGGACACCGAGGGCGCCTGGACCCACACCTGGTCCTCGCTCGCGACGGCGGCCGAGGCACGCGGCCGCGATCTGGACGCGGTCCGCTATTACGCGATGGCCCGCTTCCCGTACGTCGACGGCCCGGACCGGCTCGCGGCGCAGCAGGGTTGTGTGGCGGCCTTCGATCGCTGGCGCAAACGTGCCCGCGGCGTCACCCGGCTCGATCTGCCCTTCGAGGACGCGGGCTTCGCCTGCTGGGCCACCGGCCTGTCCCTGCGGAACAGGCTCCCGCTGATCCTCGTCGTCGGCGGGATCGCCGGCGTCAAGGAACAGTGGGCCCCGGTGCTCGCCGAGTCCGACCGGCTCGGCGCGGCCGTCGTGGTCACCGAGCTGCCGGGGGTCGGCGAGAACTCCCTCACCTACGGAACGGACAGCGTGCGCATGCTCACCTACCTCCTCGATCTGCTCGGCCGCGCGGCCGACACCTCCCGCACCTGCGTCGTCGGTCTCGGCTTCGGCGGGCATCTGGCCCTGCGTCATGTGCTGGACGACGACCGGGTAAGGGGGCTGGCCACCGTCGGGGCGCCGGTGCGGGACTTCTTCGTCCGGGCCGCGCAGCACGCCCCGCTGCCGCAGCTGGTGAACCTCACCCTGTCCCACCTGATGCGTACGCCGGTGGAACGGCTGCCGGCCGCCCTGGCCGACTGGCCGGTGGACGAGGAGCAGCTTGCCGAACTGCGCGTCCCGGTCGCCTGCGTGGCAGGCCGCGACGACGAGATCGTGCCGTACTCCGACGCCCAGCTGCTCGAACGGACCGTGCCGCGCCTGCGACTGGTCGAGAACGACACGCTGGGCGGCCGGCCCGAGCAAGCCGCCGAGACCCGGCTGTGGCTGCTGGCGCAGGCGCTGCGGATGACGGGCACGGCGAGCGCGGTACGCCGGGCGGCCTCGGCCCGCGCCCGCGTCCTGCGCGCCCGGCGCCGGCTGAACCGTACGTCGGCCGGAGCCCCCGTATGACCACCACCGCCGCGGTGCCGTGCCTGAACCGGACGCCCCGTGCGGACGCCCGGCTGCGGCTGTTCTGTTTCCACCACGCGGGCGGCGGGGCCTCGTTCTTCAGCTCCTGGGCCGCCCGCGTCCCGTCCGGCGTGGACGTCCTGCCGGTGCAGCTGCCGGGGCGCGAGGCGCGCTACCGGGAACCCCGCTTTCAGGACGCCGGGGAGCTCGTCGAGACCCTCGCCCGGGATCTCGCCCCCTGCCTCGACGAGGGCCCTTGGGCCGCGTACGGCCACAGCATGGGCGCCTTGGTGGCGGCCGCCCTGGCCACGGCCCGGCTGCGGGCGGGAGGACGCGGCCCCGAGGCACTGTTCCTCGGCGCGTACGCGGCCCCGCACCTGACGCCCACGCTGCCCTTGCCCGACCGGTACGAGGACCGCGAACTGGCCCGGCTGCTGGTCGACTTCGGCGGTATGCACCCGCAGTTCCTGGACCGGGAGGACTGGCTGCGGGTGCTGCTGCCCATCGTCCGGGACGACCTGCGGGTATGCGCGAGCCACAGTAGGGCGGGGCTGCCGGACCCGGACGACGAACAGGCCCGGCTGCCCCTGGCCGTCGAGGCGTTCGCGGGCCTCGACGACCCGTTGGTGGACCCGGCACGGGTGCGCGCGTGGGAGCGGTACGCACACGACTTCCGTCTGACCCTGGTGCCCGGCGGTCACTTCTTCCCTCGTGAGGAGCCCGGCCCCTTCTTCGGCCGGCTCAACCGCTCCCTGGCCCGGCTGCTCGGGGAGCCGCCGCCGGTCGCACCACCCGCGGCACCCGGCTGATCCGCCGCGCGCTGTCGTCGGCGTTCTTCTCGTACAGGGCGCGCTGTTCCTGGATGCCCGGCATGACCCAGGACGGCCGGGCCGAGGAGTCGGCGAAGCGCAGCCCCGGGGTGTCGGGCCCTGCCCCGGTCACGGTGAGCGCGAAGGGCGCCAGGTAGTCGATGCCGCCGTCCGCGGTGAGCCGGAACGGCCGGTCGTGGCCCGGATAGATCACGTCGGACACGTCCAGGATCCGCCCGATGCTGCGCGCGGCCTGGTCGGCGTCCCAGAAGACGAGGGGGTTGCGACCGGTCGTGGCGACGTACGCGAAGTGCAGGGCGTCGCCGGTGATCGTGGCCCGCCCCGCCTCCGTGTGCACCACCAGGCCGATGCTGCCCGGCGAGTGGCCGGGCAGGCCGAGGACCTCGACGCCGGGGATGATCTCCTCCCCGTCCCCGACCTCGCGGACGGGTAGCTGCTCCAGCAGCAGCCCCGTCCAGGCGGGCGTGGCCCAGTCGTTGGCGTGCGGGGTGTGCGCGTACCGGCGCTCGTCGGGGTGGACGACCAGGGTCGCCCCGGGGAACAGGTCGATGTTCTGTACGTGGTCCCAGTGGGCGTGCGTGAGCACGACGGTGTCGATGTCGTCGGCCGACAGGCCGTGGTCGGCGAGCGCGGTCCACAGGAAGGGACGCCGGCCGACGTGGGCGGCGTCGACGAGGATGTTCCGGGGCTGTCCGGCGGCGTCCGGACCGCGGACCAGGAACACTCCGCAGAAGGCGGGATAGCCCTGATCGGTGTCGAGGCCGAAGCCGGGCAGGAGGATGTCGATGGTCGGCATGGAACTCCCTTGGTCCAGGGGCGGGTTGTCCCTGTTCAGTGGTCCGGGATCTGCTGGACGGCGGTACGGAGGGCGTCGAGGCTCTCGGGGTTGACGAGGGTGGACAGGTCGCCGGGCTCCTCGCCGGTGACCACGTCGCGGATGAGGCGCCGCATCACCTTGCCGTTGCGGGTCCTGGGCAGTTGGCGCACGGCGATCACCCGGCTGGGCCGGAACGCGGAGCCGAGGGCGTCGGCGACGCGTGCGCGGATCAGCTCGCACTCCGCTGCGCCGAGCGGCCTGTCGGCGGCCGGGACCGCGAAGCACCACAGGGCCTCGCCCTTGACGGGGTGCGGTATGCCGACCGCGGCGGCCTCGCCGACGGCCGGGTCGCCGAGGACCGTCTCCTCCACCTCGGTGGGTCCGAGGCGTTTGCCGGCCACCTTGATGACGTCGTCGAGGCGGCCGTGGACGAACCACTCCTCGCCGGTCCGCGAGACGAGGTCACCGTGCGCCCAGCGGCCCGGCCGCCGGTCGAAGTAGGCCTGGGTGAACCGTTCGCGTGCCCGCCACAGCCCGCGGGTCATGCCGGGCCACGACTGCCGTACGACCAGCTCTCCGGCCTGTCCTTCGGGCGGCTCGGCGCCCGAGGCATCCGCGACGGCCGCGTCGATGCCCAGGCACGGGCCCGCGAAACCGCAGGGCGACTGGGGCAGGGTGGGCGCGGAGGCGAGCAGGGAGCCGCCGACCTCGGTGCCGCCGCAGATGTTGATCACCGGGCAGCGTTTGCCGCCGAACTCGGCGAAGTACCAGTGCCACGCCTCCTCGGTCCACGGTTCCCCGGTGGAGCCGAGGATCCGCAGCCGGCCCGGTGCCCCCGGGTGCGGCAGGTCGCGTCCCCTCAGCATGCGGGACAGGCTGGGCGAGCTGCCGAACACGGTGACCTCGTGGTCGTCGAGCAGCCGCCACAGCCGGGTGGGGCCCGGATGGTCGATCGCGCCCTCGTACGCCAGGACGCAGGCACCGGCGAGGGTCGCTCCGACGGCGACGAGCGGGAACATGATCCAGCCCGGGTCGGTCACCCACCACACGACGTCGTCCGGCCGCAGGTCGAGGTTGTACCGCGTCTCACTGCCGACTTGGGCCGGGAAACCGCCGTGGGTGTGGACGGCGCCCTTGGGCCGGCCGGTGGTGCCGGAGGTGTGCAGCAGGAGGAAGGGGGTGTCGGCGGCGAGCGAGACGGTTCCGGCGGGCTCGGCGGCGGCCGGCCCCTGCCAGGTCGTACCGGGCGGTCCGGACGCGCTCGCCGTCTCCGGGACGACGACGAGATGCCGTACGCACGACGCCTTCTCCAAGGCCGTGCGGGCGGCGCTCTCCATGTCGTGGCGGCGTCCGTGCCGGACGGAGGCTGTCGCGGTCACCAGGACCCGAGGCTCGGCGTCGGCGAGCCGCACGGCGATCGCCTCGGCTCCGAAGCCGGAGAACAGGGGGACCAGGACGGCGCCGATGCGCGCGCAGGCGAAGAGCAGGACGAAGGCCTCGGGCCCCGGGGGCAGGTACGCGGCCACCCGGTCGCCGACCGTGACCCCCAGTTCGCGCAGCCGGCCCGCCATCCGGGCGCTTTGGGTGGCCGCTTCGCCGTAGGTGAGCACTCCGCGGGTGCCGTCCTCGCGCTCCCAGCGCAGTGCGGGGGCGCCGCCGCGCCCTTGCCGTACCTGGCGGCCCAGGCAGGAGTCCACCAGGTTGGTGCGCCCGCCCGGGAACCAGCGGGTGAACGCGATGCCTCCGGTGTCGTCGCGGACGCGCCGCGGGGGCACGTGCCAGACGATGCCGATGTCCCGCACGGCCCGCTCCCAGAACCACTCGGGGTCGGCGACGGACCTGGCTTGCAGGGCGCGGTAGCCGCCCTCGACGCCATGCTCGCGGCAGAAGGCCGCGATGTTGCTGTGCTCGGTGTGCTCGCGAGCCGGGTACCAGGCGTAGCCGCTCATCGGATCGCACCCGGGTTCTCGATCAGCGCCGCGATGCCCTGGCCGCCGCCGATGCAC
The DNA here is from genome assembly GCF_000349325.1 of Streptomyces davaonensis JCM 4913. Classification (GTDB taxonomy): domain Bacteria; phylum Actinomycetota; class Actinomycetes; order Streptomycetales; family Streptomycetaceae; genus Streptomyces; species Streptomyces davaonensis. The sequence continues at coordinate 1,487,631 of NC_020504.1, forward strand.
ATGGTGATCACGGCGAACCGGCCGCCGGTGCGGCGCAGTTCATGGGCCGCCTTGAGCAGCAGCACCGCTCCGGTGGCGCCGATGGGGTGGCCGAGGGCGATCGCCCCGCCGTTCGGGTTGACCCGGTCCGGGTCGAGCTTGAGGCCGTCCATGACGGCGAGGACCTGGGCCGCGAACGCTTCGTTGAGCTCGATCACGTCGATGTCGTCGAGGGTGAGGTCGCTCAGGCGCAGCAGGGCGCTGATCGCCTCCATGGGGGCGACTCCCATGATCTCCGGTTCGAGAGCGGTGACCGCCACTTCTCGCAGGAGGCACAGCGGCGTGGTGCCGGGGCCGAGGTCGGCCGTGCGCGTCAGCAGGACGGCCGCCGCGCCGTCGTTGATTCCGGCGGAGTTCCCGGCGGTGATCGTGCCGTTCTGCGCGAACACGGGAGGCAGGGCCGCCAGCTTCGCCACCGTTGTGCCGGGCCGGGGATGTTCGTCCCGCTCGACGAGGCCGTCCGCGGTGTCGGCCGGGACGACTTGGTCACGGAATCGCCCCTCGTCGACGGCGACGGCGGCCCGGCGCTGGCTCTCGGCGGCCCACCGGTCCTGGCGCTCGCGCGAAATGCCGTACCGGTCCGCCACCAATTCGCCCGTCATGCCCATCGGGTACTGCCCGAAGGGGTCGGTGAGCAAGGAGAGGGTGCCGTCGACCTGGGATGCTCCGGGCAGTTCGTCGGCGGCGCGCTCGCTGTAGTCCAGCAGGGGCTGACGGGTCATCGACTCGTTCCCGCCGGCCACGACGAGGTCCACCCCACCGACCGTGAGGCTTTGCGCGGCCGACCAGATGGCCTGGAGACCGGACCCGCACAGTCTGTTGACGTTGTACGCGGTGGTCCGCACGGGCAGCCCGGCGGCCAGAGCCGCCCGCCGGGCGTTGAAGGCGTCGGGGCCGACCTGGCCCACGCAGCCGAGGACGACCTCGTCCACGGCGGCGGGTTCCGCCCCGCCCCGGGCGATCGCCGCCCGGATCACGAGGGCGGCGAGACGGTGGGCGGGGATGCGGCCCAGTGCTCCCTTGTACCGGCCGATCGGGGTCCGGGCCCCTTCGACGACGGCGATGTCTACGGGCAACGGGGGTCACTCCTTCGCTGAGGGCTGTGCCTTCGTGGTGGACGCGGTCGCTTTCCGGCGGTGGGCCCGGGCGTCATGGTCGGGCCGGATCAGGAGCATCGAGAGCACGGCCCCGGCGATCAGCAGCCAGGCGGTCAGGTCGAAGGCCCGGGCGTAGCCGGTGGCCTCGTTCGGCGCCGCGTCGATGATCCGTCCGGTGACGTAGGGGGCGATCAGACTGGCGAGGGCAGCGAGGGCGTACGACAGTCCGAGGGCCGCGCTGCGCCGGCCGGGCGGGCAGATGTCCGCGATCGCCGCGTTGGTCAGCGGGGTCTGGCCGTTGCCCGCGGAGAACGCCACCACCAGCAGCGGCAGCAGGGCGGCGGCAGGGGCCCGGGTCATCAGGAGCAGGCACGCCCCGGCGAGCAGCGGCAGCAGCGCGCCCAGCAGTCCCTGGGCGACCCGTGCGGACACCCCGCGCCGCAGGAGCCGGTGCGCGAGAGCCCCGGCGGAGAGCACCAGCACGGCCATCGACAGGGCGGGCAGGCCGACGATCCCGCTGATCTCCCCGTCGCTGAACCCGGCCTGTTCCTCCAGGTAGAGCGGTACCCAGGCGAAGCCGAGGGCGAGGGTCCACAGGACCGCGAAGGTGGAGAGGGTGGCACCCAGCCAGGTACCGGTGGTGACGATGCGCCAGAAGGGCACCATGTCGTCGGCCGCGTCGTACGCCGCTTCCGACGGTTCGTCCGCGGGGCCGAGCCGGGCGGTGTACGGTCCGCTGCCGCCGAGCCGCAGCCAGAGCGCGGTCCACAGCAGGCCCACGGCTCCGAGCAGGCCGAACGCGGCCCGCCAGCCGAGGGTTTCACTGACCAGGACGACCAGCGGGGCGGCCAGGACGGTGCCGCCCGCGCCGCCCGCGACCACGACGGCCGACGGCAGCGCGCGCCGCTTCTCCGGATACCAGGTGAAGGCCGTGTAGTTGGCCAGCGGATAGCCTGGCCCCTCACCCGCGCCCAGCATCACCCGGGTCGCGACGAGCGCGCCGAATCCGGCGGCGGGGAGGAGGATCGGCAGTTGCGCCGCCGCCCAGACCAGGGCGAGCGCGGTGAGCAGGGGCCGGGGGCGGATACGGTCGCCGAGGAAGCCGACCGAGACGGCGGAGAGGCTGAACAGCAGATAGAAGCTGCTGGCGATGATCCCGAACTCGGTTGCCGTCAGGTGGAGTTCGTCCTTGATGGGGCCCGCGGTCAGACCGAGCACGGCCTTGTCGGCGGCATTGATCACGATGAAGAGGGCCAGCACCGCCAGGACGGTGCGGGCCCGGCGCCGGGTTCCGTCCGCCTCGGCCGACCGGGTCTCGGCCTCCAGGGTCATGCGCGGCCTCACCGGGCCCCCTCTCCCCCTACGGAACGGAACAGGTCCGTTCCGTCTCGGCGGGAACGTACTCCCGGCCCGGACGGAACGCAACCGTTCCGTCCGGTGTTAATGTCCCGCCGTGGAGTCGACCAGCAGGAGTGCACTCGACCGCGGGCCCACGGGCTCGGCGATGCTGCGGGAATCCGTGACCGAGACGATCAGACGCGCCGTGTTCGAGGAACTGGCCGAGACCGGGTACGCCCGTATGTCGATGGAGGCCGTCACCCGCCGGGCCCGCGTCGGCAAGGCGGCCCTCTACCGCCGCTGGCCCGCCAAGGAGGCCATGGTGGTGGAGCTGGTCTCCGAGGCCGCCGCCGCACACCTGCCCGAGACGGCCGGCTCCGGTTCCCTGCACGACGACGTCGAGCGTTTCGTCCGGGACACGATGGCCGATCTCCACCACCCGCTCGTCGGCCGGATCGTCCCCGATCTGGTGGCCGAGTCGGCCCGCAACCCGTCCCTGCGCGAGGCGCTCCACGAGTCGGTCCTCGCCCCCCGGCGCGCGGCGGTGGCGGCCCTGCTGCGCCAGGCGGTGGACCGCGGCGAGCTGCCCCCCGACATCGACATCGCGCTGGCCGTCGACCTCTTCGGCGCCCCGCTGTACTTCAGGATGCTCGCGGTGGGCGGCCCCACCGACGACGCCTACGTCTCCCGCCTCATCCACGCCGTCCTCGCGGCCCTCGCCGCCAGCCGCTGAACCGGCGGCCCGCTGAGGGAGGAGGCTGCGGCGGTCCCTTCGCCGACCGCCGCGCAGGCCCCTCCCGCCTATCCTGGAAGAAGGCGATCCGGCTCTCGCAGTGCGCGAGAAGGGAGCCGCGGGTGAGCGAGCGGACGGTCGACACGGCGGCGGAGGCTCTGCGCGGTGCCCGGGACGCCGTGGCGCGGGAGGCGTGGGCCGACGCGTATCGGCTGCTGAGCGACGTGGACACCGCGCGGCTCACCCCGGACGACTGCGCCGCGTTCGCGGATGCCGCCTGGTGGGGCAGTCGGGTCGATGAGTCGATCGTGCATCGTATGCGGGCCTACGCCGGGTATGTGGCGACGGACAATGCCCGCCGGGCGGGGCACATGGCCTGGCTGCTCTTCTACGAGCACCAGCTGGCCGGGCGCTCGGCGCTGGCTGCGGGCTGGCTGCGGCGGGCCCGGCGGCAGTTGCGGGACGAGCCGGAGTGCGTGGAGCAGTGTTACCTGGTCTGGATCGACGCCGAGGAGGCGCAGGCGCGCGGAGCGTTCGAGGAGGCGATGGTCTCGGCCCGGCGGATGGCCGCGATGGCCCGGCGCTGCGGCAGCCCGGATCTGGCTGCCTTGGGCGTGCAGACGCAGGCCGGTGTCCTGGTGGCGCAGGGACGGGTCGGCGACGGGCTCGACCTGTTGGACGACGCGATGTGCGCGGCCATGGCCGGCGAGCTGACCTCCTTCTTCACCGGGTGGGTCTACTGCCTGGGCCTTCAGCAGTCCATGGCCTGCGTCGACCTCGAACGCGCCGCCGAGTGGACGGAGGCGGCCATGGCGTGGTGCGCGGCCATGCCCGCCGAGAACAACTTCCGCGGGCTGTGCCGGGTGCATCGGGCGGAGGTGCTGGAGCTGCGCGGCAACTGGGCCGAGGCCCTGACCGAGGCCGCGCGGACCGTCGAGGAACTGCTGCCGTACGAGCGGCGGATGGCCGCCGAGGCCTTCTACCTGATCGGGCAGATCCAGCGTCGGCGCGGGGACCTGGCCGCGGCCGAGCAGTCCTACGACCGCGCACACGAGTACGGCCGCGACCCGCAGCCCGGTCTCGCCCTGCTGCGGCTCGCCCAGGGCAAGGCCGAGGCCTCGGCGACCGCACTGAACCTGGCCCTGGCGGACCGGGAGGAGGACAACGAGCCGCTCGGGCGCTGCCGGCTGCTCGTCGCCCAGGTCGAGATCGCCCTCGCTCTCGGCCGGCTCGACGCGGCGCGCTCGGCGACCGGGGAGCTTCAGACGCTGGCCCAGCAGTGGCAGCGGCGGCGCCGCTCGGAGACGACCGTGCTGCACGCGGCAGCCGCGGCGGCGGCCGGCGCGGTGGCGTTCGCGGCCCGGCATCCGGACCGTGCGCTGCCCCTGCTGCGCCGGGCGCTGACGCTCTGGCTGGCGCTGGACGTCCCCTACGAGGTCGCCCAGGTGCGGATGACGCTCGCCGCCGCCGACCGCGCCGCCGGGGACGACGAGGGTGCCCGGATGGAGCTGAGGGCGGCCGAGCAGACTTTCCGGCGACTGGGCGCCGTACCCGACGCGCGCCGGGCGTCGGCCCTGCTCGCCGATGTGCGCAGGCGGCAGCCCGGTGGGCTCACCGAGCGCGAGATCCAGGTGCTGCGGCTGGTCGCCGCGGGCCACACCAACCGGGCCGTCGCCGCGGAACTGGTGATCAGCGAGCACACCGTCGCCCGGCACCTCAACAACATCTTCGCCAAGCTCGACGTCTCGTCCAGGGCGGCGGCCACCGCGTACGCCTGCACGCACGGCCTGGCGTGACCCGCGATGGGCCGTTCTGCCCATGCGCGGGACCCGGAAATGGGCCGTTACGGCGATGAGGCCGCCCGGCGCCCCGGCGTAGACCGGTGATGTACCCCTCCCCCGACACCAAGACACCGAGACGCCGAGACGCCGAGACACTGAGAGCCGGTGACGGTCATGGCCACCTACACCTCCACCCTGGACGACCAACTGCTGGACCGGTTGCGCGGAGCCGTGCGCGGCGACCTCGTCCGCCCCGGCGAGCCCGACTACGACGAGGCCCGCAAGGTCTACAACGCCATGCACGACCGGCGCCCCGCGATCGTCGTCAGGGCCGTGGACACGGGCGACGTCATCGCCACCGTCGACTTCGCCCGCGAGCAGCACCTGCCCCTGGCCGTACGGGGCGGCAGCCACAGCGTCCCCGGCTACGGCACCTGCAACGGCGGTGTCGTGCTCGACCTCGGCCGCATGCGCGGCATCCGCGTCGATCCCCAGGCCCGCACGGCGTGGGTGGAGGGCGGCTGCACCTGGGCCGACGTCAACCACGCCACGCACGCCTTCGGCCTCGCGACCACCGGCGGGGTCGTCTCCACCACCGGCGTGGGCGGCCTGACCACGGGCGGCGGCATGGGTTACCTGGACCGGCAGTGCGGTCTGGCCTGCGACAACCTGGTCTCCGTCGACCTGGTGACGGCCGACGGATCCTTCGTGACCTGCACGGACGAACAGCACAGCGACCTGATGTGGGCGGTGCGCGGCGGCGGCGGGAACTTCGGCGTCGTCACGTCCTTCGCGTACCGGCTGCACCCCATCGCCGACATCCTCGGCGGGCCGACCTTCTTCCCGCTCGACGGCGATGTGATCCGCCGCTACCGGGAGCTGATCGCCGAAGCGGACGAGCGGCTCGGCGCCCTGTTCGTGGTCGGCCTCGGACCGCCGCTGCCGTTCCTGCCCGAACGCTGGCACGGACGCCCGCTCTGCGGCGTCGTCACCTGCTGGACCGGGCCGGAAGACGAGGACGACCGCATCCGTGAGCGGATCGCGTCCCTGGGGCCGGTGCTCGGCCGACTCCTGGAGCGCATGCCCTACCCGGTGATCAACACCCTCTTCGACGACCTGGTGCCCGCCGGGCTCTACCACTACTGGAAGGGCGCCTTCACCCAGGGCATGCCGGACGGCGCGATCGACACCCTCGTCGAGTACGGCGCCAGCACCCCGTCCATCCAGAGCGTGACCGTCGTCTTCCCCATCGACGGGGCCTGCCACCGGGTGGCGCCGCAGGACACCGCCTTCTCCTACCGGGACGCCGACTACTCCATCGCGCTCAGCCCCACCCTCACCACCCGCGAGGAGTGCGAGGCCCAGAAGCCCTGGGTGCGCGCCTTCCACGGGGCACTCGCACCGCACTCCATGGAGGGCGGCTACGTCAACTTCATGGACGGCGACGACCAGGACCGCGTCCAGGCCAACTACCGCGACAACCACGCCCGCCTGACCAGTCTCAAACGGCGTTACGACCCGAAGAACCTGTTCCGTCTGAACCACAACATTGCGCCGTGAGGAATCCTGCGGGCCGCCGAGTGTTGAACCAGGCATGAGTTCCGTGATCGCGCAGGCCCGCTTCTCCGTCCTCGACCGCTCCCGCACCCGCGAGGGCCACACGAACGGCGAGGCCCTGCGGGACACCGTCGCGCTGGCGCGGGAGCTGGAGGAACTCGGCTACCACCGGTTCTGGGTCTCGGAGCATCACGGGGTGCCCGGGGTCGCCGGTTCCGCCCCGACGGTACTGGCGGCCGCCGTCGCCTCGGCCACCCGCACCATACGGGTGGGCACCGGCGGCGTGATGTTGCCCAACCATCAACCCCTCGTCGTCGCCGAGCAGTTCGGGGTGCTGGAGTCCCTCTTCCCCGGCCGCATCGACATGGGCCTCGGCCGTTCCGTCGGCTTCACCGACGGGGTGCGCCGGGCGCTCGGCCGGGACAAGGACGTCGCCGACGACTTCGCCGGTCAACTCGACGAACTGCTGGGCTGGTTCCAGGGCACCTCGCCCACCGGGGTGCACGCCCGGCCCAGCGAGGGCCTGACCGTGCCGCCCTTCGTGCTCGCGATGGGCGAGGGCGCCGCGATCGCGGCCCGCGCGGGCCTGCCGATGGTCATCGGCGACCTCAGGAACCGCGCCAAGATGCAGCGCGGCATCGACCACTACCGCGCGAACTTCCGCCCCTCCCCCTGGGCCGCGGAACCGTACGTCGTCATCTCCGGCACCATCGCCGTGGCCGCCACCCCCGAGGAGGCCCGCCGGCTGCTCATCCCCGAGGCCTGGTCGATGGCGTACTCCCGCACCCACGGCACCTTCCCGCCGCTGCCGCCCGCCGAGCGCGTCGAGGCACTCACCATGACCGCCAAGGAGCGGGGCTTCTACGAGGGCGGACTCGCCGGGCACCTCGCGGGCACCGAGGAGCAGGTCGCGGACGAGCTGGAAATCCTGTTGAAGGAGACGGGCGCCCAGGAGATCCTCGTCACGACCAGCACCTATGACCGTAGGTCACTGCTGGATTCGTACCGGCGGCTGGCCGGGATCGTGAAGTGAACCCTGGGGGCTCCTGAGTGACCGCTGACGCCTCGGCGTTGTGGGCGATGTACGACACACAGATTCGCGGACGCGTGCCCGAGGTGTTCGGCGTGGTCGCCGAGCGGGACGGGCCCTTGGTGCGCGTCCACTACGGCACCCATGGCGTTGTGGACCACGGGGACCTCTCCGAGGTCGAGGACCTCGCCGGGCTGGTCCGCCGGAGTCAGCAGGACTTCGCCGAGCGCGTGGAGCCGGTGACCTGGAACGCGTACTCCCACGACGGGCCGCGCCTCGCCCAAGCCCTGCTCGACGCGGGCTTCACTCCGGGGACCCCGCGCTCCCTGCTGATAGCCGACGTCAACGACGTGCCGACGACGGACGTGGAACTGCGGACGTACTGGGCAGGGCTCCCGCCCAAGGACGAGGACCGGATCCTCCGGCTCGCCGAGGCGGCGCCCGAGCAGCGTCGGCCAGTGTCCGAGCTGGAGTTCGGCATGGACGTCCAGGCACTGTGGCATTACAACCGCCTGCTGGACCTGGTCTGGCTGGAGAAGGTCCACGGCACGGAATTCACCTCGATCGGCGGGATCAGCGGGCCGCGCCGCGAGCTGCTGCACGCGGCGGCCGCGTGGAAGGGCCGGCGAGCGTGGTTGCAACCGCCGACGCGTTACGTGGTGGCCGAGGCGAGCGGGGATCTCGTCCCCGTCCATCTGGCGGCCGGGTTCCAGGAGATCGCCGAAGTCACGACCTACCGATGGGCGCCACCCGGGGAGCCCGCCCGCGAGCGCCCTTCGAAGCAGCTGTTCTCCGACCCCGAGCACGACGAGATCTGGCGGCGCTTCGAGAAGCGGTTCGAGGTCACCTACGAGACCGCCTACGACGGCATCACCGAGCCGCCCGGTTCGGTCACCTGGCACATGGAGGCCATCGAGGACTGGCGCGACCCGCTGCTGCGCCAGGTGGAGGCAGCCATCGCCCGCGGACTCAGGGCTTGCGGGCATCGCGGGGACCGGCTGTACCGGCTCAAGTGGTACATCAACGGCACGGTCTGCGACCCGACCCGGGTCGGCGGCCCCGGCCAGCCCCCGTGGCCGGGCTACTCCTACCTCCCCGACGAGAATGTCATCCAGGTCAGCTGGGACCTGCGCATGGGCACCTACGGCAACTTCCGGGAGGAGTCGCTCTGCGTCTTCGGCGCGGAGCTCGTCGCCGAGGTCGAGGAGGAGCTCACCGAGCTGCTCGGCACGGTGCTGCGGCGGGACGGGCGGCCGGTGGGGAACGTATGGACGTTCGGGCCGTGAGGAAGCCCGTGGCATAGAATCGCGGAGTTTGTCCCCTGCCCCCATCGCGTACGGAGAGCTCCTCATGCACGACGCCCACGACCCGTACGTCCGTGTCCGGGGCGCCCGCGAGCACAACCTCCGGGGCGTGGACGTCGACATCCCCCGGGACGTGCTGGCCGTGTTCACCGGAGTCTCCGGCTCGGGGAAGTCCTCGCTCGCCTTCGGCACGGTCTACGCCGAGGCGCAGCGCCGCTACTTCGAGTCGGTGGCGCCGTACGCGCGCAGGCTGATCCACCAGGTGGGCGCGCCCAAGGTCGGGGAGATCACCGGTCTGCCGCCCGCGGTCTCGCTCCAGCAGCGCCGCTCGGCACCCGGCTCGCGCTCCTCGGTCGGCACGGTCACCAATCTCTCCAACTCCCTGCGCATGCTGTTCTCCCGCGCGGGCGACTACCCGCCGGGCGCCGAGCGGCTCGACTCGGACGCCTTCTCGCCCAACACGGCGGCCGGAGCCTGCCCGGAGTGCCACGGCCTCGGCCAAGTCCACGGTACGACCGAGGAGTTGCTGGTCCCCGACCCCGAACTGTCAATCCGGGACGGCGCGATCGCCGCGTGGCCCGGGGCCTGGCAGGGCAAGAACCTGCGCGACATCCTCGACGCGCTCGGGTACGACGTGGACCGGCCCTGGCGCGAACTGCCCGCCGAGCAGCGGGAGTGGATCCTGTTCACCGACGAGCAGCCGGTCGTCACGGTCCATCCGGTGCGGGACGCGGACCGCATCCAACGGCCGTACCAGGGCACGTACATGAGCGCCCGACGGTATGTCATGAAGACGTTCTCCGACTCCAAGAGCGCGACCCTGCGCGCGAAGGCGGAACGGTTCCTGGCCAGTGCTCCCTGTCCGGCGTGCGGGGGCGGCAGGCTGCGGCCCGAGGCGCTGGCGGTGACCTTCGCAGGCCGTACGATCGCCGAACTGGCCGCACTGCCACTGCTGGAGCTGGCCGACACCCTGCACGGCAACACGGAGACGGCCCGGGTGCTCACCGAGGAGCTCAGGTCCCGGATCGGCCCGGTCGTCGAGCTGGGTCTCGGCTACCTCAGCCTCGACCGGTCGACCCCCACCCTCTCGGCGGGCGAGCTGCAACGCCTCCGCCTCGCCACCCAGCTGCGCTCCGGACTCTTCGGTGTCGTCTACGTCCTGGACGAGCCGTCCGCCGGACTGCACCCCGCGGACACGGAGGCGCTGCTGACGGTGCTGGAGCGGCTGAAGGCGGCCGGGAACTCGGTGTTCGTGGTGGAGCACCATCTGGACGTGATGCGCGGCGCGGACTGGCTCGTCGACGTCGGCCCGCGCGCGGGCGACCACGGCGGGCAGGTGCTGTACAGCGGACCGCCGGAGGGACTGGCCACGGTGGCGGAGTCGGCAACGGCCCGTTTCCTGTTCGACCGCTCCCCCGCGCCAGTACGTGAAGTGCGCGCCGCCGCCGGGCAGTTGAAGGTCGGCCCGATCACCCGGCACAACCTGCGCGCGGTGACCGCCGAGTTCCCGCTCGGGGTGTTCACCGCGATCACCGGGGTCTCGGGCTCGGGGAAGTCCACGCTCATCGGAGAGATCACGGAGGAGCTGTCCGGTGTGGGCCGACTGGTCCGCGTCGACCAGAAACCGATCGGCCGCACTCCCCGCTCCAACCTCGCCACCTATACCGGCCTGTTCGACGTCGTCCGCAAGGCGTTCGCGGCCACGGGCCAGGCCCGGGACCGGGGTTACGGCGTCGGCCGCTTCTCCTTCAACGTGGCCGGAGGGCGCTGCGAGACCTGCCAGGGCGAGGGGTTCGTGAGCGTGGAGCTGCTGTTCCTGCCGAGCACGTACGCGCCGTGCCCGGACTGCGGGGGCGACCGCTACAACCCCGGGACACTCGAAGTGACGTACCGGGGGCGGAACATCGCGCAGGTGCTGGACCTCACGGTGGAGGCGGCGGCGGACTTCTTCGCGGACACCCCGGCGGTGTCCCGCAGCCTCGGCACCCTCCTCGACGTAGGCCTCGGCTACCTACGACTCGGCCAGCCCGCCACCGAACTGTCCGGCGGCGAGGCCCAGCGCATCAAACTGGCGAGCGAACTCCAGCGGGGGCGTCGCGGGCACACGCTGTACCTGCTGGACGAGCCGACGACCGGCCTCCACCCGGCCGACGTCGAGGTCCTCATGGACCAACTCCACGGCCTCGTCGACACCGGCCACACCGTGATCGTCGTCGAGCACGACATGGCGGTGGTGGCGGGCGCGGACTGGGTGATCGACCTGGGCCCGGGCGGCGGCGACGCTGGCGGGCGGATCGTGGCGGCGGGGCCGCCGGGGGAGGTGGCGCGTTCGGAGGGGAGCGCTACGGCGGCGTATCTGATCCGTGCGATGGGCGGGACATGGTGAGAGCCCGGCACAGTTGCGCACTCGTGGGGCCGGTGCACACTGGGAATCGAGCCCAAACCACGACGACGCACGGAGGCTGCCATGGCCGAAGATGCTGAGGTTCGCGGGACCCTCACAAAGGTCGGGGAGGAAACGGTCGAGGTCTACAAGCTGGAGCTTGACCTCGATGATGCGTCGCGGGAGAAGCTGAAGGCGGACCCCCGCGCGGTGATACAGGGCTTTCTGGAGTCGCAGGGGCATACGGTCAACGGTCTGCTCGTGGCGGACTTGCAGGGATTCGACGACGACTGGCCCGCGGGCTGGCTGCACATCCCCAGTGGCGAGTACCGGTCTCGTTGGTTCCCGATCCTGCTGTAGCGGCGCGGGGCGTGGGCGGTCAGCCCGGTTGCCGTACCGCGGCCTGGACCGTCTTGGTCACCTGATGGGTTGCCAATGCCGCGTGCGCCCAGGCGAGTTCACCTCCCGACGGACCCGGCTCCGCGGCGTGGGCCAAGGTGCGGCGGTCGGTGTGGGCATCCGCCGGGATCTCGGACCGTACCTCGACCTCGGCCACCAGGCGGCGGGCCGTGACCACCCGCCACAGGGAGGCGAGCAGGGAGTCCTCGCCGACGAAGGCGGGTGCCGTGGACGCGGGGCCGTCGTCGAAACGGTAGTGCAGCCGCACCGGTTGGACCGGGACGCCCGCGTCGAGTGCGGCCTGGAACACCGCCCGGCGGAAGTGTCCCTGGGCGCGGCCGCACCAGGTGCTGCCCTCGGGGAAGGCGACCACCGCGGCGCCGGAGCGCAGGGCCCCGGCGATCCGGGCGACCGTGTCGGGCAACGCCCGCAGCCGGTCCCGCTCGATGAAGAAGGCACCGCTGGCCGCGGTGAGCCCGCCCGCCACCGGCCACCGCCGGATCTCCGCCTTGGCCAGCATCCGGGCCGGACGCACCGCCGCGAGCAGCGGGATGTCCAGCCAGGAGATGTGGTTGGCGACCAGGAGCAGGCCCCCGGTGGGCGCCGCCGTGCCGGTGATCCGGACGCGCACCCCGGCGGCCCGGACCACGGCCCGGCTCCACCCGCGGATCAGCGCGTTCCGCCGGGAGACGGGAACGAGACCGAACACCGGCAGCAGACCGACACCCACCAGAAGCGTCACCAGCAGCGCCCCGATCCGCAGCACCGCGCGCGGCACGTCCGCCAGGGAGCGGGCGGAGGCGACGCACACCTGCGGGGAGCAGGGCGCGGTGGGCAGCCAGGCACTGGTCGGCACGATCGGACGGGGCACCGCGGCGGCGGCCGCCCGGCGCGCCCGCCGGTCGGTCAGCGCCCGTCCGCCGACGGGCACCGTGCGCAGCAGGCTCATCAGGCCGGGACTAGCGAGAGGAAGTGCTTCAGATAACGCGGGTTGACCCGGCGCATCGACAGCAGCACGTACAGGTCGGCGACCCCGAAGTCCGGGTCGTGGGCGGGCTCCGCGCACACCCAGGCGCCGAGCCGGAGGTAGCCGCGCAGCAGCGGGGGCAGTTCGGTGCGGCCCTCGGGGCGGGTGACGCTCTCCGGGTTCCAGGGGTGCAGCGGGCGGACCCGGTACTCCTCGGGCGCCAGGTGCTTGTCCCGTACCCGGTCCCAGGTGCCGGCCGCGAGGGCGCCGCCGTCGGCGAGCGGGATGGAGCAGCAGCCGGCCAGCCACTCGTGGCCGTTGTCGACCATGTAGCGGGCGATACCGGCCCAGATCAGGCCGATGACCGCGCCGTCCCGGTGGTCGGGGTGGACGCAGGAGCGGCCGACCTCGACCAGGCCGGGGCGGATCGGGTCCAGCGGGGCGAGGTCGAACTCGCCCTCCGAGTACAGCCGCCCGGCGACCGCGGCACGGTCCGGGGGCAGCAGTCGGTAGGTGCCGACGACCTGGCCGGTGACCGTGTCACGGACCAGCAGGTGGTCGCAGTACGCGTCGAAGGCGTCGATGTCGTGCCCCGGCTGCGGGGTGGACAGCAGGGCGCCCATCTCTCCGGCGAAGACGTCGTGCCGCAGCCGCTGCGCGGCCCGTACGTCGTCCTCGGTGCGGGCGAGCGTGACGGTGTAGCGGGTGGGGGCCGCGGGCTGCGCGGGGCGGTCGAGCGTGGAAACGCCGTTCATGGGCTGACTCCTGGTCACAGGCCGGGGACGATTGAGCGGCCGGAACAGTTCTTCCGACGCAGGGCGTCGTCCGCGTGACCATCGCCAGGAGCGCGGATGTGGGGTTGTTGAACGGAACGGTCAGGACACCGTCACTTGGGCGGCTCGCAACCCTCCAGCCAGTAGCGCGTCTCCGCGGCGTCCAGAACCCGCTCCAGGACGAGGTCTCCCGTCATGCGCGGGAAGAAGCGGCCGGACGGCCAGCTGCGCTCGTAGGCCGGCGGGTCGAGGACGAGCAGGCGTACACCGTCGACGACCGGGATGTCGGTGGGCGTGCCCTCGTTCCACACCCACTCCCCGCCGGGTGCGACCAGGTTGAACGATCCCACGGTGTGCACCTGGCCCGGCGCGTCCCGGCACACCGCCGCCTCCTGCGGGGAGGGGGCCCGGCCGGGCACATGGCCGCCGCCGACGAGGACGTCCGCGAGCAGGGTGTGCAACTGGAAGTTGTCGCCGATTCCGCTCATCCGCATCCGGTAGCCGGTGCCGGTGGGGCGGTGCAGCACGACCAGCGGCTCGTCGTCGAGGACGAGCAGGGCGTAGGTCAGGCACTTGAACTCGTGGCCCGACGCCTCCGCCACGGCCCGTATCCCGCGCAGCAGCCGGGCTCGCAGCGACCCGTCCAGCGCGGTGCGCACGGCGGGGTCGCTGAGCATGGCGACGCACGCCATCTCCCACTGGGGCATCGACAGCCAGGCCAGTGCCGCCTCCGGTCCCACCCGTTCGAAGACCGCCGGATCCACCTCGCCGGACTCCGGATCGGGGAAGTCCCCGCCGCCGGTCTCCGCCCAGCGTTCGGCGAACTCCCCGGCGGCGGCCAGGTTCTCGGCCAGCTCCACGAAGATGTGCGGCGCGCAGGGCCTCGGGTCGGCACCGCTCTCCACGCAGGCGCCGACGAGCACGGCTATGGTGCCGCGCGGCCCTGGCGGCACCTCGGGCAGCAGCGCGGCCAGGCGCGGGGCGGCCTGCGCCATTTCCTGCGGTGCCGCGTCCCGGTAGGCCCGGCCCATCTCCCCGAAGGCGCGTTCCGCCTGCTCCGGCTCCTGCTCCCGCACGGCGGCCTCGAACCGCGCGACGGCCTCAACGAACGGCCCCTGCTGCTGACTTCCCGTGATCATGCAGGCAGCGTACCGAGGCCGGACAGGCGGAGCGGGGCCGGGGAGCACCACCTTCCCGACCCCGCTCGCCCGCAGGTCAGTTGTTCGTGACGAAGTCCACGACCAACCGGTTGAACTCGTCGGCGTGCTCGATCATCGCCCAGTGACCACAGTGGTTGAGCACGACAAGACGGCTGTTCGGGATGTTGGCGAGAAGGAACAGCGAGGTCTCGTAGGAGACGACGCGGTCGTCACGGCCGTGGATGAGCAGGGTCGGCACCTGGATGGCCGGGAGCAGCTCGGGCTCGACCCACTTGGGCAGCGGTGCGCCCTGGGGCAGGCCGTCGACGTAGTTGCGCAGGTGGTCGGGGCGGGCGAGCGCGGCGTCCGAGCGGGCCTGGCACAGTTCCGGCGTGGCGAAGCGGGCCTTGTCGTAGACCATGATCTCGACGAGGCGGCGCATGTTCTCCGGGCTGGCGTCGTGGTAGGCCTCGATCAGCACCTTCAGGCCCTCGGAGGGGCCGCCTCCGGGCCCGAAGAGGGTGGGCATCCGGCCGACCGGCGGGCCCATGGTGATCAGGTGGGAGATGCGGTCGGGGTGTTCGGTGGCCAGCCGCAGGGAGGTCTGGCCGCCCATCGAGTTGCCGACGAACGCGGCCTTGTCGATGCCGAGGGCGTCCAGGAACTGGATCGCCGCCGTGACGTGGTCGAGCTGATCGACAGTGGCCGGGGACGACTCGCCCCAGCCGGGCATGTCGACGGCGTACACGTGGAAGTGCTCGGCCAGTGCCTCGATGTTCGGGGCGAAGTTGCTCCAGCCCGTCGCGCCGGGGCCGCTGCCGTGCAGCAGGACGACGGGGTGGCCGGAGCCCGCCTCGTAGCAGCGGAGCTTCCAGTCCTGGGTCTGGACGGTGCGGGCGATCGTGTTCGGGTCGAGGGTCATCAGTGGGCCTCTCCGTGCGGGGCGGGCGCGGCGGCGAGCAGGTCGGCTACGACGCCGGGCGGGCGGTGGCCCCAACTGTGCAGCTTGTCGAGCGTCTTCACCTCCCAGGTCTCGTCGTCGATGATCAGTCCGCCCCAGCCGTACTCGATGCTGAAGCCCGAGGGGGTGAAGACGTAGAAGCTGAACATCTGGTCGTTGGGGTGCATGCCGAGGGTCATCTCGAAGGGCTGCTTGGCGTCCATGCAGCGGTCGTAGGCGAGGCCGACGTCGCGGATGTCGGTGACCTCGACCATGAAGTGGTGGGTCTTCTTCGGCGAGGGCAGGTCGCCGAAGGCCACGGTGTGGTGGCGGCCGTTGCAGTGCAGGAAGATCAGGTCGGCGACGACGCCCGGGGCGAGCTCCTCGACGATGATGTCGCTGATCCTGAAGCCGAGCAGGTCGAGGTAGAAGCCGAGGTAGGTCTCGCGGGAGACGCCGTGCGCGAGCAGGACCTGGTGTCCCGCGCCGCCCGCGCCGGTGACGAAACCGCCGAGCAGCTTCGCGGACTCGAAGGGCGTGGCGGCGTCGGCCAGGCCGGTGACCAGCTCGACACGGTTGCCCATCGGGTCGGCGGTGATGAAGATCCGGTCGACCTTGCGGGCGGCGGCCAGCGCGTCGTCGCCCTCGGCGACCTCGACGTCGGCGGCGCGCAATTTCGCGACGAGCGCATCCAGGGCGGCGGCGTCCGAGACCTCGTAGCCGGTGGCGACCAGGTCGTCGACGGGGCCCTCGGTGACGACCCAGCGGTGGGCCTTCTCGTCAGTGCGCAGGGTGAATCCGTCGGCCGTCTTCTCGCCGTACTGCATGCCCAGCAGGTCGACGCCGAAGTGCTCCCAGTCGGTGAGGGAGCTGACCTCGTAGACGACGTATCCGAGTTCCTTGACTCCGGACATCTGTGTGACTCCTTCTCTCAGAGGGTGGGGGCGGCGAGGCCGCTGACGTCGGCGGCGGCGACGAACCGGTCGGGGCGCAGGGCCACGGCGCGGGCGCCGTAGCGGCGCAGCCAGGGCAGCAACGACTCGTCGAGATCGACGAGTTCGTGCGGGCCGCGCGTGTACGCGGTCTTCGGGCGCACGGCGACGTAGCGGGCGCCGAGCGCGTCCCAGTCGGCCCTCTCCTCGGGGGTGAGCAGGCTCGCGGGGTCGATGTCGTCGCCGAGCAGGACGAAGCCGGGGCCGAGGAGGTGGTCGAGCAGGGCCATCCGGCCGGCGGTGTCGCCGACGGTGGGCTGCGGCACCATCCGGCCGACGATGCTGGCGTCGCCGAGCGGGCCGCGCAGCCAGCCTGCCGCCAGTACCGGCGGGGCGGTCAGCGGCGGTTCGTAGGGGGTGACCGTGTTCTCGGGCACCGCGTTCATCGCGGCCTGCTCCTCCTCGGAGGCCTCCCGCTTGATGACCCGGCCGAGGCCGACCGCGAGGCCGGTGTAGAAGGCGGCGTTGGGGCGCCGTTCGGCCTCGTAGGTGTCCAGCCAGCGCTCGGGCAGCTCGCCCTTGATGACGCGGGCGAGTTTCCAGCCGAGGTTGTGGGCGTCGCGCATCCCGGTCTGCATCCCGGCACCGGCCCACGGCGGCATCAGGTGGGCCGCGTCGCCGGCCAGGAAGACCCGGCCCTGGCGCCAGGTGTCGGCCATGCGGACGTGGTGCCGGTAGAAGGCGTGCTGGTGGATCTCGACGTCGTCCTCGGTCACCCCGAGCGCCTTGAGCAGCGGCCACACCTCGGTGCTCGTCGGGTAGTCCTCGGGGGACTCGTCGGGCTTGAGGGGGATCTCCCAGCGGTGGTTGCCCGCGGACAGGGCGATGTCGACGACCGGGCGCTCCCTGTCGGACCAGAAGGTCAGGAAGTCGCGGTCGGGCCACCAGCGTTTGACGCGGCAGTCGACGACCACCCAGGTGACGTGGTTGGTGTCGCCGTCCAGTCGGCAGCCGATGCGGCCGCGGGTGGGGCTGGAGCCGCCGTCGGCGGCGATCGCGTACCGGGTGCGGACCGTGCGCCTCTCGCCGGTCGCGGTGTCGGTCGTGGTGAGGGTGACGCCATCGGCGTCCTGGGCGATGTCGGTGACCTCGGCGCCGTACCGGACGCTGATCCGGTCGCCCGACTCCTCGGCGGCCGCGCGGAGTTCGGCCTCCATGGTCGGCTGGTAGATGTTGTAGAAGCGCGGCTTGCGGCCGAGCGTGGACGGCGGGTGCTCGATCCGCATGATCTCGGTGCCGTCGTACGTCATCCAGCGCAGCGCCCGCTGCGGGTCGATCTTCTTCTCGACGCGCTCGTCGACACCGAGGTCCTGGAAGATCCGCATCGTCCAGTCGTTGACGGTGACGGCTCGGGCCCGGGGGTAGAGGTCCTTGTCCCGCTCCAGGGCGAGGGCACTGACGCCGTTGCCGGCGAGGGTGAGGGCGGCGATCACACCGGTCGGGCCGTATCCGACGATCGCGACATCCGCGTCGTAGCTGTGGGTCATGCGCTGACTCCGTTGTCCCATCCGCACGTCCCGTACGGAAGTTTTGGACCGATCGGTCGGTCCATTTCTGGGAGGCTAGCAAGCCGCGTCCGTCGCATGTCAAGAGTTCTTGCATGATTTCGTGATAAGCCACGACGGCCCCTGATCAGCGGTGGATCACCGCTCGTCAGGGGCCGCCTAGACTTCGGCAGGTGGACACGTCCGCGCCGAGAGCGCACACCAGCAACCGCCGCGGTCGCCGCTCACGGCAGGAGATCCTCGACGCGGCCGCACGCGTGATGTCCGTGCGCGGCTACGCCGGCACGTCGATGTCGACGCTCGTCAAGGAGACGGGCCTGCCGAAGAGCGCCTTCTACCACCACTTCGAGTCCAAGGCGGGACTGCTCTCCGCCGTCATGGCGCAGGGCGCCCAGGGCTTCTTCGACGCGATGCGCGAGGCGCACCGCACCCCGCCCGAGGGCGGCACACCGCGCGAGCGCCTGCGCTGGTACCTGGGCCGGACCGGCGAAGTCATCGAGAACCGCGAGGAGTTCCTGCGGCTGCTCCTGGTACTGGTGATGAGTCATGAGGCGGCCGAGGCGTCGGAGGCGCTGGCGACCGTGCAGTCCGTCCGGGACGAGGGCCGCGCCTACATGCGGGTCATGATCCGCTCCGCGTTCGCGGGTGAGGGCGAGGCCGCCGCCGACCGGGTCGCCGACGCGCTCGCCCACTTCTGCATGGGCGGCTTCGACGGGGCGTTCGTGTCGCTGCAATCGGCGGACGGCAAACCGATCGCGCAGTTCATGGAGGAACTCGCCGACGCCACGGCGGCCCTCGGCGAGGCCCTCCTCGCCACGCGCTGAGCCCCCCTCAGGCAGCCCGCTCGGCCACGAGCGTCAGCGCGATGTCGACGATCATGTCCTCCTGGCCGCCCACGAGCCCGCGCCGGCCGCACTCCATGAGGATCTCCCGCACATCGATGCCGTACCGCGCCGCGGCGGCCTCCGCATGCCTCAGGAACGACGAGTAGACACCGGCGTACCCCAGGGTCAGGGTCTCCCGGTCGACCCGCACCGGACGGTCCTGAAGCGGCCGGACGATGTCGTCGGCGGCGTCCTGGAGCCGGAACAGATCGCAGCCGTGCTCGAACCCGGAGATGTTCGCGACCGCAATGAACGCCTCCAGCGGACAGTTCCCCGCGCCCGCCCCGTGCCCGGCGAGCGAGGCGTCGACGCGGCGCACCCCGTTCTCCACGGCGACGACGGAGTTGGCGACCGACAGCGACAGGTTCTCGTGGGCGTGGATGCCGATCTCGGTCTCCGCGTCCAGGACATCGCGGTAGGCGCGTACCCGAGCGGCTATGTCGTTCATGGTGAGCCGGCCGCCGGAGTCGGTGACGTAGACGCAGTGCGCGCCGTACGACTCCATCAGCTTGGCCTGCTCGGCCAGTTCCTCGGGCGGGGCCATGTGGGAGAGCATCAGGAAGCCGGAGACGTCCATGCCCAACTCGCGCGCGGCGGCGATGTGCTGGGCGGCGATGTCGGCCTCGGTGCAGTGCGTGGCGACACGGACCGAGCGCACGCCGAGGTCGTGGGCGCGCTTCAGCTCGTGGATGGTGCCGACACCGGGCAGCAGCAGCGTGGTGAGGCGGGCGCGCTGAAGCACGGAGGCCGCCGCCTCGATCCACTCCCAGTCCGTGTGCGAGCCGGGGCCGTAGTTGACCGAGCCGCCGGCCAGGCCGTCGCCGTGCGCGACCTCGATCGCGTCGACTCCGGCCCGGTCGAGCGCGGCGACGATGCGCCGGACGTCCTCGGGGGTGATCCGGTGCCGTACGGCGTGCATGCCGTCGCGCAGGGTCACGTCCTGGACGAAGATCGGGGTGCCCATCAGCGGCCCGCCTTCCGTGCTGCGATCCGCTCCGCGGCCTGGAGGCCGGCGGAGGTCATGATGTCGAGGTTTCCGGCGTAGGCCGGGAGGTAGTGGGCGGCGCCCTCGACCTCCAGGAAGACCGACACCTGGTGGGTGGGGCGGGCGTCGGAGCCGGGCAGCAAGGTCCCCACGGGCTGGTCGGCGGGGATCTCGGTGATCTGCACCTGCTGCTTGAGGCGGTAGCCGGGGACGTACGCGGCGACGTCGGCGACCATCTTCTCCACCGACCGCCTGATCTCCTCGTGCATGGCCGGGTCCGGCGCCGTGACCAGGCAGAAGACCGTGTCCCGCATCATCAGCGGCGGCTCGGCCGGGTTGAGCACGATGATCGCCTTGCCGCGGCGCGCGCCGCCGACCCGCTCGATGGCGGCCGAGGTGGTCTCGGTGAACTCGTCGATGTTGGCGCGGGTGCCGGGGCCCGCCGACTTCGACGCGATCGACGCGATGATCTCGGCGTACGCGACCGGCACGACCCGGCCGACCGCGGCGACGACGGGGATGGTGGCCTGGCCGCCGCAGGTGACCATGTTGACGTCGGGCGCGTCCAGGTGCTCGTCGAGGTTGACGGCCGGGACGACGTACGGGCCGATCGCGGCCGGGGTCAGGTCGATCAGCCGCTTCCCGAGCGGGAGCAGCTTGGCGGCGTTCACCTCGTGGGCCTTGGCGGAGGTGGCGTCGAAGACGATCTCGATGTCGTCGAAGCCCGGCAGCGCGAGGAGCCCGTCCACGCCCTCGTGGGTGATGGGCACCCCGAGCCGGGCGGCGCGGGCCAGCCCGTCCGAGGCGGGGTCGATGCCGACCATGGCTCCCATCTCCAGGTGACGTGAACCCCGCAGCACCTTGATCATCAGGTCGGTGCCGATATTGCCCGAGCCGATGACCGCGACCTTCGTCCTGCTCATGCTGCTCCCTCTGCTCCCTCGCTGAAGCGGACCGTCACGGCGCCGAGGCCGGACAGGGTGGCGGTGACGGTGTCGCCGGCGGCGGCCGGGCGCATCGGGCCGAGGGCGCCGGAGAGGACGACCTGGCCCGCGCGCAGCGGCTCGCCGAGTTCACGGGCGGTGCGGGCCAGCCATACGACCGCCTCGACGGGGTCGCCGAGGCAAGCGGCGCCGGAACCGGTGGAGACCTCCTCGCCGTTGATGCTCATCGACATGGCGACGTCCACCGGGTCGAACTCGTCGAGCTTCAGCCGCTCCTCGCCGAGCACGTACGCGCCCGCGGAGGCGTTGTCGGCGACCGTGTCAGCGAAGCTGATGTCCCAGCCCGCGATCCGGCTGCCGCAGATCTCCAGCGCGGGCACGCCGTAGGCGATCGCCGCGCGGACCTGCTCGCGGTCGAGCGGCCCGTCGGCCAGGTCGGCGCCCAGCACGAACGCGATCTCCGCCTCGGCCCGCGGCTGGAGGACCCGGCCGAAGGGGACCGTGTCATCGTCGGCATACGCCATGTCGTCGAAGAGGACTCCGAAGTCGGGCTGGTCCACGCCGAGCTGCCGCTGTACGGCCTCGGAGGTGAGCCCGATCTTGCGGCCCACGACCCTCGCGCCGGCGGCGATCCGCCGCTCGGTCAGCACGGCCTGCACGGCGTACGCGGCGGCCAGGTCGTCCCGGCCGATCAGGTCCCGCACGGGCGCGCACGGCACCCCGGAGGCGAGGGCCCCGGCGATGCGCTCGGCCGCGGCCACGATGTCGGAGGGGCTCGCGGTGGCGAGCGGTTTGCTGTCGTTCACGCCTTCACTGTGCGGTCGGGCGGAACAGCGAACCAGCACTTCGTCTCGCTCAGCGATACGCTGGCGGACATGACGGACACGGCCGACCTGAACACGGTGCTGGGCAAGGCCGTCACGATCCTGCGCGCCTTCCGGCCCGATGACCACGTCGTGACCCTCGCCGACCTGGTCCAACGCACCGGTCTGCACAAGGCGACGGTGCACCGGCTCTCCGGCGAACTGGTCGCCAACCGGCTGCTGGAGCGCGCCGAGGGCGGCTACCGGCTCAGCGGCGGCCTCTTCGAACTCGGCATGCTCGCCTCACTGGAGCGCAGCCTGCTGGAGGTGGCGATGCCGTTCCTCCAGGACCTTTACGAGCGCACCCACGAAACCGTCCACCTGGGCCTGCGCGAGGGCCATGACGTCGTGTACGTCGCCAAGATCGGCGGACACCGGCAGGCCAGGGTGCCTTCGCGCACCGGCGGGCGGATGCCCCTGCACTGCACGGCGATCGGCAAGGCGCTGCTCGCCCACGCCGACGCGGACCTGCGGCGCGCGGTGCTCACCGGGCCGCTGGAGCGCCGTACCCCGCACACCGTGGTGGCGCCGGGCATGCTGCGCCGCCAGTTGCAGCGGGTGACGGAAACAGGGGTCGCGTTCGAGCGGGAGGAGTCGGCGGTGGGCCTGGTGTGCGTGGCCGCGCCCGTGCTCGGCCGCCAGGACGAACCCCTCGCCGCGATCAGCGTGGCCGGGCCGACCAGCAGGTTCCGGCCGGAGGCCCAGGCGACGGCGGTACGCGCGGCGGCGGCAGCGCTGGGGAGCACGCTGATCCGGCGCGACTTCCTGCGCTGAGCGGTCGTAGCCGGTCGTGGAAAAGGCGAGACGGGGCCGGGGAGCACCACTCCCGGCCCCGCCCGTCCGCACCAATACGGCGAACGTCTGTGTGCCTACCGCTTCGCGGACTTACGGGTCGCCCGCAGCCACTCCTTGTTCATGCTCGTGATGGAGACCAGCGGGATGCCCTTCGGGCACGCGGTCGCGCACTCGCCCGTCAGCGTGCAGCCGCCGAAGCCCTCGTCGTCCATCTGCGCCACCATGTCCAGCACCCGGCTCTCCCGCTCGGGAGCGCCCTGCGGCAGCACGTTGAGGTGGTTGACCTTGGCGGAGGTGAACAGCATCGCCGCGCCGTTCGGGCAGGCGGCGACGCACGCGCCGCAGCCGATGCACTCGGCGTGCTCGAAGGCGAAGTCGGCGTCCGGCTTGGGCACCGGCGTCGCGTGCGCCTCCGGGGCGGCCCCGGTGGGCGCGGTGATGTAACCGCCGGCCTGGATGATCCGGTCGAACGCCGACCGGTCCACCACCAGGTCCTTGATCACCGGGAAGGCGGAAGCCCGCCACGGCTCGATGTCGATCGTGTCGCCGTCCTTGAAGGACCGCATGTGCAGCTGACACGTCGTCGTGCGCTCGGGGCCGTGCGCATCGCCGTTGATGACCAGGGAGCACGCGCCGCAGATGCCCTCACGGCAGTCGTGGTCGAAGGCCACCGGGTCCTCGCCCTTGAGGATGAGCTCCTCGTTGAGCGTGTCGAGCATCTCCAGGAACGACATGTCGGAGGAGATGCCGTCCACGTCGTACGTGGACATGGCGCCGTCGGCGTCGGCGTTCTTCTGCCGCCAGACGCGCAGGGTGAGCTTCATGCGTAGCTCCGCTGAGTGGGGTGGACGTACTCGAAGACCAGGTCTTCCTTGTGCAGGGTCGGCGCCTCGCCGGTGCCGGTGAACTCCCAGGCGGCCGCGTAGGAGAACTCCTCGTCGCGGCGCTCGGCCTCGCCGTCGGCGGTCTGCGACTCCTCTCGGAAGTGACCGCCGCAGGACTCGGCGCGGTGCAGCGCGTCGAGGCACATCAGCTCGGCGAGCTCCAGGTAGTCGACGACGCGGTTGGCCTTCTCCAGCGACTGGTTGAACTCCTCGCCGGTGCCGGGCACCTTGATCCGCCGCCAGAACTCCTCACGGATCTGCGGAATGCGCTCCAGCGCCTTGCGCAGCCCGGTGTCGCTGCGGGCCATGCCGCAGAACTCCCACATGAGTTCGCCGACTTCGCGGTGGAAGGAGTCCGGGGTGCGGTCGCCGTCCACCGAGAGCAGGCGGCCGATCCGGTCCTCGGTCTCGGTCAACACCTCCTGGACGGCCGGGTGTTCGGTGGTCACCGACTCCTGGTGCGGGTTGCGGGCCAGGTAGTCGTTGATGGTGGCCGGGAGCACGAAGTAGCCGTCGGCCAGGCCCTGCATCAGCGCGGAGGCGCCGAGCCGGTTGGCGCCGTGGTCGGAGAAGTTGGCCTCGCCGACCGCGAACAGGCCCGGGATGGTGGTCTGGAGGTCGTAGTCGACCCAGAGTCCGCCCATCGTGTAGTGCACGGCGGGGTAGATCCGCATCGGCACCTGGTACGGATCCTCGTCGGTGATCCGCTGGTACATGTCGAAGAGGTTGCCGTACTTCGCCTCGACGGCCTTGCGGCCCATGCGCTTGATGGCGTCGGCGAAGTCGAGGTAGACGCCCTGGCCGCCGGGACCCACTCCCCTGCCCTCGTCGCAGACGTTCTTCGCGGCGCGGGAGGCGATGTCACGGGGCACGAGGTTGCCGAAGGACGGGTAGATGCGCTCCAGGTAGTAGTCGCGCTCGTCCTCGGGGATCTTGTTGGCGGGCCGGTCGTCGCCCTTGGCCTTCGGCACCCAGATCCGGCCGTCGTTGCGCAGCGACTCGCTCATCAGCGTCAGCTTGGACTGGTGGTCGCCGGTGCGCGGGATGCAGGTGGGGTGAATCTGCGTGAAGCAGGGGTTGGCGAAGTAGGCGCCGCGCCGGTGCGCCCGCCAGACGGCGGTGGCGTTGGAGTTCATGGCGTTCGTCGACAGGTAGAAGACGTTGCCGTAGCCGCCGCTCGCCAGGACGACGGCGTCCGCGAAGTAGGTGTCGATCTTGCCGGTGATGAGATCCCGGGCCACGATCCCGCGCGCCCGCCCATCCACGACGATCAGGTCGAGCATCTCGGTCCGCGGGTGCATCTCGACGTTGCCCGCGGCGATCTGCCTGCTGAGCGCCTGGTAGGCGCCGAGCAGGAGCTGCTGGCCCGTCTGGCCACGGGCGTAGAAGGTCCGCGACACCTGAACACCGCCGAAGGAGCGGGTGTCGAGGAGACCGCCGTACTCACGCGCGAACGGCACGCCCTGGGCGACGCACTGGTCGATGATCTCGACCGAGATCTGCGCCAGGCGGTGGACGTTGGACTCACGGGCCCGGAAGTCGCCGCCCTTGACGGTGTCGTAGAACAGGCGGTGCACGGAGTCGCCGTCGTTGCGGTAGTTCTTCGCCGCGTTGATACCGCCCTGCGCGGCGATGGAGTGGGCGCGGCGCGGGGAGTCCTGGTAGCAGAACTGGACGACGTGGTAGCCCTGTTCGGCGAGGGTGGCACCGGCGGAGCCGCCGGCCAGACCCGTCCCCACGACGATCACCGTGTGCTTGCGGCGGTTGGCGGGGTTGACCAGCTTGGCCTCGAAACGGCGCTTGTCCCAGCGCTCGTTGACGGGGCCCTGCGGCGCCTTGGAGTCGACGACCGGCTCGCCGGTCAGGTAGTCGGTGTAGGTCATCTCAGCTCACCACTCCGGTCATGACGCCCACGGGCACGGCGAGGAAGCCGCAGGTGAGCACAAGCGCGAGAACGTTGGCGACGGTCTTCAGGGCGCGGTCGCGGCTGCGGCTGCCGGCGCCCAGGGTCTGGGCGGCGCTCCAGAAGCCGTGCCGGATGTGCATGCCGACGGCGAGGACCGCGACGATGTAGATGACGTTGCCGTACCAGGTGGAGAAGGTGTCCACGACGTTCTGGTACGGGCGCCCCTCCTCGAAGCCGCCCGAGTGCACGGTGCCGGTCGTCAGGTCGAGGAGGTGCCAGACGATGAACAGGGCGAGGATGATCCCGCCCCAGCGCATGGTGCGGGTGGCGTAGCTCGCCCGCGGCTTCTTGTGCACGTACTTGCTGGGCCGCGCCTTGATGTCGCGGCGGCTGAGCTGGTAGGCGGAGACGCCGTGCGCGATCACCGCGACCACGAGCACGATCCGGACCAGCCAGAGCGTCCACTCGTAGTGCATGAAGGGCTCGCCGACCGTGCGCAGCCAGTGGGCGTACTCGTTGAACTCACCGGCCCCGAAGAAGATCTTCAGGTTTCCCATCATGTGGACGACCAGATACGACAGCATGATCAGCCCGCTGACCGCCATGACGGTCTTCTTGCCGACGGAGCTGTCCCACACCGTGCGTGCCATGGACGGTCGTCGGTCCGTCCGCGTTGCCAGAGCCATGTCACTAGAAGTTAGGGGGCGACTGCCCGATCGGTCCAAGACATCCTCCGGCTCGTTTCCATAGCCAACGGCTATCGTGAGGGCCATGCAGTTCCAGCAGCTCCAGTACTTCGTGGCGGTCGCCGAGACCCGCCACTTCACCCGGGCCGCCGACCTGGTCCACGTGGCGCAGCCGTCGCTGTCCCAGCAGATCAAGGCCCTGGAGCGGGAGCTCGGCGCCGACCTGTTCCTGCGGGCCCGCGGCAACATCACGCTCACCGACGCCGGCGAGGCGCTGCTTCCGCTGGCCCGGCGCATCCTGGCCGACGCGGATACAGCCCGGCTCGAAGTCCAGGAGCTGGTCCAGTTGCGCAGCGGTCGGGTCCGGCTGGGGGCGACCCCGAGCCTGTGCACGGGCCTGCTGCCGGACGTCCTGCGCGCCTTCCACGACCGCTACCCCGGCATCCGCCTCATGATCGAGGAGGGCGGCTCCCACGACCTGGTACGCCATCTGGCGCGCGGCGCGCTGGATCTGGCCCTGGTCGTGCTGCCCCTGCCGACCCCGTCCCCGGCGCTGGCCACGGTGGAACTGCTGCGCGAGGACCTGGTGGTGGTCTCCTCCCCCGACGCCGCCAAACCGGGCCATGGCAAGCGGACGGTACGCATCGCCGATCTGGAGGGCGAGCGCCTGGTGATGTTCCGGCACGGCTACGACCTGCGCGAACTCACCGTCGCCGCCTGCCGCGCGGAGGGCTTCGAACCGGACTTCGCCGTCGAGGGCGGCGAGATGGACGCGGTGCTGGGCTTCGTCCGGGCAGGTCTGGGCATGGCCGTGGTCCCACGCATGGTGGCGGCCCGGGCAGGCCGGGGCCTACGGGTCACCCCACTGGCCCGCCCCGGCCTGCACCGCACGATCGCACTGGCCCACCGCAGTGACGTGGCACCACCGCGCGCCGCACGAGAGCTTCAGCGCATGCTGCTGGAGCACTAGTAGGGCTTGGTCAGGTCGGTTGTGGTGTTGCGTGTCCTGCTGGGCCGGTGTGGCGTTGAGAGTGTGTGACTCCGGACGAGATTGCGTTGGTGCGTGGTGAGTTGGAGACGTTCGCGGCGGAGGTGTTCGAGCCGTTTGCGCGCAGGGATCAGCGACGGTGGGGGCAGGTCTATCTGCGGGGGCTGCTGACCGACGGGCAGCGTAAATCGGTCGAGCCGATGGCCGCCCGCCTGGGTGAGGACGGGAACCGGCAGGCACTGGCCAACTTCATCACCACCAGTCCCTGGGACCCGGCACACATCCGGGCCCAGCTCGCCTGGCGGATGGAGGAGAGGATCGGGCCCGACGCCTTCGTCTTCGACGACACAGGGTTCCTCAAGGACGGGACTGCCTCGGCGTGTGTGTCGCGGCAGTACACCGGCACGGCCGGCAAGGTCACCAATTGCCAGGTCGGCGTCTCCCTCCACCTCGCGTCCGACCACGCCTCGGCGGCGGTCAACTGGCGGTTGTTCCTGCCCCAGAGCTGGGATCCCGCCTCGCCGAAGGCCGATGCGGACAAGGTCGCCCGCCGCACAGCCTGCGGTATCCCGGACGATGTCGGGCATGTGGAGAAGTGGCAGCTGGCCCTGGATATGCTCGACGAGACCCGCTCCTGGGGCATCGAGGTGCCGCTGGCCGTCGCGGACGCCGGATACGGTGACGCCGCCGCGTTCCGGAACGGACTGCAGGAACGCGGCCTGAACTACGTGGTGGGGATCTCCACCACGCTGTCTGCCCAGCCCGCCGACGCGGTGCCGGTGGCCGAACCGCACTCCGGGTCCGGACGCCCGCCGGTGGCGAAGTATCCCGACAAGCCGCGGCCGGTGAAGGAGCTGGTCATCGCGGCGGGCCGGAAGGCGGCCCGGCCGGTGCAGTGGCGGGAGGGCTCCCGGCCCGGCACCGGCCGCTCCGGCCGCAAGCGGATGTACTCCCGCTTCGTGGCGCTGCGGATCCGGCCCGCCGGACGCGAGGTCCGCCAGCACGTCGACGGCCCGGAACTGCCTGTGTGCTGGCTGCTGGCCGAATGGCCGGCCGGCGAGAGCGAGCCGGTGCAGTACTGGCTGTCCGACCTGCCCTCCGGCATGCCCCTGACCACACTGGTCCGCCTCGCCAAACTCCGCTGGCGCATCGAGCACGACTACCGGGAGATGAAACAGGCCCTGGGACTCGCCCACTTCGAGGGCCGGACCTGGAACGGATGGCACCACCACGTCACCCTCGTCTCCGTCGCGCACGCCTTCTGCACGCTGCAACGACTGGCCCGGACCCCAAAAGAAGCAGCGCCGGCCTGAGCCTCTACCAAGTCGTCCGCGAGCTACAGACACTCCTCGCCCTTTGGGCCGGCGCCTGCCCCACCTGCCACCGGGACATACCCACACCCATACGAACCTGACCAAGCCCTACTAGAGCCTGCCCAGAACTCTCGTACGACCGTGGCGGCTCAGCCCGTCGCGTCCACCAGCGCCAGCTCGTGCAGGCGCTCCGGTGGGCCGGGGCGGGCGTAGTACCAGCCCTGGGCCGTGTCGCAGCCGAGTATGCGGAGTTGCTCGGCCTGGGCTCCGGTTTCGACGCCCTCGACCGTGACCGCGAGGTTCAGGCTGTGGGCGAGGGAAACGATCCCCTCGACGATCTTGAGGTCGACGGGGTCCGCCGGGAACTGCTGCATGCTCTGGGTGAAGGATCGGTCCAGCTTGAGGACGCTCACCGGCAGGCGGCGCAGGTTGGCGAGGTTGGAGTAGCCGGTGCCGAAGTCGTCCAGCGCGATGTCGACGCCCATCTCGGCCAGCCGGCGCAGCGGCTTGAGGAGGTCGTCGTCGGCGCCGATCAGCGCCGACTCGGTCACTTCGAGGCAGAGCGCGTCGGGGTCCACGCCCGCGCCCTCCAGGATCTCGACCGTGTCCTGCACCAGCCCGGGGTGGGTGAGCTGGCACGGCGAGAGGTTGACGTTGATGCGCAGCGGGCCCGCCTCCGCGTGCCGGTCGCGCCAGTCCCGGGCCTGGCGCACCGACTGCTCCAGCACCCAGCGGCCGAGCGGAACGATCAGGCCCGTGTGCTCGGCGAGCGGGATGAACCGGTCCGGGCCGAGGACGCCGTGCTGCGGGTGCAGCCAGCGCACCAGCGCCTCGGCGCCGCGCACGCTGCCGTCGCCGAGGTGGACCAGCGGCTGGTACTCGATGAAGAACTCGCCCCGGTCCAGGGCGGTCGGCAGCGCCGTGGTCAGCCCGTGCCGGGTGATCGCGCGGGCGTCGGCCTCCGGGTCGGCCAGCTCGAAGCGGTTGCCGCCCGCCGACTTGGCCCGGTACATCGTGATGTCGGCGCTGCGCAGCACCTCCGCCGGGCTGCGCTCCCCCGCCGGACCCTCCACGATGCCGATGCTGCCGCGCACGGTCAGCGCCCGGCCGTCGACGGTGATCGGGGCGACCAGCGCGTTCATGATCCGGGCGGCCAGCTCGTCGACCTCCCGCTCGGTGTCGGGTCCGGTGGTCAGCGCGACGAACTCGTCGCCGCCGAGCCGGGCGACCATCTCGCCGGGCGCGGTCGCGCAGGCCTGAAGCCGGTCGGCGACCTCCACCAGCAGCCGGTCACCGGCGGCGTGTCCGAGGCTGTCGTTGATGGTCTTGAAGCCGTCCAGGTCGAGGTAGCACAGCCCGAACCGCTGGCCCTCCCCCGCGCCCAGCGCCTTCTCCAGGCGCTCGAAGAACAGCGTGCGGTTGGGCAGCCCGGTGAGCGCGTCATGCGTGGCCTCGTAGCGCAGCCGCAGGTTGAGCAGCCGCCGCTCGGTGGTGTCCTCCATGAGGGCCAGCTGGTACTCGGGGTTGCCGTCGGGGTCACGCAGCAGGGAGACGGTGAGGTTGGTCCACAGGACCGTTCCGTCGGGGCGGTAGAACGCCTTCTCCACGTGGTAGTGCTCGCGCTCGCCGCGCACCAGCTCCTCGTAGAGCTTCCAGACCTGCGGCGCGTCCTCGGGGTGCGTCCACTCCATGACGTTGCGGCCGCGCACCAGTTGCTCCGCGCCGCCGAACATGCGCACCAGGGCGCCGTTCACTTGCAGTATGTTGCCCGCGAGGTCCGCGATGCCGATTCCTATGGCGGCGCCCTCGAACACCGCGCGGAAGCGGGCCTCGCTGGCGTGCAGCGCCTGCGCCACCACGCCCTGCGCGGTGAGGGCGGCCGCGGAGATCGCCTCCTGCTCGGCCAGCGTCCGCTCGCGCAGCGCCTGGGCGAACCCGGCGGCCATGGCGTGCTGGAGCCGGCCGCTGCGGGCCCGCAGATCCTCCTGGGCGCTGTCGTCGCCGCAGTACAGGACGAGATAGGCGTCCACGCAGTCCAGGCTGCGGCTGAGCGCCTCCGGGTCGGTGCAGTGCGCGTCCACCAGGGCGGCGCCCACCGCCCTGGCCTCGTCCGCGTCGAACGCCCTGGCCAGCAGGGCGTGGCTCAACCGGCGGGCGAGCGGCAGCAGTTGTTCCTCGAACTCCGGCCGGGTCGACGACGTGGAGGTCACCGGGAACACGGCCCGGCTCCAGATCGTCGCGAACCGGCGCAGTCTGTCCTCCGGCCCGTCCGGCTCCGCGCTCACGCCGTACGCCCCACGCCCGCGAACCCGGAGAAGGCCCATGGATCCTCCTCCTCCGGTGCGGTGTCCGGCCGCCACCGCGGCATCGACACCAGTCCGGGTTCCACCATGTCGTACCCCTCGAAGAACCGCGCGATCTCGTCGCGCGAGCGCATGATCAGCGGGTTGCGAATGTCCTTGTATACGCCCACCGTGCCCTCGGCCCGCTCCGCGGGAAGCGGGATTCCCTCGTACGAGGCATGGGTGAGGATGAGCAGGCTGCCGGGCGCGAGCGCGTCGCGCAGTTCGGCCACCGCCCCGTACGGGTCGTCCGCGTCTTCCACGAAGTGCAGTATGGCAACGAGCAGCAGCGCCACCGGACGGTTCAGGTCGAGAAGCCGCTCGACCTGGGGGCTCGCCAGGATCTCGTGCGGCTTGCGCAGATCGGCCGCGACGACGCCGGTGCGCTCGTCGCCGTCCAGCACCGCCTCGCTGTGCGCGACGGCGACCGGGTCGTGGTCGACGTAGACCACCCGCGCCTCGGGGCTGGCGGACTGCGCCACCTCATGGACGTTGCCGAAGGTGGGGATGCCCGAGCCGATGTCGAGGAACTGGGTGATCCCCTCGGCGGCGGCGTAGCGTACGGCGCGGCGCATGAACGCCCGGTTCGCCTGCATCACCTTGGGCAGTCCCGGCAGGAACTCCATGGCCCTGCGGGCGGCTTCCCGGTCGACCTCGAAGTTGTGCGAACCGCCCAGGTAGTAGTCGTAGATTCGCGAGACGCTCGGCACCGAGATGTCGATGCTCCGTGGGGCCCAGGCGGGACGCTCCATCTACCTCTCCAAGGCTCAGGCGATCCAGTGTTCGAGCTGAGGCTACTGATCGCCCGCCAAAGGGGCGAGCCGAAACGGAAATTGACCATCCGTTCCCGGTCACTGCCTGCGGCACGTGCCGAATTCGCGGGACGGGATTCCGTAACGAAATGCGTCCGAAGCATTCCACAGAGTTCTGAATCATGCGCAACGGGACGAAGGCCGACCCGGCCCAACACACAGGTCCACCCCCTCCGTTGCGGTGCCGGAGGGGGTGGACCTGGGTTCAGCGCGCTGACCGTTCGCCCTGCACTCGTCGAGCTCTCGCCTCCTACTCCTTCTCAGGCGCGCCGATCGGCTTCCCGT
Organism: Streptomyces davaonensis JCM 4913; assembly: GCF_000349325.1. Classification (GTDB taxonomy): domain Bacteria; phylum Actinomycetota; class Actinomycetes; order Streptomycetales; family Streptomycetaceae; genus Streptomyces; species Streptomyces davaonensis. The sequence goes on from NC_020504.1 coordinate 1,519,295, forward strand.
CGGGGGCCACGGCGTACCAAGTGCCGCCGACGCCCTGACCGTTGGTGTCACCGGGGGCCTTGTCACCGGCGAAGGTGTAGATGGGCCAGCAGTTGACGGTCTGCTGCTTGGCGCCGTCGGAGCGGGTGAAGCTCATCAGGCCCTTCTTCTGCACGCCCTTGGTGTCGTTGTTCGCCACCGGCTCGACCACCGGCCACTTCTCCAGGCAGGCACCGGTGCAGTTGGAGACCGGCTCCGGCCAGGCCTCGTCCTTCATGAACCGGTAGACCGTCATGCCGTTCTTGTCGACGACGATCTCACCGAGCTCGGGGTCCTTGCGGGTGGACAGGCCGGGCAGGTCGGAAGCCGCCTTGGCCTTCTTGCCGTCGGGGGCCAGCGCGTACCAAGTCCCGCCCACACCTTGGCCCTTGGTGTCACCGGCGTTGACATCCTTGGCAAAGCGGTAGGCGGGCCAGCCGCCGATGGTCAGCTGCTTGGTGCCGTCGGCCCGGGTGACCTCCCCGAGCTGCGACTCGTCCACCCCGGCGCCGGCGCTGGCGTCGTCCGCGGGAACCGGCGGCCAGGCCGTGGCACAGTCGCCGTCACAGTTGGTCTTCGGCGGTTCCGCGGTGTCCTTGTCGAAGCGGTAGAGGGTGAGCCCGGCGCTGTCGGTCAGCACCTTGCCCAGCTCGGCGTTGGTGGACACGGAAAGCTCGCCGGCCGCGGTCGCCTGGGTGCCGGTCCCGGCACCCTGCGCACCCGCCCCGGCGGTACCGGAATCGGCGTCGGTACCCAGGCCCGTACCCGCGGATCCGTAACCCCCGGCCGCGGCCGTCGCACCGACGTTCTGGCTGCTCGCCGGCGGGGTGGTCTCCTGACCGCACGCCGTCGTCAGCGCCAGCACTGCCACGGCGCTCACCACGAGCGAGGCGCTCCGCCACGAGGTCTTCATCTTCAACTCCCCATAATCACAAGGGTGTTGCAGCGCCCTGCTGCGCCGCCGCACAGCATTGGGTACGCAGCCGGACCATGGTCGTGTTCAATCGCGGCGCAAATTTCTTTCCAAAACCTGTGATCCACCCCGTCGCTCGCACAGGTGATCGACTTGGCGGGCGCCCGGTGGGCCGCCCATCAAACCGCCCGCCGCCGCCTTCCCTCGTTCGGGGCAATCCGCCGCAGGAGAAAGGTTTCTGAGTAGCCGCCTGACCTCAGGATCCTGAGTCGTGCATGGACCCGAATCGACCCATTCCGCCCTCGCCGCCCGAGTGTTGGCGCTGCTGGCCCTGAGCTGGCTGCTCGTGGGGGCACCGGCCGCCCCGGCCGCGGCCGACGCCTGCGCGTACGCCTCGACCGGGCCGGGCGGCACCGAGGCGGTGGCGGTCGCCGGGAGCGCCACCTGGCCCACTCCCCCTTCGTGCCCGCCACCGACGCCGCCCCCACCTCCGCCCACGCCCTGCCCGACCCCGACGCCCACCCCCGAACCGCCGAAGCCCACCCCCACCCCGAAGCCGCCCCGAAGACTAGCTAGCTAG